>CAIUPE010000059.1 GCA_903900975.1 uncultured Hyphomicrobiales bacterium | reverse complement strand
GATTTAAATAAATTTAATTAGATAAAACATGCTCTTATCCGGACCGCCCGGTGCAGGAAAATCGATGCTGGCCGCCCGATTGCCCTCGATTTTACCGGCCCTCGGACCGCGCGAGCTGTTGGAAGTCTCGATGATCCAATCGGTAGCGGGCGCTTTGGCGGGGGGCGAGATCACCGATCGGCGACCCTTTCGCGCCCCGCACCATTCCGCGTCGATGGCCGCTTTGGTCGGCGGTGGTCTTCGGGCGCGACCCGGCGAAGTTTCGCTCGCGCATCACGGCGTGTTATTCTTGGATGAATTACCTGAATTCCAGCCCCAAGTACTCGATAGCCTGCGCCAGCCACTCGAATCGGGCGAGGTGATTATCGCAAGAGCCAATCACCGCGTGACCTATCCGGCCCGTTTTCAGCTCATTGCCGCGATGAACCCGTGCCGCTGTGGCAAAGCCACAGAGCCAGGCTTTGCCTGCAAAAAAACCCCCCAACGCCACCTGCATGGCGCAGTATCAATCCCGCATTTCCGGTCCGTTTCTGGATCGGATCGACCTTGTGATTGAAGTCCCTGCTGTGACGGCTGCCGATTTGATTGCGCCGGGAAAATCCGAGGAATCCAAAAGCGTTGCGCGTCGAGTTGCACGCGCGAGAGACATCCAAACTCACCGATTCGAAGCGCTTGGACTTGCCAATGTTACCTGCAATGCGACCTGCCCCGTCCAGCATCTGACCGCCATTACCCAGCTTGATGAGAGCGGCCTTGCCTTGCTCCGCAGCGCGGCTGACGCCATGAAACTGACGGCGCGCGGCTATCACCGCGTCTTGAAAGTCGCGCGCACCTTAGCCGATCTCGACGGGTCGGATGGAATCCGTCGCCTGCATCTCGCCGAAGCCTTGAGCTATCGCGCGCGTGAAACCCTCGGATAACTATTCAGACGACTGTCATAAGATCGTCAGCGTTTCATGATGACTTTGTCATATATAATGGAGGTCGATTCGTTCGGATCGGCCGGCTCTGCAGGGGATCGCTACCATGCTCGCTCACAAAGTCATTACCGAACAGGTTGTTTCGGCGGCGCGCACGGGGTCGGGCTTTATTCAATCTTTCTTTCCCAAGCCGTTGCACGACCGTTTTACCCTAGGTCGTATAGGATCTCTCGAAGTTCGGTTGGCTTCGACCAAAAAAGACATCAAGCGGGCGCAACGTCTGCGTTACACCGTCTTTTGCGAAGAAATGTCGGCTTTGCCGGACCTCGTATCGCGGTTGAAGCGGCGCGATATTGATGCGTTCGACACCATATGCGACCATTTGCTGGTTATCGACCATGCGAACATCAAACCCAAAGTGGTGGGAACCTATCGCCTGCTTCGGCAAGAAATCGCCGACCACTATAACGGCTTTTATACGGCGTCCGAATTCGATATCGGGCCCATGCTGGCCGCTCATCCAGACGCTCGATTCCTCGAACTGGGCCGGTCTTGCGTGGCCAAGCCTTACCGCGATAAACGAACGGTTGAGCTGCTTTGGCATGGCATTTGGGCGTATGTGAAGCGTTACAAAATCGATGTGATGTTCGGTTGCGCGAGTTTCGAGGGTACCGATCCGGATGCGCTCGCTTTACCGTTGAGTTTCCTGCATCATTCAGCCCGGGCTGAAGGCGAGTGGCGTGCGTCCGCTTTGCCTAACCGGCGGATTGCGATGGACCGGATGCAACGTGAAGCGGTAAATGGCAAATTGGCGTTGCACGCGCTACCGCCGCTGATTAAAGGCTATCTCAGGGTAGGCGCAAAAATTGGGGACGGGGCCGTGATTGACCATCAATTTGGCACCACGGATGTGCTGGTTATCCTTCCCGTAAAAGCCATCCACCCCCGCTATATCGACCATTATGGCGAGGATGCCACCCGTTACGCCGCATAATTTTTAGGCCTGTTTTTCTTACAAAAGCACTGTATCACCGGAGAATGGGAAGTCCGGAGACAGATCATGTTGCCGCAAGAAATCATTCGCAAAAAGCGTGACGGCAACGAATTAAGCCGTGACGAGATTGTCCAATTGATATCGGGCCTCGGCGAAGGCCGCGTGACAGACGCCCAAGGGGCTGCCTTTGCGATGGCCGTGTTTTTTCGCGGAATGACCATGGCTGAGCGCGTGGCATTGACCGCTGCGATGATGCAGTCGGGTACTATTCTCGATTGGTCCGATATGCCAGGGCCGGTTCTAGACAAACATTCGACCGGCGGAATCGGCGATAATGTGAGCCTGATGCTTGCATCGGCCATTGCGGCATGCGGTGGATATGTGCCGATGATTTCCGGCCGGGGCTTAGGGCATACCGGTGGTACTTTGGACAAGCTGGACGCAATACCCGGCTATGTTTCCCAACCTGATTTGTCCCTTTTTCGAAAGGTAGTACGCGAAACGGGTGTCGCCATTATTGGCCAGACGGCCGATCTCGCCCCTGCCGATAAAAAACTCTACGCCATCCGCGATATCACCGCGACGGTTGAATCGATTGCTCTAATCACAGCGTCCATTCTGTCGAAGAAATTGGCTGCCGGATTGCAAGGTCTGGTCATGGATGTGAAGACCGGAAGTGGTGCCTTTATGCCGACGCTGGAGGGCGCAAAAGATTTGGCTGCAAGCCTCGCAGAGGTTGCCACCGGCGCCGGTTTACCAACAACGGCCCTGATAACCGATATGAACGAACCGCTCGCTACGGCCGCGGGAAATAGCGTTGAAGTGATCAATGCCATTGATTATCTCACCGGTACCCATCGGGACCCCCGTTTGCATGCGGTCGTTGTAGCGCTTGGGGCCGAAATGGTGTTGATTGGTGGGCTGGCGCCAGATCTCGAAACGGCACGTTTCAAGGTTGAATCAGCCATTGCAGGCGGGGCAGCAGCCGAGCATTTTCAACGCATGGTAGCGGCTTTGGGCGGGCCGTCGGATTTGATCGCTCGCCCACACCATCATCTTCCATCGGCCCCCATCATCCGCCCGGTTTTTGCGGCTCAAGAGGGCTTCGTAACCGCCATCGCCACCCGGTCCATCGGATTGGCCGTGGTTTCCT
Source organism: uncultured Hyphomicrobiales bacterium (assembly GCA_903900975.1). Lineage (GTDB taxonomy): Bacteria > Pseudomonadota > Alphaproteobacteria > Rhizobiales > Beijerinckiaceae > CAIUPE01. Next base: position 34,966 of record CAIUPE010000059.1, on the reverse strand, counting down.
TGGGCGGTGGTCGGACACGGGCTGAAGACCCCATTGACCCGGCCGTTGGCTTTACGTCGCTTTTGCCTTTAGGCACTAAAATATCCAAAGATTTACCGCTCGGCTTTGTTCATGCCCGCTCGGACAAGGCTGCGGATGCAGCCATAGCGGATTTGAAGCGCGCCTATGTTATCGGGCCTCAAAAACCTGCGGAAAATCCACTGATCTATGACCGTATTCAAGGCAAAGGGCTGTGACCATGAGTTTACTAATTGCACTCGGCTCCGGTGATCCAAACCCGTGGGTAAAGCAGTTTCAGGAACTATTACCCGATCGCGCCATCGTCACGCTGGGTGATGTCTTCGATCCGGCGGCGGTGGAATTCGCGATGACCTGGTATCATCCACCCGGTTCATTGGCCGCCTATCCCAACTTAAAGGCCGTTTTCTCGATGGGAGCGGGGGTCGATCATCTCTTTCGCGATCCCCAAATACCGGATGTGCCGATTGCCCGCGTGGTCGATTCTGATCTCACCAACCGGATGAGCGAATATGTCCTCTTGCATGCGCTCTCGATCCTTCGACAGACGCGGCGCTACCGCGAGCAACAAGCGGAAAAAAGGTGGATCGATGATGATTGGCAGCCCGCCGCTTGCGATGTTCGCGTTGGCGTCATGGGCATGGGAGTTTTGGGAAGCGATGCGGCGCGTAAATTGAGCCTGATCGGATTTGATGTTGCCGGTTGGAGCCAATCCCCCAAGGCGATCGACGGAATCAAAACCTATGCGGGCGAAACGGAACTCATGGCCTTTCTCGCGCGTACCGACATCCTCGTGGTACTTCTGCCCCTCACCGACGAAACCCGCGGAATAATCAATGCTCCCTTATTGCGGAGCTTGGCACGGGATGGTCGTTTGCCAGCACCCTCTTTGATCAATGCCGGAAGGGGCAACCTCCAGATTGAATCTGATCTTTTGGCCTGCCTTGAGGACGGCACTTTGCACGAAGTCGTTCTCGACGTTTTTCAAACCGAACCATTGCCTGTGGAATCCCCGCTGTGGTCCCATCCAAGGGTTACGATCTCCCCGCATAATGCCTCCGTCTCAGACCCTCTCGCGGTGGCCAGTGCGATTGCCGCGCAAATCCGCCGTGTCGAACGCGGCGAGCCTCTGCGCCATACGGTTAGCCGGGGAAAAGGTTATTGAGCCGATAGGGCAGGTAATCGACGGATCGATGTGACGGGGCCCGCCCCCTTTGCAAGAATGCGATCAACCGCATGACGCAAAGGCTCGCAGACCACGAGCATCTGATGGCCACTGGCATGCACCAACTCGGTAGCATCACGCATGACCCCAACATGGCCTTTCCAAAAGATGAGATCGCCGCGTTCGAGCGTCGAAAAATCATCGGGCCATGCCAAGGGTGCCCCCAGCATCGACTCCTGCATATCGGTGTCGCGCGGTGCCGGGATCCCCGCTGCGTTGAGGGATGCCTGCATAAGCCCCGAACAATCGAGCCCAAGACTGGTTTTACCGCCCCAATAATAGGGAATACCAAGAAAGCGCTCGGCCACCGCGACGAAATCCCGCTCCACGTGATCAACGGCAACCAGATGATCGGCGATGATATAATGTCCGCGATGGGTAATCGCAAAAGGCTCTTTCCATCCGATGATCGTCACCCGGCTACCCAGCGATAAAGCGGCCATCGGTGGCAGTTTGATGCTGGGACCACCGTAAAGAAAACTGCGCAGCACGCTGACGCGATGGGTCGGTGCCGCGATATCGCCCGTTAAGGCTTTTGACGGCATGAAACCGACATAGCCATCACGTTCGAGTTGCCCCCAGCTCCAGCCTTCGTCGTCACGGTCATACACGGTGAAGATCTCGCCATGGAGGGCTTCGGTTTCAAGCGGGGCGTCCGGCACCGGCGCTCGACGAAGATCGGCTGATCCGTCAAAAACAATCTGACGCTCCCCCGCCACATAACGAGGGGATTCGATCATGCCACGAAGGTGATCGGCGGCCAGATCCGGGCGAGCAGGGGTTAGGCGGCGGTCGGCGTGGTTCATCGAGGCAGTTCCTTTCCGCTTGACACGATAAGATCGCCAATCCTCTCTATGAACAAGGCCCCTTTGACCGTCCGCTGAATGATCACATTACGAAGATCGGCCTCGTCGCGTCGACGGCTCACCAATTCGAGGCGCCCCATCGTGTCGAGCGCGCGGGTGATCACAGGCTTTGTTACCTGCAGTTTCGCGGCCAAACCCCGCACCGTGTGGGGCGGCGGTTCCAGATAAACGGTGAGCAAAATCGAAATTTGTCGGGCCGAAAAATCATGACTGTCTTCACGAACAAGGCCGAGCGTGACCATGTGCCATAAATTCAAGGCTTCCGAGGGGCGAAGGGTTACACTCATTATCGGTTCCGATTGTTACGGAAGCGTTATAATCCGAACCCTTTAAGCCCGCAAGGCGGCGAAGGTGGAGGGGATTGTTTTACCGCCCATCCTCGTCCTGAAGATCGACGTCATCCGGCAAAACTTCATAGCGCGTTGAACAAAATTCGCAGGTGACACCAATCATACCGTCATCGGCTACCATTTCACGCCGCTCATTCGGCGGAAATCCCTTGATCATCGACACAATGCGATCCCGCGAACAGCGGCATTGCGCCGTAATGGCTTCGGCATCAAAGACCACCACCCCACTTTCGTGAAAGAGGCGATACAAGAGCGCTTCGCTGGTCAAGGTTGGATCGATCAGCTCATGATCTTCGACTGTTTCGATGAGGAGCCTAGCTTCCGTCCAGGCATCATCATCGCCAAATTGCAAAATCGTTGCCCCTTCCGGGGCATCGCCCGGATGCAGATCCGCACTTCGTTGCCGCTCCGGCGAGGTGGGCATGAATTGCGCCATCACGCCACCGGCACGCCAAACGGGACGTAAATCGCCGGCACCATCGGTTTGAACCACCCTACCGACGGCCAAACGAACGCGGGTGGGTATCTGCTCGGACTGCCGAAAATATTGCTGCGCGGCTTCCTCGAGCCCTTGTCCATCGAGTGCGACAATGCCTTGATAACGCGAAATATCGTTGCCCTGATCGATGGTGAGACCCAACTGGCCGCGACCCAATACCTCGGCGGGTGTCATGCCATCAACCAAACGGGTTGCGTCAAACCGCGCGTAGCCCCGAACGCGGTCAGGCGCTTCGAAGTCGACAACCAGCATATCGACCGGCCCATCGGCTCTGGCTTGGATCTGAAATCGTCCTTCAAATTTCAGCGCCGAGCCCAGTAAAACGGCTAAAGTCGTCGCCTGTCCGAGTAATTCCGAAACAGCATCGGGATAAGCATGCCGGCCAAGGATCTCGTCGATCATCGGGCCTAAGCGAACAGCCCGGCCCCGAATATCGAGCGCTTCGACCGTAAACGGCAAGACGCGATCATCCGCAAAATCCATCATGAAGTCAGTCATGATGCGGATATCGCGCCGAGGCACCACGCCAAAACGCCCTTTTGGGCATGAAGACGATTTTCGGCTTCGTCGAACACAACCGATTGCGGACCATCCATCACCTCATCGGTCACCTCTTCGCCACGGTGGGCGGGCAGGCAATGCATAAACAAGGCCTTGGGCGCAGCAAGCTTCAACAATTTACTATTCACCTGATACGGCAGCAGCAGATTATGACGGCGACCGGCATCTTCATCACCCATCGAAACCCAGCAATCGGTGACGATGCAGTCTGCACCTTCAGCCGCGTCCTGCGGACTACGGGTCACGGTAACCCGGGCGCCTTCGTTGCGCGCCCATGCAATCAATTCGGCCGACGGCGACAAGTCTTCGGGCGAAGCGATCTTCAGTTGAAAATCAAACCGAGCCGCCGCATGCACCCACGAAGCCAAAACATTATTGGCATCGCCCATCCAAGCGACCGTGCGACCCTGAATAGGACCATTATGCTCTTCATACGTCATCACATCAGCCATTACCTGACACGGATGTGACATTTTAGTGAGACCATTGATGACAGGTACCGAAGCATTATCGGCAAGTTCACGCATTTTGGCGTGATCGAGGGTGCGGATCATGATGGCATCGACATAGCGGGACAACACGCGAGCCGTGTCGGCAATGGTTTCCCCACGGCCCAGCTGCATCTCTGCACCGGTCAACATCAATGTCTCGCCGCCAAGCTCGCGCATACCAACGTCGAACGAGACGCGGGTACGGGTCGAGGGCTTATCGAAAATCATGGCCAGAACTTTGCCTTCAAGCGGCCGATCTTTCGAGCGCCCACCGGAAGCCCGCGCGGCGCGGCGCAGGGCTTTTATTTTAACGGCACCTTCCAAAATGTTGCGTAATTGATCCGACGAAAAATCGGTTATATCCAAAAAGTGCCTCGGCGTACTCATCTTGCATCCGCTTTCTTCTGTGGGAGGCCCATATCTGCCTCGATCCGCGAACAGGCTTGGTCAATGCGTCTCACCGCATCACCCACCAGTGCGTCATCAATAATCAGAGGTGGCAAAAGTCGAACAACATTGTCACCCGCGCCAACCGACAACATCTTCTCCTGCAGCAATGCTCCCGTCATCGCGGTATTGGGAACGGCCATTTTCAACCCGATCAGCAGACCTTCCCCTCTAATTTCTGCGATGATGCGGGGATGACGGTCTTTTATTTCCGCCAATCGCTGTTTGAACAACAGAGCCACTTTCTCAACATGGTCAAGAAAGCCGGGTGCCAAAATGACATCAAGCACGGCGTTGCCTACCGCCATTGCCAGTGGATTTCCACCAAAGGTTGTTCCATGCGAGCCTGCGGTCATGCCCTTTCCGGCCTCCGTTGTCGCAAGGCAAGCCCCCATCGGGAAGCCTCCGCCGATGCCCTTGGCTAAGGCCATAATATCGGGCGCAATCCCTGACCGCTCATAGGCGAAAAGCTTGCCGGACCGCCCGACACCACATTGAACCTCGTCAAAAATCAGCAAGAGGCCGTGCCGATCGCATAATTCACGCAACCCCCGCAAACACTGGGTTGGCACAACGCGAACGCCACCCTCGCCTTGAATAGGTTCAATTAAAATCGCGGCGGTTTCTGGGGTTATAGCCCGCTCAATCGCATCATGATCAGCAAATGGGACCTGATCGAAGCCATCAACCTTTGGCCCAAATCCTTCCAGATATTTTTGCTGCCCGCCAGCGGCAAGCGTCGCAAGCGTTCGGCCATGAAAGGCACCTTCAAAGGTAATGATCCGATACCGTTCGGGATGACCGGATGCCGCGTGGTACTTCCGTGCCATCTTGATGGCACATTCAAGTGCCTCGGCACCGGAATTCGTAAAGAAAACCGTGTCGGCAAATGAATGCTCCGTCAGCCGACGCGCCAAACGCTCGCCTTCCGGCATCTGGTAAAGGTTGGACGTGTGCCAAAGCTTCTCCGCCTGCGCTTTTAGGGCTTCGACCAGGTGGGGATGGGCATGACCCAAGGCGTTGACCGCGATACCGGAGCCAAAATCGAGATAATGTTCGCCTTTATCGGAGATGAGCCAAGCGCCCTCGCCTCGCTCGAAGGCAAGATCCAGACGCGCAAAGACCGGCAAAAGGGCCGGTGTGGAAGGCGCGGCGGAACTTGTTTCGGCCATGACGATCTCCTTCAGAAAAATATCGCTCAAAAACAAAAATGGCCGTCCTGTCGAGGACGGCTTTTCGCATCGACAACATCATAGAATGCGAGGCCACCGTGTCAATCAATCCGTCCGAATTCATTGGCCACACCCCGATCAACCGAACAGGGTCAGCGCTAAAATCGCCACAATGCCTTCATAACAAAGATATCCACCGCTCATCGCTGGGGAAAACTGTTTGGCTGACTCCACGATGCTTGCGGCCGAGTCACGGCATATTGTAGGTTGTGCCCACATCAAACACGATATCTGGTGACTCTCGCGTCAGGTAAATTGCTCCGGCCATCCGGCACGACAGCGTGAATGGTGCCTATCGTCCGGACTCTTTCGGCGATGCATGGGTTAAATGGGGTTAAGAATGTCTTGGACCGACGAACGGGTAGAATTGCTTCGCAAGCTCTGGAATCAGGGATTAAGCGCGAGCCAAATCGCTACAGAACTCAACCACGGCATCACGCGCAATGCAGTGATTGGAAAAGTTCACCGTTTAGGCCTTTCAGGCCGTGCGAAGACTCCGTCAACGCCTTCATCGCGTCCTCGGAAGGTGACACGCGCTCCGAGCCATCCCCTCACCCATACTGCCGGTAGCCGAACGGCTTCGTCGGGTGGATTTTCGACAACTGGTGGTGGCGGTGCATCGGTTCGTGGCAACCTCGCTTTGGCCGCATCGGCGACGACGATGCTTGCCCCGGTTATCGATTACGATGTCCAACCCTTTGAAGATGTCGTCGTTCCGATGTCGGAGCGCATTACCATTATGGAATTACGCGAAACGACGTGTCGTTGGCCGTTTGGTGATCCATCTTCAACCGATTTCCGCTTTTGTGGCGGCAATTCTCCGGTCGGCACACCTTACTGCAGCTTCCATGCGCGGATTGCTTATCAGCCGTCCAACGACCGGCGCCGTGTTAAGCCTCGTGACTGAGGCTTAACCATTAGGCCCTTCGGGCAAAATTTTCATCGAAGGAATAGCCCGCGCCTCTTACGGTACGGATAGGATCGCGTTCGCGTGGTTTGTTGATCGCCTTGCGGAGACGCCCGACATGCACGTCCACCGTTCGCTCGTCAATTTCAGCGTCCATTCCCCAGACGCTATCGAGCAATTGACCTCGCGTAAATACGCGGCCCGGCCGTTCCATCAAAAATTCCAGCAGCTTGAATTCCGTTGGCCCAAGGTGAAGTTCGCGGTTACCACGACGGACCCGATGGCTTGACCGGTCAAGCAAGAGGTCGCCCGCTTCCAACGACGTCGCCACACGGTTCGGCGATGCCCGACGCAGCAACGCCCTGACGCGTGCCAAAAGCTCGGGAACTGAAAAGGGCTTGACGACATAATCGTCTGCTCCGGTCGCAAGCCCCCGGACGCGTTCGCTTTCTTCACCACGCGCGGTGAGCAAAATCACAGGAAGGCCTTGCGTTTCCGGTCGCAACCGAAGCCGACGGCAAAGCTCGATACCCGACAGACCCGGCAACATCCAGTCCAGAATAACCAAATCCGGAACCTGTTCCCGCAGCATGATTTCCGCATCATCACCGCGCGCAGCGCTGTCAACCGCATAGCCCTCTGCTTCAAGATTATACCGTAGGAGAAGCGTTAGCGGTTCCTCGTCTTCAACAATCAAGATACGCGGCTTTGCGGACATATCGGGAAACTCTCAGTCTCGGCAAATAGGGATTATGGCGTCGAAAGGGGCGTATAGCCGTCGGCGGCCCGCGGCCGATCGGTTGTCATCGATTCACCCGTCACCAGATATTTGATGGTCTCGGCAATATTGGTCGCATGATCGCCAATTCGCTCAATATTCTTGGCCGAGAAAAGAAGATGCGCGCAAAAGCCAATATTGCGTGGATCTTCCATCATATACGTCAATAATTCGCGAAAGAGCGAATTATAGAGTTGATCGATTTCTTCGTCTTCTTTCCAAACCGACATCGCCCCCTCGACGTCACGATGGGCGTAAGCGTCGAGAACACGATGGAGACGATCAAGGGCTAGGTCGCTGATGTGAATGACCCCACCAACGATCTTTTGTGGCGCAAATTGCCCGTCAATCGCAACAACCCTCTTACCAACATTTTTAGCAAGATCACCAATCCGTTCTAAGTCGCTAGCAATGCGAATGGCGGACACAAGAGCGCGAAGATCGATGGCCATGGGCTGACGCCGGGCGATGGTCAACACCGCCTTCTCTTCGATTTCGCGTTCAAGGGCGTCGAGCTTTGGATCGGTTGCGATCACACGCTGCGCAAGTTCGGTATCGCCCTTCACAAGGGACTGGATGGCATGGGACAGCATCGTTTCGGCGATGCCACCCATTTCGGTAATTTTACGGCCAATTTCCATCAGCTCGTCGTCATAGGCGCGTACGGTATGGTCACTCATTTAGTGCCTCCCAATCGGAGCATGTTCAATCAGCCAAAACGGCCGGTAATGTAATCTTGCGTGCGCTGATCGCGCGGCGAGGTGAAGATTTTTGAAGTTTCATCAAACTCGACCAGTTCGCCGAGATACATGAACGCGGTGTGTTCGGATACGCGAGCGGCTTGTTGCATATTATGGGTGACGATCGCGATCGTATATTCGTGCTTCAATTCGTCGATCAACTCTTCAATTTTTGCCGTTGAAATCGGGTCGAGTGCGGAGCAGGGTTCATCAAACAAAATCACTTCCGGCTTGATGGCCACGGTACGGGCAATGCACAAGCGTTGCTGTTGGCCACCCGACAAGCTCAGCCCATTGGCACCGAGTTTGTCTTTGACTTCGGTCCATAAGGCCGCCCGCTTCAATGCATCTTCGACCCGTCCATCAAGTTCCGATTTTGACAGGTTTTCATAGAGCTTTAGGCCAAAAGCGATATTGTCATAGATGGTCATCGGAAACGGCGTTGGCTTTTGAAATACCATGCCGATGCGGGAACGGAGCAGGTTCAAATCTTCCCCCGGCTCAAGAATATTGCGCCCGTCAAACAGGATCTGCCCCTCGGCATGTTGGCCCGGATACAGGTCATACATGCGGTTCAATACCCGCAATAAGGTCGACTTTCCACAACCCGATGGCCCAATAAAAGCCGTGACCTTATTGGCATAAAGCGGGATATTAATTCCCTTAAGGGCCAGATTTGCCCCGTAGTAGAATTTCAAATCCTTGACGGTAATTTTTTCAAGCATGACAGAACGGGCTCTTGCAGCAGGGGGTTGCAGACATCATTGGCCGTCTTTCGAAGCGCCAAAAAAACGGGCTGATATGTTAAGGCTCAGCACCGCGACCGTGATCAGCAACGCGCCCGTCCAGGCGAGATGCTTCCAGTTGGCGTCGGGATTATTGATGAAATTATTAATCGTAACCGGCAAATTTGCCATTGGTTTCAGAAGGTTCGCGCTCCAGAACTGGTTCGAAAGTACGGTGAAGAGCAAAGGTGCGGTCTCACCGCCAACCCGAGCTACCGCCAACAAAATACCAGTGATCAGGCCAGCTCGGGCAGCCCGATAGGTGACTTTTCGGATCACATAGGAACGCGGCAGGCCCAACGCAGAGGCCGCTTCGCGCAGCGTATTGGGTACCAATAGCAACATATCTTCGGTCGTTCGAACGACTACCGGAATAACGATAACGGCGAGTGCGATTGATCCCGCTACGGCCGAAAAGCTGCGCATCGGCACAACGACAGCCCCATAAATAAACAGGCCGATAATGATCGATGGCGCGCTTAATAAGATATCGTTGATGAAACGGATAACCGGCGTCACCTTCGAATGGCGGCCATATTCCGCAAGATAGGTACCCGCCAAAACGCCGATCGGCGCGCCTATACCGACGCCGAAAATGGTCATGACGACGCTGCCATAAATCGCGTTAAGAAGACCGCCAGCATGGGAACCGGGCGGTGGCGTCATTTCGGTGAAAGTTGCGAGGCTTAGTCCGGGCAAGCCATTGATCAAGAGCGAGAACAGAATCAAAAAAAGCCAGACCACACCAATGAGGGTGGCCATGAGGCAGAGCGCCATGACGATCGTACTTTTGCGCTGACGGGCAGAATAGCTTGGCATGTCTTACGCTCCCGCGCGCTTTTCAAGCCGCATCAACATGAAACGGGCAGTGGCAAGGACAAAAAAGGTCAGAACGAAGAGCAACAGACCGAGCAAGATAAGGGCCGACTGGTGAAGACCCGAACTTTCGGCAAACTCGCTCGCAATCGCAGCGGATATCGTCGTGCTGGGAGCGAAAATAGAACCCGAAATCTTGAAGCTGTTGCCGATAATGAACGTAACCGCCATGGTTTCACCCAAAGCGCGGCCCAAGGCCAACATCACACCGCCGACAACGCCGACCCGGGTAAAGGGCAAAACAACATTATTGACCACTTCCCATGTCGTGCAACCGATGCCGTAGGCCGCTTCTTTCAAAACAGGCGGAACGGTTGAAAACACATCGACTGCGATAGCCGTGATAAAGGGCAAAATCATGATAGCGAGAATAAGCGACGCGTTGAACAGGCTAAGATTGGAGACCATTTCGCCACTGAAAATACTGTTCAGCACCGGAATATTGGCAAATGCCGCCACAAGGCTGGGCTCAATATAATTGGCCAGAAACGGGCCAAGGACGAAAAAACCCCACATGCCGTAAATGATCGACGGAATGCCAGCCAACAACTCAATCGCCAACCGCACGGGCTTGCGCAAACGATGCGGGCAAAGCTCGGTTAGAAAAATGGCAATGCCAAGCCCGAATGGAACGGCAATCAACATGGCAATGAAAGATGAAACCAGCGTACCATAGATGGGTGCCAAGGCGCCCAGAACAGGCTCCGGCTCAAGCTGAGGTGCCCAGCGGCGGGTAATGAGAAATTCGAAGCCAAAGGCTTTCATCGCTGGCCAAGCACCTACAATCAGCGAGAGGATGATGCCTGCCAATACCAGCAAAACAAGGTAGGCGGCCACTTGTGTCGCCAAGGCGAAGACCTTGTCTCCTAAGGCCATGCCGAGCAGGACACGCGCACGCTGTTGCTTTGCGACGTGCGGGATGGCTTGCATTGTCTCGTCAGCTGTCGACACGATGAATGGCTCCACTTGTCTATCGGGGCGGCCGGCGATCGGTCGCCCCGAAGGATTTGATCGTCAGATTACTTCGTGATGATGGTCGTCCAAGCGGACGACTTGATCTTCGCGATAACCGACACTGGCATCGGGATATAATCAAGCTCTTCTGCCATCTTCGCACCATTGGTAAAAGACCAATCAAAGAAGGCCAGTGCCGCCGCAGCCGCAGCCTTATCGTCCGGCTGGGAATACATCAGAATAAAGGTCGCATTGGTCATTGGCCAGGACGCATCGCCCGGCTGATTAACAATCACGAGGTTAAAATTGGGAGCGCTGTTCCAATCGGCGTTCGAGGCAGCCGCTGCAAAGCTTTCAAGCTTTGGCTTCACACGCTTGCCCGCCGAGTTGATCATGTCGGTGTTTACCATCGCGTTCTGCTTCGCGAAGGCATATTCGACATAGCCGATCGCGCCTTTGGTCTGCATCACATTCGCTGCGACGCCATCATTGCCCTTGGCGCCGACGCCCACAGGCCATTCAACGGCCTGTCCAGCACCAACGGCCGCCTTGAAGTCCGGGCTGACCGAGGAAAGATAGGTCGTGAAGTTAAACGTTGTACCCGAACCGTCCGAACGGCGAACCACAACGATCGGCAACGCTGGCAGCTTAGCACTTGGGTTCAATTTGGTGATCGCTGCATCGTCCCACGTCTTCACTTTACCAAGATAGATATTGGCCAAGGTCGGCCCATCGAGCACGAGGTCGCCAGCGGCAATCCCTTCGAGATTCACAACAGGAACAATGCCGCCCATTACCTGCGGCCACTGAACAAGGCCGAATTTGGCAAGGTCTTCCGCCTTTTGCGGAATGTCGGTCGCACCGAACGTTACCGTCTTGGCCTGGATCTGCTTGATGCCAGCGCCCGAGCCAATGGACTGATAGTTGAGACCAACACCGGTTGCCTTCTTATAGGCATCAGCCCATTTCGAATAAACCGGGAAGGGGAACGTCGCGCCAGCACCCGAAATATCATCGGCGAAGGCTGCGGTAGCGGTTACGGCCAGAGCAATACCAGCGGCAAGCAAGGTTGAAAATTTCACGGAATGATCTCCATATTGGACCGAAGAGGCGACACGTTCCCTCATGAGAAATGGGAAAATGCAACACCCTTAACGAGGCTTTTGCACCGTCGCGATCACCCCTAGGGACTTTTTATGACACGTATGTGACGTTTGAATTACAGCGGGATGAATCGGCGTAATTCTCATTATTCCCCCAAAAACAAGGGTAAAATAACGTGGAAGACCGACCCTGTGCCAAGCTCGCTCTCAATCGTTAGGCGGCCCCGGTGGCGATTTACAATATGTTTGACGATCGCGAGCCCCAAACCTGTGCCGCCCGTTTCGCGGCTGGCGGACGCGTCCACACGGTAAAATCGCTCGGTCAGGCGCGGAAGATGTTCAGCCGAAATACCGGTGCCAAAATCTCGAACGATGAGATGGCCCTCGCCACATTTCCCCTGACCCAAGGCTTCCTTCGTGAGCGTGAGCTCGACCCGTCCGCCCGAGTGGCCGTATTTGATGGCATTCTCGATCAGGTTTTCAGCCACCCGCATCAATTCATCGCGGTCGCCCGCCACCAAGACAGGCTCCGGCGGCAAATGAAATTCAAGCGCGACCTGACGTTCTTCGGCCACCGGACGAAGGGTGTCGGCAACCTGGCGTATCACAACCGCCATATCGACCGGATCCACCGGCCGACGATGCTCGCTCATTTCGACCCGCGAGAGTGAAAGCAAATCGTCGATCAAGCGGGCCATGCGACGACCTTGCTCCCGCATGATGCCCAAAAACCGGCTTTGAGCGAGCGGATCATTGCGGGCCGGACCTTGCAGCGTTTCGATGAACCCTAGAAGCGATGCCAGAGGCGTCCGCAATTCGTGGCTCGCATTTGCCACAAAATCGACCCGCATCGCCTCAAGCCGCTTTGCCTCGGTCAGATCACGAAAAACAAGGACAACCGCCGGTGCCGTGCGCGGACTTGCGCTCAATGCCGACGACAGGCTGACCACTTGAAAATCAAACAACCGATCTACCGGCAACCGTTCGGTCATAGTCCCACGGATCATGGGGGCAACCGATGCCAAGACACGATCGATCGCATCGATCAGATCAGGCGCACGAAGGGTGAAAGAAAGCGGCGCTCCCTTCACAAGGGCGGGCCAAGACGCCATAGCCGCGGCATTGCCAAACGTGACCACTTTGCGTCCATCGACGAGAATGACCGGATCCGACAGCGCATCAAGAACTTCCGGTAGCAGGGCTGCCTGGCTCAGTTCCATACCGTCGATCCTTCTGTCATTTTAAGCGTTACGAACCACCCTCGCGGTGCGCATGATCTTTAGCTTCCCCACGATTGTGTGACAGTCGCATGACAATTTCGTAAATTCCGAGGCTTGATAGCCCAACAACAAACGGCCCGAGATAATAACAAAGGCGAAACAACAATAAGGCGCCGATCAGATCTGGCTTTGCGACGGTGGAAAACGCCCCCAACATCGTGCTTTCCAAGACGCCCAATCCGCCCGGAACATTACTAACGACGCCCAAAATGCAGCCAAAGGCATAGACAGCCGCAAAAGTCTCAAACGCAATGCCGTGTCCTTCCGGCAAAAACACATAAAGGACAGCACCTGCCGCGCAAACATCCGCGGCACCCAAAGCGAGCTGGCCGAGCGAAACGCCAAGGGTGGGTAATTCAATGATAAATTGCTTAATCCGGACATGGCGGCGCTTGGCGGCGGCCCAGACGAGATAGACGAGAATACCCGACAAGACGGCCATGCCTGCCAATTGGTTGATATGGGCCGTGGCCTGGTTGATGGCCGAAATGGCTTCCGCCTGCCACATCAAACCAATGCCCACGACAACCGCCATGCCCAGAATGAAGGTCATTCCTGCAATCAAGGTCAAACTCATCACTTTCGACGACGAAATGCCGCTGGCCGAATAAATCCGGTATCGCACCGTTCCGGCCGTTAAAAGCGGAAAGCCTAAAGTGAAGGAAATGGCATAGCTCGTAAACGAAGCGAAAATGACCGTCAGCAGGCGAACGCGAATCGCCAATTGCCGCATGGCGAGCGTATCATAGCCCGCCAGAAACATATAACTGAGCAAAGTAAATCCGATGGCGAGACCCAGCTGGCCACCCGTGGCCTTGCGCAAACCCTCTGCCACATCGGCAAATGTCACATCCGCCAGTTGCAGGCGAAGGACGAAAATCGAGCCGAGAATAAGCGCGCCGCTCAGCGCGGGGCCAAGCCAACGGGTCAATCGATGCTCCGGCTTCTTCTTGTCCGGTGCGGATAGGCTATTCTTGGCCAATTCCGTCATGCAGCCCTTCAGATGGTCGTCAATCCGTGCTTTCGCAGCACAGGCTGGCTGTTCTATGGCCCGCCGCACCGCCGGAAGCAAGCTGTACCACTGTCACGAGGCAACAAGGGTGTCGAGCGCTTGTGCCGATACACCCAACGACACGCCCGCCGCTTTGATCTGTGCCCAACTATTGGCATCGACCGGAATGCCTGCGTTGAGCCGCTGCGCCTTGGTCGTACGCTCGGGATCGCCCGGAAGTAGAACGGTCGGCACTTCCCCAGCCGACGGCAATTGCGCCCAATGAATGAATTCTTCCAGTTCCGATAAATAGGTAACCTGCGTCCCAATCGCCTCGGGCGAGACAATAATTGACAGCATATTGTTGACGATAGCTTTACGCGTTGCGGGACCCTTCATGGCAAGGCCGCCCGTCAAAGCACCAGCTAAAGCCTCGCAAGCAAAGGCGAGCGTCCAGCCTTTATGCTCGCCGAACGGAAGAATAGCACCCGTTGGAGCCTCAAACATCGCAGCCGGATCATTGGTGGGTTGCCCTTCGGCATCAATCAATGTGCCATCGGGCACCGGCACGCCTTTATTATAGGCGACACGGATTTTTCCGTGCGCGAGTTTGCTGGTGGCGAAATCAACGATAACAGGCTCGGAACCGCGGCGTGGAATGCCTATCGAAACCGGATTGGTTACCAACCGCGGCATTTTGCCGCCGAAGGGAGCCACCACCGGTTCGGCGACAACATTGACAAAATGAATAGAGACAAAGCCGGCGCGGGCACATTGCTCGGCCCAGTGGCCAATTCGACCGATATGGTGGCTGTTTCGCAACGCTACAATGGCGGAACCGGTTTCCCGCGTGCGCTCAATGCCCAGGGCCATAGCGTCATGGGCGATCGCTTGCCCCAACCCCAACCCGCCATCCAGCACCATCGCACCGCCAGTATCGCGAACCATTTTTGGCGTGGCATTCAGCACCAGATCGCCGACCGCGAGGGAAGCCGCATAGGCTGGAATCATGCCAACCCCGTGGGAATCATGACCTTTGAGATTGGCTTCAACGAGATGATCGGCAACAAGCGCACATTCTCTCTCACTTGAACCGGCGGCGCGGAAGATTTCACGGACAACGGCCTTTAAGGCATCGGCGCCAAAAAGCCGCTCATTGGGAGATAAACCTGCCATTTCGCCTCTCCTATGTTTGACGTCAGGCGACGTTATCGCGCACCTGATAATCCTTGATGTCTTTCACTTCGATGGCAGGCCACCGCTCGTGCTCGTAATTTAACGTAAAGGCCGACGGTGCCATGAAGACCGGCGCACCGTCGAGATCATGCGCGATGGATGAACCATGGGCATCGATGAATTTTTGAAGTTCGACTTTATCGGCCGATTCAATCCACCGGCAAATGGTGAAGCGCGACGGCTCAAATTCGACGGTAACACCATATTCAGCCTGAAGTCGTTCCAATAAAACGTCGAGCTGCAAGGCACCGACAACGCCGACAATCGCCCCAGATCCGTCGGACGGTATAAAGAGCTGAACGACGCCTTCTTCACCGAGCTGCTCAAGCGCTTCACGCAATTTTTTAGCCTTCATGGCGTCTTTCAAGCGAACCCGGCGCAAGATTTCGGGTGCAAAACTCGGAACGCCACGGAACACAAGTTCCTCCCCCTCGGTGAGGGTGTCGCCAATCCGGAGCGTGCCGTGGTTCGGGATGCCGACGACATCGCCTGCATAAGCTTCTTCGGCCAGAGCGCGGTTACGCGCAAAAAAGAATTGGGGCGCGTTAATCGGCAAGGGTTTGCCGGTGCGAACCAGCTTAGCCTTCATGCCGCGCTCAAGTTTACCAGAACACACCCGGATAAAGGCGATACGGTCCCGGTGATTGGGGTCCATATTCGCCTGGATTTTGAAGACGAAGCCGGTCATTTTCGGCTCTTCCGCTTCCACCATGCGGGTATCGGCTTCTTGCGCCCGCGGCGGCGGGGCAATGGCGGCCATCGCATCAATCAGATCGCGCACACCAAAGTTGCGCAAGGCAGAGCCAAAGAAAACCGGCGTGAGATGTCCTTCGCGAAATGCTGCGAGTTCAAACGGACGGCAGGCTTCGCGCGCCAACGATATTTGATCGAGAAAAGCGGGCCATTCATGATTTGGGAGCAGGGCTTCAACGCGTGAATCTTCCGGCCCATTGACCGTTATCGGTTCCTCGTCAGTATCAATGCGGCGCACACGGTTGCGCTGTAAATCATAAGTGCCAGCAAAGCTGCGGCCTTGCCCGATCGGCCAATTGACGGGCGCCGTATCGAGGGCGAGGGTCTTTTCGATCTCGTCCAGCAGATCGAAAGGATCGCGGGTTTCGCGGTCCATTTTGTTGATGAAGGTCACAATCGGAATATCGCGGAGCCGACACACTTCAAACAATTTGCGCGTCCGGGCTTCGATACCCTTGGCCGCATCGATGACCATGACGGCTGAATCGACGGAGGTCAGTGTGCGATAGGTGTCTTCCGAAAAGTCCTCGTGGCCGGGCGTATCAAGGAGGTTAAAAACACACCCGCCATATTCAAACGTCATCACCGACGTAACAACCGAAATGCCGCGCTCGCGTTCAATGCCCATCCAGTCCGAACGCGTCTGGGTACCGCTCTTCTTTGCTTTCACCTCGCCCGCGAGCTGAATAGCACCGCCCATCAGCAAGAGCTTTTCCGTCAGCGTGGTCTTACCGGCATCGGGATGGGAGATGATGGCGAAGGTACGTCGGCGTGAGGCAGGGGTGGGGGCGGTCATGTGACTTTCAACAGAACAAAAAGCGGATGCCCGTTGCACCCACCATAGGGGACGTAGTCGGGAAAAGGGCAAGGATCAAGAGGCCAATCAACCTAACCGCGCGCGGGTTCGTTCAATGATGGACATCCAAGCGTCATGGTGCCTATCTTCATGGGCATTATAAAAGCTCAGGGAAACGTTCAATGAACCCTACACCTACCATCGAAGCGCTTCACAAACGCTGGGTCGAAGTCTTCAACAGCCATGACCTCGACTCCCACTCCGCCCTTTATACCGAAGACGCGATGCTGTTTGGTTCCATCCCCGAATTGGTGGTCGGCCGATCGGCCATTCGGGACTATTTTGGCGGCCGTGGCCCTGACGTTCATGTTGCTGAATACGCATTCCCTCGGGTCGTCATGCTAAGCGACACCATGGCGGCAACCGCTGCGCATGTCGATTTTGCCGATGGCGAAACCCCGATGCCCTATCGGGTAACGTGGATGCTCGTCAAACAGGACGGAAACTGGCGCATCGCCCAGCACCACGGGTCACCGAGGCGCTGAAACACCTTCAATGGGCGCGTGAGATACAAAAATCGACCGCCTCCAACATTGCCTGTTTCATCGGCGTGTCGGCAAACAGTGCCAAAGCATCGCGCGCCATCGCGCCATAATGCCGTGCGCGCTCAATTGTGTCTTCGATGGCGCGGTGCTTCTTCATGATCGAAATCGCCTCGGCGAGTTCTGTTTCGCCCGTATGACCTTCTTCCAGCGCATGCTTCCAAAACGCCCGTTCAATTTCGGTGCCGCGGCGGAACGAAAGTACCACTGGCAAGGTAATTTTGCTCTCGCGGAAATCGTCGCCCAGATTCTTACCCAGTTTGGCGGTTATGCCGCCATAATCCAGCGCGTCATCGATGAGCTGGAAGGCAATGCCGAGATTGGCACCATATGACCGGCAAGCCGCTTGTTCCGCTTTGCCAAAGCCCGCAATGATCGGCCCAACCTCGCAGGCTGCGGCAAACAAAGCGGCTGTCTTACCGCGCACGACGGAGAGATATTCATCCTCCGTTGTCGCCGTATTTTTGGCGACCGCCAACTGAAACACTTCTCCCTCGGCAATCACGGTCGCCGCCGTTGACAAGACGTCGAGCGCGTGAAGGGAACCCACTTCGACCATCATTTTAAACGCTTGACCGAGTAAAAAATCGCCGACAAGGACGCTCGCCTCGTTGCCCCACAGCATCCGCGCCGCCAGTTTGCCGCGTCTCATTTCGCTATCGTCAACGACGTCATCGTGAAGGAGGGTTGCCGTGTGCATAAATTCAACGGCTGCAGCGAGCTTAATATCACCCTCGCCCGCATAGCCACACATCGAAGCCGTGGCCAAGGTCAACATCGGACGAAGCCGTTTGCCGCCGGACTCGATCAAATGCTTCGCAATCTCGGGAATCATCTCAACATCGGAGCCAACGCGGGACAAAATCATCCGGTTAACGCCTTCCATCCCAACTTTGGTCAAGGACAGAAGCGAATCAAGGCTCGGACCCGACGCGGATTTGCCTTCCAAAGGTACAACGACACCCACGCGATATTCCTTTCGATCGAGGACGGTACTTCGCCCGATTGCCGCGCAAAATGCCACGGTGGACAGTACTTCGCAACTTGCCAAACCTTCCTTACGCCCGATAATCCGATTTGGGTGGTCATAAGGGTATTCTATGTTGGAAATTTTACGTAGCAACGATCTTGTTCTGATCTCGGCGGTCGATGCGCTTTTGACTTCGGCGGGCATTACGCTCTTGGTTGCCGACACCTTCGCCAGCGCCATTGAAGGCTCGATCGGGGCGATACCGCGCCGAATTCTCGTGGCAAGCGCGGACGCCGAACGCGCCCGCATCCTTTTGCATGAAGCAGGCTTTGATGCCGAATTGCGGCCACAATGATACCGACTGCGCTTCTCGACGGAAAACTCAGTCTCCTGCAATCGGAAACCGGCCATCGGGCAGGGACCGATGCCATTTTATTGGCAGCAACCGTACCGGATCAATTTACAGGCCTCTTGGTTGACGCGGGCTCGGCCAGCGGCGCGGCGGGACTGGCATGCGCCATAAGGGTGTCTGCGGCGCGGGTGCATTTGATGGAAATCGATCCGAAAGAAGCCGAACTCGCCCGCAAGAACATCGATACGAATGGACTCGCAGACCGGGCGAAGGTCATTGAGGGTGACTTGCTTGCCCCCTTCAAACGTCGCGAGGCCATGGGAATGACCAAAGGAGAAGCCGACCGCGTCATCAGCAATCCGCCCTATCTGACCGATGGAAAGTCCCGAATGTCCCCGAATGAGGATCGGAAGCGTGCGCATTTGATGCCTGACGGAGGGCTTGATCGTTGGATTGTTGGATGTCACGCCATGCTGAAGCCGCAGGGCAGGCTGACCCTGATTCACCGTGCCGATGCGCTGGCTGACCTTTTGGCAGCGTTTAAAGGACGGTTCGGCGGTGTTTCGATTCTGCCCATTTTTGCCTATCCGAAAAAACCGGCAACCCGCTTATTGATCGAAGGCATCAAAGGCAGCAAGGCGCCTCTTACCCTCATGCCCGGTCTCGTTTTGCATGAGATTGACGGGGCCTTTACGCCACAAGCCGAAGCGCTTCATCGGGGATTGATCGCGCTTAACCTCAGGCACTGAACAGGCCGACAAGACGGCCCGTTTCGCGCCGTAGCGCCATTATGCCGGTGTCGGTGTGGCGTGACGGATGCACTCGGTTCGTGAGCAAGGTCCAGGCGATGCCTCGTTCAAAATCAAGCCATAGTCCGGTCCCGGTAAAGCCAAGATGGCCAATGGTTTGGTCGGAATGTCCCGGACCGCCATGCCAGCCCTGCTCAACCACTTCCCATCCCAAAGCTCGATTTCCGGCGATAGGCGTCATCATCCGCGCGACGGAGTCCGATGTTAGGACACGGCCTTCAAGCACGTCGAGCGCATAGTCAAGCACGCCGTCGACGGTTCCGAATAATCCGGCGTGGCCAGCCGCGCCGCCGAGCGCGAAGGCGTTCTCGTCGTGCACCTCGCCGCGCATCACGCGACCCCGCCAGGCACAACGCTCCGTCGCCACACTTAGGGCAGCCGGCGGCGCAAAACTCAAACCCTTCGGCAGGATATGATCCGCCAGCGGCAAGCCATTAACCCGCTCGATCAGGATACCTAATAAAATATAATTGATATCGGAATAGATGGGAGATCCCGCTTTCCAGCTTCGCTGTAGTACGTAAGCCCTGAGCGTTTCAGGGTCTTGGCCTAGCGTATAGAGCGGCTCGACCGCGGGCAAATGGGTTTGATGGGCGAGGACTTGGCCGATGGTCAAGGCGCGCTCGGGCGCGGAAACATCATATTGGCGGAGATCGGGAATATGGCGGACCAGAGGATCGTCGAGCCCTACCTTGCCCATATCGACCAGTCGCAAAATCTGCTGCGTCGTAAAGATTACCTTCGTCAACGAGGCGAGATCAAACCACATATCCCGCGTCAGGCTGATCGTTTCAGGTTCAATTTGGGCATGACCTACCACTCGGACAGCGCGTTCGCCATTGCGATTGATAAGGCCCAAGGCGACGCTGGGAATACGCTGCTCGGCAACGGCCCCGTGGGCAGGCGCAAAAATAGCGTCAATGTGGTCAAGTAAGCTCACGCGACGGGCTCCCTTCTGACACGCGATATCTCGCCCCCTGACATCGGATAAGGAACGCCCGTTGTCGAGGGGAGACTAAGCGGCAAACCTTTGAGCGCTCGAACAGCAAGCCAGCCAAAACATTCTGCTTCGAGCGTATCACCATCCCATCCTAAAGCCTCAACGGGATCGACCGGAACCGCCAATCTTTGCCGTAACCCTTGCATTAAAAAGCGGTTATGCCGTCCGCCGCCGCCAACCAGCCAGCGTTTGGGAGGTTCTGGCACATGGGCGATCGAAGCACAGATGGATTCGAGCGTAAAAGCAGCAAGCGTCGCCGCGCCATCGGCATCCGATAATGGCGACACCAACTTCATCCATTCGTGAAATGCGTTGCGATCAAGCGATTTTGGCGGAAAGGCACGAAAATATTCGTGGGCCAAAAACTGCTCAACCATAAGGCGATCAGGCTGACCAATGGCGGCCAACGCACCATCCTGATCGAACGCTATGCCGCGTCGCTCGCGCAGAAAATCGTCCAGCAAAGCGGAGGCAGGACCCGTATCAAAGGCAATCACATGGTCGCGATTCAAATAGGTTACATTTGCCACGCCGCCAAGATTGAGCACCATCACGGGCATCTCGAGTAAGGAAGCCTGAGCCAAAGCGCGATGATAAAGCGGCGCAAGCGGCGCGCCCTGGCCCCCCATGGCTACATCGGCCGTTCTGAATTGGCAGACGCTGTCGATCCCCAAGCGGGCGGTTGCACGCGGACCATTGAACAATTGTCGCGTGAGCTTCCGATCCGGCGCATGAAAAATCGTTTGACCATGAAAGCCAACAAGATCGATGGCGTGTTTTGCCAAGCCAACCCGCTTTAAAAATGCCTCAACGGCTTCGCAATGGGCATCGGTAACCGCATCAGACAATGCCGCGACGTCTTCAAATTCAGCCCGCTTTTGATCCGCCACTAGCGCAATGAGCGCCTCGCGAAGATCAGACGGATAGGCGCTGACCGACGATGGGCCGCGTTTGATCGCTGCCTCACCATCCGTTTCGAGCAGGGCGACGTCGATGCCGTCCATCGAAGTGCCACTCATTACGCCGATCACTTTCATAGCCGCTTCGATGACCTTATCATGTCGTTAAACGTCCTGATGTCTTCTCACGCCTTGATCCGCTATCGTCAATCTTTCTGGCCATAAATGAGTGGAATTGGATCATGAAAAATCATTCGTCACCTTCCTCCATGCTGAAGGGCTTTGCCATT
Organism: uncultured Hyphomicrobiales bacterium; assembly: GCA_903900975.1. GTDB lineage: Bacteria > Pseudomonadota > Alphaproteobacteria > Rhizobiales > Beijerinckiaceae > CAIUPE01. Next base: position 13,156 of record CAIUPE010000059.1, on the reverse strand, counting down.
ATAATCGCCTTGACTGGCCTGGTCGGTTGCCAGCGCTACGAATGGGTGCACCCGACAAAATCATTGGAGCAATTCGAGCGCGATAAATATGCCTGCGAGGTCCGAGCCTCACGCCTTTATCCGATCATGACGGTCATCGAAAACACAGGTGGCGGTTATGTTTATGGCGGTTTCTCGCATTGTCATCATTCTTTTGAAGGCTATGGTGCGTGCTATCCACGCGGCCCGGTTTATGTCCCGCCGACCTATTCAACCCATGATGCCAATGAGACGGCGCGAAACCAAGCGGTGGAGACCTGCCTGTTTGGCAAAGGGTATGAATTGGTGCCCGCTCAATAATTAGCCCGAGCGTCACGACTGACAAGACGGGTTGCGAATGATCAATGAAACACGCGATCAACGATGGCACATTCGACCGACCGGTTGATCCTACGCTCAACCGGCCGGATGCCCGGCAATGTCTCGGGGGAGCGGTGCCGGGCATCCCCGCGCCTTTGATGATCGGAAAAATCGAGGAGGCCCGATCAATAGGTACTGGTTAACGGCCGCAATCGCGGAATATTCACGCGTATCAAACCGTCGTATCGTTCGTAAGCGATGATACTATCTCGCTTTAAATGGGAAAATGCCCGGCTGACGGTTTCGAGCGTCAGCCCCAAATAATCGGCAATTTCAGAGCGCGTCATCAAAACTCGAACCGACACCCAACCCTCGTTTGGGGATGTCCCCTCGATCAATTCAAGAATATAGGACGCCACGCGTTCGACAGCGCTTTTTCGCCCAAGCAGAACAGCATGTTCATGCAACGCACAAATTTGAATTTTTAACACGTCCGCGAGCTGTGCGTTGAACGCGGACGAGCGGTCGACTTGACCTTTTTCAAAGGCCGTCACCCGCACATCCGTGAGCGCTTCCGCAATGCAATCATAATGTCCGTTCGGCGTGACACCAAACATGTGGCCCGGCCCCAAGACTTCGAAAATCTGCCGCCTTCCATCAGGCAACAATTTCGAAATCATGACGTTTCCAGACACGATCTGGTAGATTGCATTAGCAGGTTCACCCTCGTCAATGATGGTGACCCGCGAGGGAAAATCGATCAAGCGGCCGGTACCGGGGGATTCAACCCCGGCTGATTCATAATAATGGGACATGACGGCACCTGCCGAGGGAAAGGGGGAACCCGACGAGAAATCCGAAAGGATCAAAATGAAGCGGAATAAACAATCCGAACCAGGTCCGCCGTATTACGCGCGCCGATTTTTTCCATAATCCGGGCTCGATGAACCTCGATGGTGCGCGGGCAAATACCGAGCTGCCGACCGGCCTCTTTGTTCGAGCCGCCTGCCGAGATCTTCTGCAATACCTCGCGTTCGCGTGGGGTCAATCTTTCGCCGCCGGGCATCGATATCACATTGGGTGCAGAACCGTTCGATCCCCGTTTTTCGGCGAGCGCCTGCTGCACGCGGCCAACTACGGCATCGGCAACACATGGCTTGGCCATAAAATCCTTGGCCCCTTTTTTCATGGCCGAAACCGCCATTTCGACATTGGCGTGATCCGACATCATGACAATCGGAGCAGCGACGCGGTGGCCAAGTTCGACGAGTAAATCATTGCCGGTGGTGCCGGAGACTTCAGCGTCAAGAACAATGCAGCCGGGAGCGTGATGGCGGGTTGCCGCCAATAAAGACTGACCATCTGAAAACAGGGTGACATGGTAACCTTGGGTTTCAAGGCTTGATGCGACGGCACTCCGAAACGCCAAATCGGCATCGGCAATGTAAATATCTTGTTCAACCCTACGGGAATCGACCATTACTAACCTCCTGTGGCTATTTTCATGAACGCTCAACACACGTTCGATGATCAGCACCAACCATCTCTTCGGTTCTTCCTTTGCGAGAGGCCTTGTCGAGGTGACCACACTTTCGCATTGGTTGTATCGAAAACGATTCAACGGGCAATTGGTTGCGTATTTTGTCTTGCGACTTTGTCCGCATAGCCTTGCGGAAAGGGATAACAGTCTTTCCGACTGCCCTCATCTACCTGAATAATATGGCGTAAATTAGAATGTACCGGGTGGGATCGGTAAGAGTGCGGAAACTTTAACTTTAGCTCAGCGCCCGCACCAATCTGGCCGTTGCCTCGGTCAAGTCCTCGGCTTTACGGGCAAAACAGAGTCTTAGCCAAGCATCTTCTGTACTGGAAAACGCCACGCCCGGTGCCAAGCCAACATTCGCGTCATCGACGAGGCGCTTGGCAATCGCCATCGAATCCTTTTCGCCCTCCAGCTGGAAATAGAGATAGAACGCGCCTTCGGGGCGAACGAACTTAACCCTGCCGGTGCTGGCCAACCCATCGCACACAATCTCGCAGCCCTTTTTCGCCCGCTCGATCTGATGCTTCACAAAGCTTTCGCCGTGATCAAGCGCTGCAATCGCACCGCGCTGCAAGAAGGTGGCAACACCTGACGAGGAATATTGGATGAGATTTTCCGCCGTTTGCGCCAGCGAAGCGTGGCATTCCAACCAGCCGATGCGCCAGCCGGTCATCGCCCAATTTTTGGAAAACGTCTGCACGAAGAGAATGCGGTCATCCTCATCCATGACATCGTGGAAAGACGGCGCGCGGGCCGAGCCATCCATAACGAACTGGCCGTAGATTTCATCGGCAATGATCCAGAGACCGTGCTTGCGGGCGAGCGCCAACACCGCTTCAAGCTCGGCGCGTGTGGCCGTCCAGCCGGTGGGGTTTGAGGGTGAATTGATCACAATGGCGCGGGTTTTAGGGCCAACGGCAGCGGCAAGCCGATCAATATCGAGGAACCAGCGTCCCTTCGGTCCATCATTGGTCAGACCCATCGGTACATCAACGGGCACAGCACCAATCACCTTGCCGCATCCGATGAAGTTCGGCCATGCAGGCGAGGGCACGAGGAATTCGTCGCCCGCCGATAGCGCCATCCGCATCGCGACCTGCAAGGCGTGCATCCCGCCAATGGTGCACAAAAACCGCTCGGGTGCGAAGGTCTGGTTGTAAAGCTTCGACATATAGCGGGCGACCGCGGCCCTGAAATCCGGAATGCCGCGATTGGGCGTGTAGAAGGTTTCACCCACCGCGAGCGAGCGGGTGGTTGCCTCGGTGATGAAAGCGGGTGTCGACATATCACCCTCGCCCGCCCAAAGCGGGATCAAGCCCGGCCTGCCCCAGCCATAGGTAAACACTTCCGTGATGCCACTTTGTGGTGCCGCCAAAGCCTCAGGACGTACAAATCGGGTGAGGTCGGATGTGGCATTGGCAGAAAACATGGGCTTACTCACGGGTTTAAACGGTCAATCTCTCCTTTGTTCCATAAACAAGCAGCGCTTGCCATAGTGCACGCGAACTGGAATTCTGTTTTCCTGACTTTTTCGAGGACATACCGACGCCATGATTGCAGGCTGGGTTATCATTCTTACGGCGCTGATCTATCTGTCAGGCCTGTTTGCCGTGGCGCATTTTGGGGATCTCTATGGCCAGAAGCTGCTGAATGGCCGGCAGGGGGCAACGCTTTATGCGCTGACGCTGGCGGTTTATTGCACCTCCTGGACGTTTTTCGGCTCGGTGGGTTTGGCGTCTGCCACGGGCTTGGATTTTCTGGCGATTTATATCGGGCCTATTCTGGTGATCGGTTTCGGGCGTGCCTTTGTAGAGCGGATCGTCACGCTGGCAAAGGCGCAAAATATTCTCTCGGTGTCGGATTTTGTTGCCGCTCGTTACGGCAAAAACGCGAATGTAGCGGCCCTTGTGGCGCTGATCGCGGTGATTGGATCAATCCCCTATATTGCCCTGCAGTTAAAAGCGATCACGGTTTCGTTGGCGACGATTTTGGATGCCGTGCCTAACGGCAATCCGGGGTTTTCGACCCCTGGTGCTGGCCCGCTGGCCTTAATTGTCACCTTAGTGCTGGCCGCCTTCACCACCGTTTTCGGTACCCGCCATATCGATGCACGCGACCATCAAAGCGGATTGACACTCGCGATTGCGGTTGAATCCGTGATCAAACTTGCCGCCTTTTTGACGGTGGGACTTTTTGTGGTTTGGGGGATGTTTGGCGGGCCGGATGCGCTTTTTGCGGCGATTGCGGCGCGGGCTGACATCAAGCCCCTCTTGAACCGAAGCAACGGGATCGCAACCCTTGTGACGATGACCGCGCTCTCTGCCGCGATGATTTTGCTGCTGCCGCGTCAGTTCCACATGGCGATTATCGAAAACAGGGACACGGCGCATATCAAGCGGGCGGCGTGGCTGTTTCCGCTTTATCTGGTGCTGATCAATGTCTTTGTAGTGCCGATTGCGCTCGGATCCGACCTGATTTTTCCGCCCGGCATGATTGATCGCGATATGGCGGTGCTGCACTTGCCGCTGCATGCGGGTAATGGGTTTGTGGCCTTGATCGTGTTTATCGGCGGGTTTTCGGCCTCAACCGCCATGGTGATTGTGGAATGCGTGGCGCTGGGCACGATGGTGTCGAATGACCTTGTGATGCCACTGATGCTGCAAGGGCGGAAGAAGCTATCGCGGCCGCGCTCGGGTGATTTGGGCGGACAGGTTTTGGCGATCCGGCGGATGGCCATCGTGCTCGTGCTGCTGGCGGGTTATGCCTATTTTCGCACCACGAGCGAAGCGGCTTTGGCGTCGATTGGTCTGGTCTCGTTTGCCGCCATTGCGCAAATCGCCCCCGCCTTTTTCGGCGGCCTGTTGTGGCGACGCGGAAGGGCGCTTGGTGCGAGTGCCGGATTGATCGCAGGCATAGCGGTGTGGTTTTACACGCTGGCTCTGCCAAACCTTGCCGACCCTGTTCGCTTCTCGATGGATGGACTTTTGGTGCATGGTCCGTTCGGGGTGGAGTGGCTAAAGCCTACGGCGTTGTTTGGGCTGGATTTGCCCTTCATCGCCCATGGCTCGCTGTTTAGCCTTGCTGCCAATCTTTTGGCCTATATTGGCTTTTCACTGCTCAGGGTGCCCAACCCGATTGAAACCTTGCAAGCGGGGCTGTTTGTATCGCCCGATCGCTCGCTGCGGTCGTTCAATTTCCGGCTTTGGCGGAGCCCCGTCACGATTGGCGAGTTGAAGCGGGTGGTGGGCCGCTATCTCGGTGTCGAGCAAACCGACCGCGCTTTTGCGGGCCTGATCCCGTCGTTTCATGCCGATGGCAGCGAGGACCGCTCCGCCGATATTGAAACGCTGCGCTTTGCCGAGCATCAATTGGCATCGGCCATCGGGGCCGCCTCTTCCCGCCGCGTGCTGTCGATGCTGCTGAGCGGGGGCAATGTCAGCCGCGCCGATGCGTTGCGGCTGCTCGATGATGCTTCCGCCGCCCTGCAAAATAATCGCGACCTGTTGCAGCACGCGCTCGACCATGCCCGCCAAGGCATTACGGTGTTTGATCGTGATCTGAAAATGAACTGCTGGAACCGCGAATTCCAGCAACTTTTCGGCCTGCCCGATGCGATGATGCGGGCGGGAACGACGTTAGAGGAGATTGTCAGCTTCAACGCCAAAAAGGGCCTGTATGGTCCGGGCCGAAAAGACCGATTGGTTTCGGCACGGCTTGCCAGTTTTGTAGGCGAGGCAAGCCCGTCGCGCCTGCGTCTTTTCCCCGATGGAAAGACGGTGGAATTTCGTTCCGCGCCGCTGCCCGATGGCGGTATCGTGACTACTTATACCGATGTCACCGATACGGTGAAGGCGGAGGAAGCGCTGGCCAGCGCCAATGAATCGCTTGAGGCGCGGGTACGCGAGCGGACGGAGGAATTGCTCCGGCTCAACAGCGAATTGACCCGCGCCAAAGCGGAGGCCGAAGACGCCAACCTGTCAAAGACACGGTTTCTGGCCGCCGCCAGCCATGATATTTTGCAACCGCTCAACGCGGCGCGGCTCTATTCCAGCGCCCTTCTTGATCGTGACCGGAAGCAGGGCGATGAAAGCCTTGCCGAGAATGTCGCCACCTCTTTGGAAGCAGTGGAAGATATTTTGACCACGCTTCTCGATATTTCACGGCTCGATGCGGGCGCGATGAAGCCGGAGCTGACGAGCTTCGCGCTCGATGATTTGCTGCACCAATTGCGTATCGAGCTTGAGCCGATGGCCAAGGAAAAAGGCCTTCACCTCACCTTCGTCAAGACCTCGCTTGCCGTCCGCTCCGACCGCCGATTGCTGCGGCGCTTGCTGCAAAATCTGATTTCGAATGCCATCAAATATACGCCTGAAGGGCGCGTGCTGGTGGGGTGTCGCCGCAAGAAAGGCAAAGTGCGGATTGAGGTTCGCGATACGGGGTTAGGCATTCCGCTCTCGCAGCAAAAGACCATCTTCCGCGAGTTCAAAAGGCTGGATGAAGGCGCACGCGTTGCGCGCGGTTTGGGGTTGGGCCTGTCCATTGTCGAGCGCATCGCGCGGCTGTTGCGGCATCCTTTAAAGCTTTCATCCGACCCGGGGCGTGGCTCGCTGTTCTCCGTCGAGTTGCCGCTGACCGATCCGATTGCGATTACCAAGGCCGCGCCCACGCGCACGCCTACGCTTTCGACGCCCTTGGCCGGTATGGCTGTTTTAGCGATTGATAACGAGCCCGCGATTATCGACGGGATGCGGCTTTTGCTGGAAGGCTGGGGTTGCCGCGTGACCACGGCGTCAGGCTTAACCGAGCTGGCTGATATGCCTACCAAGCCCGATGTCGTGGTGGCCGATTACCATCTTGATGAGGGTACCGGCATCGATGCGATTGGTTTGCTGCGTGGCCGGTTTGGTGACGATCTGCGGGCGATATTGGTCACCGCCGACCGCACGCCAACGGTGCGCGACGCGGCTGAAGCCAGCGGCATCGTGGTGATGCATAAGCCGCTAAAACCAGCGGCCCTGCGCGCACTATTGGCCCAGTGGTGGGCGACGCGCGCGCCTTAAGGGTAGAAGCGCTCGCCTTTTGCAGCCATGCTGCGCAGCAAAGTGTTAGGTGCAAAACGCGGCCCGTGTTTATGGGCCAAAGCCTCGCACAGCGCCACAAAACGGTTTGGGCCAATGCCATCGATCATTGAGATCGGACCGCCGGTGTAAGGCGCAAAGCCGAAGCCCAAGATTGCGCCGACATCGGCCTCACGCGGATCGACAACAATGCCTTCTTCCATCGAGCGGGCTGCTTCGAGCGCTTGGGTGACAAGCAAACGACGTTTTAATTCCTCAATATCGATGCTGTCCGGATCAAGCGTGGTAGTGCGGTATTCGGAAAGCCCGCTCCAAAGATGCTTCGGTGCGCCTTGCGGATAGGCATAAAAGCCGCCGCCCGATTTACGTCCCAGCCGACCATGGGTTTCCACCATGCTGGTCATCATCGCTTCTTGCACGGGATTGATCGCACTCGGCCCCAGCGCCGCTTTGGTGGCTTTGAGGATTTTGTAGATCAGATCGAGCGCGATTTCATCGGATAGGGCCAAGGGGCCAACCGGCATACCGGCCATCCGCGCGGCGTTTTCGATCATCGCGGGCGGCACGCCCTCATGCAGCATCAAATGGCCTTCGAGGAGGTAGTTCAGCACGCAGCGATTGGCGAAGAAGCCGCGCGCGTCATTGACCACAATCGGCGTTTTGCCGATGAGGCGGACAAAGTCGAAAGCGATAGCTAGGGCTTTTGGTCCTGTCTCCTTGCCCATGATGATTTCAACAAGCTGCATCCGGTCGACCGGCGAGAAAAAGTGAATGCCGATAAAATCGGCGCGCCGCGTAAAATGCTTGGCGAGATCGGAAATCGGCAGTGTGGAGGTGTTGGACGCAAATACGACGGAAGCAGGCATCGCCGCTTCGGCCTTTTTGATCGTATCGGCTTTAACCGTTGGGTCTTCAAACACGGCTTCAACCACGAGATCGACATCGTGAAGGGCTGCAAAATCCGGTGTCGGCGTGATGCGCGCCAGAAATGCCTCGCGCTCGGCTTCCGTGGCGCGGCCTTTCGAGACGCGGCCTGCCATGACCTTATCGGCCGACGCCTTGCCTTTATCGGCAGCGGCTTGGTCGCGGTCGATCAGCACCACGTCGATACCGGCGAGTGCTGCAACGGTGGCGATACCCGCGCCCATAAAGCCCGCACCGATGATGCCGATGCGGCGCAGCGATGAGGCGGGTTCACCCGCTGGACGACGCGCGCCCTTGTTGAGCGCTTGCATCGAGACAAACAAAGTGCGGATCATCGCTTTGGCCACTTGGCCCTTGAGGATATGCGCGAAATAGCGGCTTTCCACCCGCAAGGCGGCATCCATTGGCAGTTGCAGGCCCTCATAGACCGATTGCAACAACGCCTTGGCCGCAGGGTAATTATCATAAGTTTCTTTGCGCAAGATGGCGCTGGCCGCTGGCCACACCATCATGCCCGCTTTGGAATAGACGGGGCCGGAGGGCAGTTTGAAGCCATTAGCATCCCAAGGCTGGGTGGCGGAACCGCCTGCTTTAATCCAGTCCTTGGCGCGCTGAACGATCTCGGCCTTAGGTGCAATCGCATGCACCAGATTGAACTTTTGCGCGGCGTTTGGCTTGAGCGGCTCGCCCTTCATCATCATGAGCAGGGCATCGCCGGTGGGCGCAAGACGGGCGACGCGCTGCGTGCCTCCCGCGCCCGGAAAAATGCCAATTTTGATTTCGGGCAGGCCGACGCGGGTTTTCGCATCATCCGACACGATGCGATACTGGCAGGCGAGCGCCAACTCGAACGCGCCGCCAAGGCACACGCCATTGATGGCTGAGGCAAACGGCTTGCCGCAGGTTTCGAGCTTGCGCAGAAGCTGCGACAAGTGCCGCGATTCCTCGAAAAACAGCCGGTTGGCCTCGTCCGCGCCCAACGTGATTTCGTTCTCGCGCGATCGCTCGGCCAAGCCTTCCAGCATGCGGATATCCGCGCCGCCTGAAAAACTATCGCGTTTGCCGGAGACGATGACGCAGCCTTTGATCGCGGCATCGCTTGCGACATGATCAATGACCTGATGAAGCTCCGCCATCGTAACATCGGTGAACACATTCATCGATTTGCCCGGCATATCCCATGTCAGCGTGGCGATGCCGTCACTATCGGTTTCGAAGCGGAATTGGGTGAGGTTCATGGTCATTGTTTTTATACCCGCTCGATGATGGTAGCCGTGCCCATGCCGGCACCGATGCAAAGCGTAATAAGCGCTACACTTTTGCCCGTGCGCTCCAGCTCATCAAGCGCTGTGCCCAAGATCATCGCGCCGGTAGCGCCTAACGGATGGCCCATCGCAATCGCGCCGCCATTTGGGTTTACCTTGGCGGGATCAACCCCAAACGCTTGGATGAACCGCAAGACAACTGCGGCGAAGGCCTCGTTGACTTCAAAGAGATCAATATCGCCGATGGTCATACCGGCATTCTTGAGCAGCTTTTTGGTGACGTCGACGGGGCCTGTCAGCATCAAAGCCGGATCGGAGCCGATATTGGCAAAGGCCTTAATCCGTGCGCGGGGTTTGAGGCCCGCAGCCTGTCCCGCCTCTTTCGAGCCCAACAGGACGGCGGCGGCACCATCGACAATACCCGACGAATTGCCCGCGTGGTGGACGTGGTCGATCACCTCAACCACGGGATGCGCCTGGATCGCTACCGCGCCAAACCCGCCCTGCTGGGCCATCGCCGCGAAAGACGGCTTTAAGCCGCCGAGCGATTGGAGGCTGGTTTCTGGCCGCATATGCTCGTCGCGGTCTAAGATTACGAGGCCGTTGAGATCGTGGACCGGTGAAACCGACGCGGCAAACCGCCCCTCAGACCACGCCTTTGCCGCGCGCTTCTGGCTCTCGACCGCGTAGGCATCGACGTCACCGCGCGAAAAACCGTATTTGGTGGCAATCAGATCAGCCGAAATCCCCTGCGGCATAAAATAGGCGGGAATGGCTATCGCCGGATCCACCGCCCATGCGCCGCCGGACGCTCCAAGGCCAATGCGGCTCATCGATTCAGCGCCACCCGCCAACGCCATCTGCTGTTGACCGGCCATGATTTGCGCGGAGGCGAAATTGATCGCGTCCAGACCTGAGGCGCAAAACCGGTTGATCTGTAATCCCGGCACGCCAATGCCGTATCCTGCGACCAGCGCCGCCGCACGACCAATATTGCCGCCCGCTTCGCCAACGGGATCGACGCAGCCCAACACCACATCATCGACCAGTTTCGGATCCAGCTGATTGCGCTCTTTGAGCGCGCGGAGCGGGGCGGCGGCTAGCGCAAGGGCTGTAACTTCATGCAGCGCGCCATCTGGCTTGCCGCGTCCGCGCGGTGTGCGCACATGATCAAAAATATACGCATCCGCCATTGGCTTTGCCCCCGAATAAAACCGTGTCGGCGCAGTCTAGGCTGACACGGTTAAGGGATCAATGACGGCCAAAGGATGAGATTAAGCAGCCAGCTTCTGCATCGACTTCAATTCAGTAATAGCGGTTTCGATTTCAGCCTTTTGGCTTTCCAGATGAGCCAGCTGTTCCGAAATCTGCGTCTTGTTCAGCTTTAGCGCCGGTGCGGCCTTGGCCGATCCATCGACACCCAACAAAGCACGAATTTCGGTCAAGGTGAAGCCGAGCTGCGTCGCTTTCATAATTTCCTTGAGGCGGGCTTTCGAAGCCTCGCTATACAGCCGTGTGAGGCCTTGGCGTTTTGGCTTGATCAAACCGCGATCTTCATAAAAACGCAGCGTCCGCAAGGTTACGCCAAATTCGTGCGCGAGATCGCCAATCGTAAACACATACTCGCTATCCACCACACCCGCCTTGGAACGACCCCGACCAGAGGCTACACCCGATGCAATTGCACGTTTTACTTTTAACACTGATTTCACCACAACCTAACTCCGCTTAACGTAACACAAAAAACGAGCGAAAACTTTATCGTTAACTGAAATCAACGTTTTTATCCCAAACGTCAATTAGAAAATGACACAATATCGGTTTTCAACCCAAAAAAATTTGCCTGATTACTATAACGCCGCTTGGGTAAGCTGATCGTTCCGGAAAAATTTTTCAACTCATTCGCACTATTGGCTCAAAATTAACAAAAATTTTACGGTATTTTTCCAATCTAAATCAGGATTTTTTGAAATCAGGCGAACAGACCGGCTTATCGCGGTTTAAGTTTGACTGCACAGCGATGATGACGGGGTATTTCCTATGGGGAAGAGTGCAAAGAATATTGAACCCTTATCATCTCACGTTTCGTCAATTGATGAGCTGACACCAGCCTCAAACATGCCAGGCCGAGCGCCGCCTAAAGCTATGGATGCGATTGCAGGCTTGAAGAGCAGGCTTGTCGAACTGCATCAGCCCGCACAGAGCGGGCACCGCCTCTTTCGGCTAAGCTATTCAATTCTTACGCTCGAAACCTGCCTGGAAGAACGTGGCCTTACCGATATAAGCCTTGACCAATCCCCCGGCATTCAGGCCATGATCCGTCGAATAGACGACGAGATAAACAGTTTGGGAAAAGCAGCTCCTCCCGCCCCTTTTGTCGCCGTGAATGTCCATCAACAAAATTCATCCGATTCCATCCTACCTTTGATCCATCAAAATCTCGTCCACTTGGCCGATCAGCTCACCACATTTCAAACCGAAATTAGGCCTACACAGGACGGCGCCGACATTGTTCGTCTGCTCGGAGAGCTTCAAAAAGGTATGACTTTGGATAGTAGACGCCATCAAACGGCGCAGGCGGCGCTTCACGCCGCAATCGAGCGGCTATCCGAGCGCATGACCCAATTCGAAGCGACTTTTGAACGGTATTACGCCACGCAATCAACCGGCCAAGAGGCCGCCCGAAAACTCACCGAATCGGTTAAGGATAAGGAGCGTATCGATCCCCGGCCCATGTTAGCCGCGGCCCGGGCGGCGGCGGCACGCGCCTTAGCCGATATTGACCCCCTGGCGATACAAGTGGTAACGCACCAAAATCGCCTGCAGTACCCCCGTTACTCCGTGGCCGATGGGGCTTTTCCTTTGCTGCAGCTTAATAAAATGCCATTCGAACGCCATAAGTGTGCGCCATAGCCCCTCGGGTTTTACTTGCGGCGCAGGCTCATTTTCTGGCATCGATTTCAACATTGATCGCTGTTTGTGACCGGAGCCACTTTGCCAATGAGCCTCGATTGGAACCATTTTACGCCGCTCCCATCGCTTGGTGGTGGCCTGTTGATCGGCGTCGCCGCGTCCGCTTTTATCCTCCTGCATGGCCGGATTATGGGTGTCAGCAGTATTCTCGGCGGGGCTTTGCCACCGAAAAAGGGCGATATCGCATGGCGGACCTCGTTCCTTCTGGGCCTCATCGCCGCACCACTTCTGGCCCGCGCTCTCGGATTTTTACCGATCGGACGGATTGATGGATCTGCATCGGGGCTGGCTGTGGCGGGCCTATTGGTCGGCTTTGGCACAGCGTTGGGTTCGGGATGCACCAGTGGCCATGGTGTCTGCGGCATAGCCCGCCTCTCGCCACGCTCCATTGTTGCGACGATTCTGTTTGTCGGCAGCGGCATGGTAACCGTGTGGGCGATACACGCCTTGGGCTTGGGAGGCTGACGCATGCAGCGGATCAGTGAATTTTTAATTGGTCTAACCTTTGGTGGCGGGCTGTTGCTGGGCGGCATGACCGATCCTGCCAAAGTCAAAGCGTTCCTCGACATTGCCGGTCTTTGGGATCCGTCCCTCGCCTTTGTCATGGGTGGCGCTGTAATTGTCGGCTTTTTTGCTTTTCGTATCGCCCGGAGACAAGCCCGAAGCCTGCTTGGACGGGTTATTATATTAAATGATACAATGCCGATCGACGGTGCATTGATCACCGGTAGCATTGTTTTCGGCATCGGCTGGGGATTATCCGGCTTTTGTCCGGGCCCGGCGCTGGTATCCATTGGTATGGGAGAATGGAAAGCCGCTCTTTTCGTTGTTGCGATGGCGGCTGGCATGGTGCTGGCGGGCTATCTCAACCGACAACCCAAAGGCTGATCCCGTTTCATGTTGGACCTTATTCTCCCCGTTGCCGGTGTCTGGATCAATCTAGGTGCGGTTGCGGGTGTTGGCCTGCTGATTGGATTTGTCTCTGGCCTTTTCGGGATCGGAGGCGGGTTCTTGATGACCCCCATCTTGATCTT
>CAIUPE010000058.1 GCA_903900975.1 uncultured Hyphomicrobiales bacterium | reverse complement strand
TATCGATCATTTCTTACCCGCAGGCTTAAGCCCTCAATCAGGCATCCATCCAGCGGATGTTGGTGCACCGTCGTCATAGCGCGAGAGCCATTTTACGAGGCTGTCGCGGTTGCGCAAAAAGCCTTTATAGGTCGCCAAATCATCCGGAATATCCCGCAAAACGCGGTGCAAGCGACGTCCCCATTTCGGTATCGTCACCAGATCGTCGAAGCGGATCAGATAGCAACGGATCGGAAACGCAATCGCATTGGAACGCGGCAGGCGATGAAGCGTTTGTAACTCGACGCGCAAATACATGCGTTCGCCGACGTTTTCAGGACGAATATCGGTACGCATTGGGCCCCATTTTGGATAATTTTCAGGGCTCGTATCGAGCAGTGGATCAACCGTCAACGTCCAGTTAAACCGGCGAACAGGCGCGCCATGTTGCAGTTTAAGCAAGAATTTTAAAGCACGATCAAAAACGCCCAGCTCATGGGCCCTTGGCACAGGCGCGTGCCACTCGTGAAAGCTCATCCCGATATCAAAGTCGAGGCTCCAATCGGCCTGGGTTGTAACCATACCGGCCTCAATCCAGAGATTGTCATCGCGTTGGTCTTGCAAGGTGAAATCACCTTGCGACTGGCGCGTGATATATTCCATCGGCCCATAAGGCAGGGTGCTTTCATCGAGAAATGTGAATTTCTGATCGATGCCCAAAGGCCGATTGATCCAGTGCCATTTGTGCCCGTCTTTATGAAGCTCGAACCACTCCGGATAATCCCGCGCCTTTGATTCCATGATCAATTCGAGCAGATCCCATCCGGCAAGCGTCATATGGGGGAGAGACTGGCACCGCAGCGGATCTTCCGCGAGCACTAAAGCGCGATCATGCATCTCAGCGACGTAGTGCTCGTCAACATCGAACATGGGCTCGAACACGGTTCCGTTGGGGCCGGGCACATGCGGCTCCATGTTTACCGAATACATGTAGCTGTCTTCATAGAACGGAAATGGGAAGCGCTTGATCGCCTTCGCCGAATTTTTGAAGGTGAAATCCTTGCGGAAGGTTTCTTTGTTGAATTCCATTCCCATGGTGATCCCCTATCGGTCCAGAACGAGGGCTTTGCCCCCAAAACGAGAGACGCAAGGCATGATCTTGCGGTTGGAAGCCTTTTGCTCATCGGTTAGCCAATGATCATTATGCTCGATGTGACCATCGCAGCTCACAATGTCCGTTTCGCATTGCCCGCACGCGCCACCCCGGCAGAGATAGGGCGCCTCGACATTGGCGGCTTCCATCGCTTCGAGCAGTGACTGAATTGGGCCGACCGTGATCGTCTTCTTTGATTGCGCAAGTTCGACGGTGAAGGGTTGGCCGACAGGCGGGGCAAGAAATTCTTCAGAATGAACAGTACCAGCCGGCCAGCCGGCTGCTTGAGCGGTCGAACGTACCCAAGAAATCATGCCTTTTGGACCGCACACATAAAGATGCGTTCCGAAGGATTGCCCCGCAAGCAAGCGATCAAGATCAATTTTATCGCCGTCATCGTCAAAATAGAGATGGATACGGTCGCCGTACAACGCCTTGAGTTCATCCACATAGGCACCAAGCTCGCGGTTGCGGACCGAGTAATGCAATTCAAAGCGCCCGCCTAAGGAAGTGAGCTGCGCCATCTGTGCGATAAAAGGCGTGATGCCAATGCCACCTGCGATCATCAAATGCTTTTTTGCACGTTGATCGAGCGCGAACAGATTGACCGGATAGCCGATTTGCATCGCCATGCCTTGCTTGACGTGCTGATGGAGAAAAAGCGACCCGCCCCGTCCAACATCGTCACGGCGCACGGAAATCGAATAGCCCTCTGAATCTTCCGGCACGCTCATTAAAGAATAGGGATTGAGCCGGCGGGTGCCATGATCATCCATCTCGACAACGATGTGAGCGCCCCCCGAGAAAGGCGGCATCGGTTGACCATCGCTGCGAACAAAGCGGAAGCGTTTGATAAGCGCATTAACCTCGACCACTTCGGCGACGGTGACCGGAATTCTTGGGGCTTTGACGCTCATTTAAACCGCTCCACCGCATCAGGAACTTGGCCTGGATCTTCCGCATCGATGTTGACGCCTTGGAAGGCCGCTAGCCTGCGGGAATAGTGATCGCGCACGAAGAGATGAAGCCCGCAATGGCTGCATTTAAACGGATCGGTGCGGACATTCTCGGTGATGCCTTTGCAATGCACGCATTGCACGCGACGTACCGTTGAGCCGCGATGCTCGGTCTGCACCGCTTCATGCGGCAGGCCTGCCTCAATGACATCGCGTTGCGCCTGACCCATCAACCCTTCAGTACCTGCGAGATAGATTTGCAGGCCCATATGCGCATCTGCGAGCACTTTCTTGAGCCGCGATTGCGCGGAAGCAAAACTTGGGCTGCGATGATATTGCGCGGCACCCAGCGCCTCAAGCCGCGCACCGAGATCGGTGCCATTGGGGCCGGGCATATAGATGATGTGCGATTTTTCGAGCAAGCTCGAGGCTTGCGCACCTGCCTTTTGGAAAAGATCGAGGATCGCTTCGGCACCCTCGCCATCGGCCACAAAGAGATGGCCGGAACCGGGCCGAGGCGTAAGCTCGCCATAGACGGGACGGCTACGCATGGAAGGCTCAAACTGTGTTTTCGTCATGGTCCTACGTCACCTTTGACTGTGGACACGCGCGCTAGACGACGCCCAGCGCGCGTTAATGCTCTGCCGCCAAAAAGGCTCAGCCCTTGGCGGTACGGCGCTTTTTCTCGACATCGTAGAACGGCATCGAATGCGTCGTAGCTGCGATCTCGCCATGGGTGGCGCAGTTAACCGTCAGCTTGGTGCCTTCATTGGCGCACTCAACCGGAATACGGGCAATCGCGATATTGTGCTTATTGAGCGGCGAATACATCGCCTGCGTTACAAGACCCACCTTCTTGCCATTCTGGAAAACCGGCGCGCCATTGCCCGGCACATTGGTGCCTTCAAGCTTCAGGCCCCAAATCTTGAAGCGCTCTTTGCCCTTTAGGCGGTAATGTTCTTCCGCCCCGCGGAAGCCGACTTTGCCCGGCGACACCGTGAAATCGAGGCCGAGTTCCCACAGCGTATCGCCGGGGCCTTCATTGTCGAACGGATACATTTCCGAATTGTCATAGGGGAAGAACAAGAGATAGCTCTCGGTGCGCAACATATCGAGCGTGGTGAAGCGGCATGGAATGATGCCCATGCTCTTGCCTTCTTCCAGAATGCGATCCCAAACCATCGGCGCGTCTTGGCCACGCACGAACAGCTCATAACCGCGCTCGCCCGTGTAACCGGTGCGCGAAATCATTGCAGGCTTGCCGAAAAGCGAGGTCTGCATATGGCCAAAATATGGAAGCTGGCGAATGCCCTCGACATGCTTTTCGAGGTAATCGACCGCAAGCGGGCCTTGCAGCGAGAGATCGTGCAAATTGTCATCGAACCTAATCGACACATCGCGGCCCGTGGCTGCCATGGTCAATTGCTCATGCGCCTGACCTGAACCGTGCACAACCATGAAGGCGTTAGGACCGGTGCGATAAATCACGCAATCATCAATGAATTTGCCGGCGTCATTAAGCATGCAGGCATAAACAGCCTTGCCGGGCATCAGCTTTTCAACATTGCGCGTTGTAGCGCGTT
>CAIUPE010000057.1 GCA_903900975.1 uncultured Hyphomicrobiales bacterium | reverse complement strand
ACATGGGCTTCAGAACCGAAGTTCTTGATCTGATCTTTAAGAATGGCAGAAATTTCTGCGGCGCGGATATCCATCAGCCGACCTCTTTCATCGCGGTTCGAATGCCGTTGAGTTTAGTACGAAGTGAAGAATCGACCATTTTCGAGCCGATCTGCACGATAATTCCACCGATGATCTCCGGATCGATCTCAAGATCGATCTCGGCACCCGCACCGGCAACATCTTTTAAGGACGCTTTAATCGCGTCAAGCGTCTTGGATGAAGGGGTTTCTGCGAGGGTAACGGTTGCCCGCACCACGCCGCGTTCCTGATCCACCAACTGCCGGAACGCTGCCACCATTTTACGAACGGCGAACAGGCGGCGCTGGGTTGCAACCAGCAGAAGAAATTTTTGAGCGAGGCCCTTAACACCGATCTTGTCCAGAATCGGCTGCAAAGCCCGGACCTGATCCTCAGCGCTGAACACGGGACTGCGCACGAAGCGCTGCATGTCCTCATGCGCGTCGATGAGCGCGTCAAAGGCCGCAAGGTCAGCAACAACCGCATCGACCGCGCCAGTTTCCTTGGCGAGATCGAAAAGAGCGGTCGCATAACGCCCCGCAAAGCTTGATGTGATCGATTGAACGGCTACCACCAGCTGGTCTCTCAGTTAAAAAGCAATGTTACCCACCGCATGGTGCCAAGCCCGAAGGCCTAAACTCAGCAAACGCTGGAGAACTGGAACATGGCGCACTTCACCTTAGCGGTAAAATCGACACGTGGCGGTGACTAGCATAGGGAATTGGCGAGTGCAATGCGGTGAAAGCAATTGTTGAACGCGACTTTGGTTTCAGAGGCGTGCATGAATCGAAGGCTCGGTTATGCCCTATCGCTTTTGCCGGGTTTTTAGCCGATATTAAAGTTGAAAAACGGAGACACTCTCGTGACCGCTGTTTCTTTCGATACGCTAAAATTTTCCCGTACCTTGCAGGACAAGGCTAAATTGACGCCCGAGCAGGCCGAAGGTGTTGCTTTGGCGTTTGCGGAGGCCAGCGCCGAGCAAATGACAACCAAATCGGACCTACGAGACGAACTCGCGCCGATAAAAGCCGAACTGCTTGTCGTAAAATGGATGGTGGGATTTACGCTCGCTGCCGTGATGACCGTCTTATTTTTACTGGCTAGGCATTAATTTCCGTCAATAAAAGCTCTGCGGATCGATATCGATCGACACCCTGATATTTCCTGTGGGTTTCGGTCCCCGCGCGATCCAGTGGCGGATATAGCTCTGCATATCGAAGTCGCGTGGCGTTTTGACCAAGAGCCTAAATCGATGCCGCCCGCGAATAACGGCTAACGGCGCCTCGGCTGGCCCTAATACCTGCACGCCCTGCGGTGCCTCCGAAACGCGTGCGAGCATTCGGGCGTGGTTTTCGGCGGGTTGGCGATCGTCAGCGCTGATGATCAGTGCGGCCAAGCGCCCGAAAGGCGGCAACCCTGCTCTTTCGCGCTGCGCGGTTTCTTCTGCATAAAAGCGTTCCACATCGCCCGAAACAAGCGCTTTCATCACCGGATGTGTCGGATCATAGGTTTGCAATAGGGCGCGGCCCTTGGTTTCGCCCCGTCCGGCACGACCCGTCACCTGCTGCAACATCTGGAAGGTGCGTTCTGCCGCGCGCGGATCACCCGAGGTGAGCCCCAAATCGGCATCCACCACGCCCACCAGCGACAAAAACGGGAAATGATGGCCTTTCGCGACCAATTGCGTGCCGATAATGATCTGAAACTCGCCCGCAGCAACCGCCTCGATCTCGCGCCGCAACCGTTCGGTGCCGCCCGGCATATCGGAGGAGAGCATCAACACACGGGCTTGCGGGAAGGCTTCGGCAACCTCTTCACTCAAGCGCTCCACACCCGGCCCGCACGCCGTCAGACTATCCACGGCTTGACAGGCGGGGCAATTGTCGGGCTTGCGCTCAACATGGCCGCAATGATGGCACATCAAAGCACGGCGAAACCGGTGCTCTACCAGCCAGCTTGTGCAATTCGGACATTGGAAACGATGGCCGCAATGCCGACACAGTGTTAAGGGCGCATAGCCGCGGCGGTTGAGATAGAGCAAAACCTGCTCGCCGCGCTCTACCGTTTCCGCCATTTCACGCACTAAACGGGGCGCTAAAAATTTTCCGCGCGCGGGGGCGTCCAATTTCAGGTCAATGGTGCCGATTTCAGGCATCGGTCTTCCGCGATGGCGTTCGGGCAAGCGCAAATGCTTATAGCGACCCTTGGCGGCGTTAACGCGGCTTTCAATCGACGGCGTGGCGGAGGCCAGCACGACGGGAGCCGATTCTATCCGCCCCCGCACCACCGCCATATCGCGGGCGTGATAATGCACCCCGTCTTCCTGCTTATAGGCGTTCTCGTGCTCTTCATCGACGATGATGAGGCCGAGCTTGGCATAGGGCAGAAACAGCGCCGAACGGGCGCCCGCAATCACTTTGGCATCCCCAGACGCCAGTGCGGCAAAGGTACGCTCGCGTTTTCGTCCTGAAACGCCCGAATGCCATTCGGCAGGCCGCGTGCCAAAGCGCTTCTCGAATCGGTCAAGAAATTGGCCGGTCAGCGCGATTTCCGGCATTAAAATCAAAGCCTGCTTGCCCTGCCGGAGCGCCTCGGCGACCGCCTCGAAATAGACTTCCGTTTTGCCCGACCCCGTCACGCCCTCAAGCAGCGTGACAGAATATTCCCCCGTCTTGACCGTCTCGACCAGACCATCAACGGCCGCCTGTTGGCCGTCCGAGAAAACATTACTGGCAAAGGCGGGATCAGGCGTCTCGGCGATGGAGCCGGGCAGGATCGCTTCCGGCACCAAGGTGCCCTCGTCAATCAAGCCATCAATGACAGAAACACCAACGCCCGCCGCATCGGACAAAGCCCGCTTGGAATAGAGCAAACCGCCTTCAGCCGCCGCAATCACGCGCTCCCGTCCCGGCGTCAGGCGCTTGGGCAGGGGGCCTGTGAGCCGCACGCCAATCTGAACGCGTTCGGGACGATCCACTTCCGGCCCGCGCAACGCCATGCGTAAGACAGAGCCGCGCGGCGAGAGCGTGTAGCGCGCCACCCAATCGATAAAGCTGCGCAAGGGTTCGGCCAACGCAGGAGCATCCGCCTTGGCCCTGACGCTTTTTAAATTGGAAGCCCCGCCCGAAGGCGCCTCGCGGATTTCCCACACCACGCCCGTCGTCTCGCGGGGGCCGAACGGCACATGCACGACATCCCCCGCTTCCAACGCCATGCCCGCGGGCACGACATAAGAATAGGCTTGGTCGAGCGCTACGGGGGTTAGCACGTCAACGATATAGGCGCGGGGCGTTGCAGGAGGAGACGTCAAACCGGTCATGGCATCGACATAGCATAAACAAAGCCGCCGGACAGCCAGAGGACATCATCCCCAAGCGTCCGGCGGCTTTTTGCAGTCTTAAAGGGTTCGATTAAACCGTCATCGGCTTCGACGGATGCGGCGAACCTTCATAAGCGCCCCAAATCGACTGGTCGTACTGCACGACCGATCCCGTCATCAGGCCCGATTCATCGGATGCCAAGAACGCAACCGCACGTGCTACTTCGTTTGGGTCGATCAAACGTCCGAAAGGCTGTTGCGGGGCGGCCTTTTCCAGCCAGTCGGCTGGGTTGCCATCGCTTTTTTGGATCGCGTTTTCACCGTCGCTCGCCATCCAGCCAATGTTCAGCGCGTTCACACGAATGCGGTTGCGCAACACCGAAAAGGCGATGTTCTCCGTAAGGGTGGCCAAAGCGCCCTTGGTGGCGCAATAGGCGGTCAGGAAAGGCTGGCCCGCTTTGGCCGACATCGAGCCGATATTAACGATGGTACCTTCAATCTTTTCGCGTATCATCACTTTCAGCACTTCCTGCATCAAGAAGAACGGGCCGCGCACATTGGTGTTGAAGAGTTCGTCATAGAGTTCCGGCGTCGTGCTCAAAATCGTGCCGCGGCGCGTATCAGCGGCGCAGTTGACGAGCACGTCGATGCGGCCAAAGGCTTTGTCAGCTGCGGCCACAATGGCGCGGCAATCTTCAACTTTGGATTGCTCGGCCTGGACAAAAATCGTCTTGGTTCCGAAGGCATCCGCGATTTCCTTGGCCTTGGCTTCGCCGCGGGTTTTGTTGCGGCCACAAATCACAATACCTGCCGCGCCACGCTCGGCAAGAAGACGAGCCGTTGCAGCGCCCAAGCCTTGCGTGCTGCCGGTGACGATGGCCACTTTTCCGGTAAACTGTTCCATTGGAATAATCCTTTTTGTGAGTTCGACTCAGACGCCGACACGTTGCTTTTTGCGGCCTTCGACTTGGGCTGCGTGTTGTTCATTGACGCTTGCACGGGGCGAGACTTCCGGCACGCCGACATCCCACCAAGCATCGCCCGGCGTCCAGGTGAAGGCATCCGACACGATGGTCAACACGGTTGTGCGGTCATTCGCCTTGGCCCAATCCATCGCCGTTTCCAACTCGGCAAGGCTTGCGACATGACGGGTCATCGCGCCCATCGAGGCCGCGTGCTGGGCAAAGTTGACCGCGAACGGCTCCTTCACCTTGCTGTCCTTGATGAGATTGTTGAAGCCCGGCGTGCCTTTGGCCTGCTGCAAGCGATTGATAACCGCATAGCCGCCATTGTCGCAGACAATCAGGATCATTTTATGGCCCGACAGCACCGATGAATAAATGTCCGAATTCATCATCATATAGGTGCCATCGCCGATCATCACGATGGGCGTGCGGGTCGTGTCCGCCATGGCAGCGCCCCAACCGGCGGCAATCTCGTAGCCCATGCAAGAGAAGCCGAATTCGAGATCAAACGTATGCGGCGACTTCACACGCCAGTTCTTCATCACTTCGCCCGGCAAGCCGCCTGCCGCCGTGATCAAAAGATCACGCTCGCCTGCCTTGTCGTTCACGACGCCAACAACCTGTGCATAGGTTGGCACCAGATCATTGGTCGGCTTACGGAAGCCGTCGAGCATTTTGTCCCATGCGGCGAATTCCGATTTTCCCTTCGCGGTCCAATCGGCCGGAACACTCCAACCTTCAAGCGCAGGGGTCAGCTCTTCGAGCGTCGCCTTGGCATCGCCCACAACCGCCAATGCGCGGTGCTTGGTGGCGTCCCAACGCGCGGCGTTGATCGAGACAAATTTCGCGTCCGGCTTGAAACAGGTCCATGAACCGGTGGTGAAATCCATCAACCGTGTGCCAATCGCGATGATCACATCGGCTTCAGCGGCAAGCGCATTGGCCGAGGTTGAACCCACAATACCCAACGGGCCAGCATGGGCCGGATGGGTGTGCACAAGGCCGCCTTTACCGGCAATCGTCTCGACAATCGGCAGACCATGCTTGATGGCAAGCGCGCCCAAAATCTCTTCCGCACCCGAATAGCGCACGCCGCCACCCGCAATGACGAGCGGACGCTTGGCGCCCTTGATGAGTTTCAACGCTTCCGCCAACCGGTCTTTATCAGGCCGAGGACGCGGAATGGCGTGGATTGTTTCCGTGAAAAAGGCTTCCGGATAATCACACGCCAATTCCTGCACATCCTGCGGCAGCGCTATGAAGGCCGGGCCGCAATCGGCGGGATCCAGCATGGTTGCAATCGCCTGCGGCAACGAGGAGATGATCTGCTCAGGATGCACAATCCGGTCCCAATAGCGGGTCACGGCCTTAAACGCATCGTTCACATTGATCGTCGGGTTATGATAATGCTCGACCTGCTGCATCACCGGATCGGGGCGGCGATTGGTGAAGGTATCACCCGCCAGCAAGAGGATCGGCAAACGGTTCGAATGGGCAACGCCCGCGGCTGTGATCATGTTAAGCGCGCCCGGTCCAATCGAGGAGGTCGCAACCATAATCTGGCGGCGGCGGGTCGCTTTGGCAAAACCGATGGCGGCCAGCGCCATGCTCTGCTCGTTCTGGCCGCGCCAGGTTGGCATCGTGTCCTTCACCGCTTCAAGCGCTTCGGACAGGCAAGTCACGTTGCCGTGGCCGAAAATGGCGAAAACACCGGGGAATAGGGGCACTTTCTGGCCATCCACCATCGTGAACTGCTTGGTGAGATAGCGCACCAGCGCCTGTGCCATCGTTAACCGGATCGTGGACATCAACGTCTCCCTCGGATTGGTCGGGTTTTTTGAGTAATTAAAAACTGATTATTGCGGAACTTGAAATAACGCAAGTTTTGTTGCGAAAATCATGGTTTACCCTTGGCCTTGTGTCGCGTCAGCGCCATTTCCGTAACCGTCGGAATGCGCGGCGAAGCCCGTTTTGAAGGCTGCAGCACGGCTGCCGTTGCCACAGCCAACACCTGTACCAGACAGGCAGGCGCGGCAAGCGAGCGTGAAAACGAGTATTCTTCCTCGGGCACAGTGAACAGCACGCTTGCCCCTTTTGCAATCGGCGAAAGCTGGCTGTCGGTAATCGAAATCAACGGTACTTGCTGCTCAACCGCTGCCTCGGTAATGGCCACCACCTCTTTGGCGTAATGGCGGAAAGAAATGGCAACGAGCACATCACTTTTCGTCATCGTCAGCGCCATTTCTGCGGCAAGCCCACCGGATGAATCCAGAAAAACAACGCGCTTTTGCAACATGGTGAGCAGATAGCGCAACAAAAGCCCAATGGGCTCGGAGCGCATCTGGCCTGCAATATAGATCGTATCCGCTTTGGCCAGCGCTTTGGCGGCTGCGGCTAGCGAGGCCTCCGACACACCGTCGAGCAATTGCTGCAAGGCCGCGATATCCCGCACGACGAGATTTTTCAGATAGCCCAAATTGCCGTGGTCGATATTTTTCGACAATTCGCCTTCAAGCGCACTAACGCGTTCACGAAAGCCCGGTGACGCCGTTGCCAATCGCGTTTGGAAAACGGCCTGCAATTGCTTGAAGCCCGAAAAGCCGAAATGCTGGGAAAACCGCACAAGGCTGGACGGGTGAACCGCGCATTGCCGCGCAATCGCATTGATCGATTCAAGCGCGATGACATTCGGGTTTTGCGTAAAAAACCGCGCAATTTGCTGAAAGCCATCCGAAAGCCCGTCATATTCAGCCGTAATCGCATTGACGATTTCCTCATAGCGGCGGGGCACCATTTCAAGCGATGGGCCTTTCACTTGCACTTTGACGGCTTTGCTTTTCATGGGAGGGTTAGACCCCTTCCCAAGCGGCGACCAGCTGGGCAAAACGATCCGCCATTTGGGCTGTGGCCGTTGCATCATCGATCTTGCCTGCCATCCAAGCGCGTGCCGGATCGGCAAAGATGGTGCGACCCACCGCAAAGCCCTTGACCCGCTTGACAGCCTTGGCAATTCGAAATGCCGCCATTAATTCAGCCGCAGGTGCATCAAGCCCCAGCATCACTATGCCACGGCAGGACGGATCATAGGCCTCGATTTCCGCCGTGATATTGTCCCAAGCCTTAGCACTTTTTTGAGGCTCCAGCTTCCACCAGTCCGGCTTGATACCGAGCGCGTAAAGGCGGTGCATCACGCGTGCTGATGTGTCGTCCTTCAACTCGCCATGCTTGCCGCAAATGATTTCGACCAGCACTTCGCGGTGAAGCGAACGGGCAGCATCATAGAGCCGCAATAATTCACGTTCTTGGCGCGCCTTCAGCTCGTCGCTATCATCGGGATGATAGAAGCACAGGCATTTGATGATGTGGTTGACAGGCCACTCGATCAACTTGGCCGCTAGCGATCCGCCGCCTTCAAAATCGAGCGGACGCGAGCCGGGTAACTCGACCGGACGACCAATCCAGAAATGGTGATCTTCTGCACGAAACAAAGCCTCGCGGCCATAGGTGCCATCGAGCAACATTCCGAAGCCGTCGCGGCCCTTGGCAACGCTCGCCGCGGCATCGACCGCCAGTCTCTTGAACGGCGCGATTTTGTCCTGTGACACGCCTGCCTGATCGGCAATCTCTTCGAGTTGCGAGCGGTGATCAATCGCTAAGGCATAGACGTGATCTGCTTTCGGATAAGAGGTCATCGCATCGCGCGTCGTCGACCAGTGGAGATGGTTGAGCGCCGCATCGTTACGCACCACGCGCGAGGCCGCGCCCTTGGTGATGAAATGCTGCATTTCTTCAAAGGTGGGATACTCAACCGAGCAGAGCAGCCGCGACACCGCAAAAGCGCCACCTGCATTCGCAAAGGCACAACAGGTTTCAACCGGCTCATCACGCAGCCAACCGCGCAAATAGCCGGACATAAACGCATCGCCTGCGCCCAGCACATTATAGACCTCAACCGGAAAGCCCGGCCCCTTGATGCCATCTTCGATATCGTCCGGAATCGCTCCCGGAAACACCACGCAGCCCATTGGCCCGCGCTTCATCACAATCGTGCCAGTCGAATGGCGGCGCACGGCTTTTAACGCCTCAAGCGGCGTATCCTCGCCGCCCGCAATCATGATCTCTTCTTCGGTGCCGACAATCAGATCGCAATCGGCTAGAATGGGTTGCAAATGCGCGGTCACATCGCCCGATTTAATATAGCGCTCTTCACCCGCGCCATGCCCTGCGAGACCCCATAGATTAGGCCGGTAATCAATATCAATTGCGATCTTGCCGCCATGTTTCTTGGCATAAGTCATTGCGAGCTTTTGAGCAGCTGCCGTATTCGCCTTGGCGAAATGCGTGCCGGTTACGACAATCGAGCGCGCCGAGGCGATGAAGGCCTCGTCAATATCGCTCTCGTCCAAAGCATTGTCGGCGCAATTATCCCGGTAAAAAATCAGCGGAAATTGCTTGTCATCGCGGATGCCTAAAATCACCAAAGCGGTCAGACGGCCTTTATCGGTATGCACACCTTCGACATTGACGCCCTCACGCTGCAATTGCTCGCGGATGAAGCGGCCCATATGCTCGTCACCAACACGCGTAATCAGACCGCTTTTAAGGCCAAGCCGCGCGGTACCAATCGCGATATTGGTCGGCGAGCCACCAACCGCTTTGGAAAAACTCGCCATATCTTCCAGCCGACCGCCAACTTGCTCGCCATACAGATCGACCGAAGAGCGGCCAATAGAGATGAGATCAAGCGTTTTTGGGGACGACATGGCTTTGGCCTTTATGGTTTTGGACTTTTCAAATCCGTAACAATAATTTCGGGGTCCGGTCAAATGGGAATTTTTGTTGCCGAAAGACTACCCTCCCGCAGCTTGGCATTTTGTCGATATTTTAAGAGGGAGCCTCTCTATTCAGTCGGACGTCTTAACCACATAAAATTGGTTTGTTGGCTCATTGAGAACCCGCAATTTACGGAAATTAAGATTTACAAAGGCATCAATGGCCGGCTTCGGACACCGCAAAATGTCTTTGCCACCCGGCAAGTCTTCTGACCACGTATAGTCATCGAAGATCATCATGCCTTCGACCGCCAGTAATTTAAAGCCAACAACAGCATCAAACAACACATCCGGAGCTTGATGAGAGCCGTCGACGTAGATCAAATCAAAATAATTGGCCTTGCCCTGCGCAAGCAGGGTCGCCAGCACAATATCCGAACGAAATCGGTGTACATAAACGCTGAAAGGATGAGACACCTTCGTACGCGCTACCGCTAGATTTTCATGAAATCTTTTTTCCACCTGACCCATATTGGCCGAAAATGTGCCATCGGCAGCGTGTTCGATGCCACCTTCCCATGTATCGACGCAGTGAAGATCGATCGAGTGATGGGCGCCAAGTTTTTCGATCATATAGCAGGCGCTGGCGCCCTCAAATGAGCCTATCTCCAAGATTTTCGTCGGCCGAAAATCGGTTAAAAGCCTATCCCAAACCGGCTTGGCCACCTGAAACCAGCTGTTAGAAAATTTATATTCGTTCATATACGACGACTTTCAGCAGAGATTGCTTTTCACATTAAGTTCTTTATCGCTTTTTTCTCCGAACTGTTACCAAAAATGCGACAGAACAATAGGCGACTTATTTTCTGATGAAGTGATAAAATACCGATCCGTTCACACGTCCTCGGAACCCATTGCAATGAACCTTGCCTTTAATTTCAGGTTGCAATATTCATTCCCCGCCCTTCAAACGCCGTCTCAACAGAGGAATTGCCCCATGAAAGCCAAACTTGGCATCGCCCCCATTGCCTGGTGGAATGATGATCTCGCCGAACTCAGCGACGACGTATCGTTGGAAGAATGTCTGCGCCAGGCTTCCGTTGCTGGTTTTACGGGCATGGAAACCGGCCGTCGTTTCCCGATGGACCCTGCCGTGCTTGGCCCGATTTTGAAGCAATACGGCATCAGCGTTTGCGGCGGCTGGTTTTCCGGCCTCTTGCTTGACGGTGATATCGAGGTCGAGAAAGAGCGCATTGCCGCGCAAATGGCGCTGTTCAAGGCGATGGACGCGCCTTGCATTGTCTACGGCGAAACCGCCCGCACCGTTCAAGGTGACCGCTCCAAGCCTTTGGCAACGAAGCCGAAGCTGTCGGAAGACGAGATCAAAATCTATGCCCGCAAAATGACCGAATTTGGTGAATGGTGCGCCGATCAGGGGATGCCGCTCTCCTACCACCACCACATGGCAGCAGCGATTGAGACGGAAGAAGAGCTTGATTTGTTTATGAAACATTCGGGCGCTGGTATTCCGCTTCTCTTCGACGCCGGCCATATGGCCTTCGCTGGCGGCGATGTGATGCGCGTGATCGATAATCACCACAAGCGCATATCCCATGTTCACACCAAAGATGTGCGCATGGGCGTGATTAACGCACTGGACCGGACGAAGGAGAGCTTCCTCGATGCCGTCATCAAGGGCGCGTTTACCGTTCCCGGCGACGGCTCGCTCGATTTCGAAGCCATTGTGAAAAAGCTGGCGTCTTATGGTTATGAGGGCTGGTTCGTGGTCGAGGCAGAGCAAGATCCGGTGAAATCTCCGCCGCTAGAAATGGCCAAGATTGGCCATAAAGAATTGCTGCGCGTAATGGCAGCTGCGGGCTACACGGTTGTTGCCGCCTAACCCTTTGCCGCAAGGCGCAGGCTAAGGCTATGATCAACGAGAGTGGCGGACCAACCGCCACTCTTTGAGAGGCTTACATTCGCGCCAATGCTTTAGCGGGTCGGGAGGGCTAACGTGTCAACATATGTCGGACTTGATATCGGTACGTCATCCGTAAAAGCCATTCTGGTGGATGACACACAGACGGTGTTGGCCGAAGCCTCAGCGCCGCTCGACGTATCACGTCCTCATCCGCTCTGGTCCGAGCAGGCACCAGAAGACTGGTGGCAGGCTGTTCTCCAAACCATCGAAACCATCAAGGCCGCCGTGCCTTCCGCCTTTGCCGACCTTCGCGGTATCGGCCTATCGGGCCAGCAACACGGGGCGGTTATTTTGGATGGCGAAGGCCGTGTTCTTCGTCCAGCCCTTTTGTGGAACGACGGCCGCGCTGGCCTCGAATGCGAGGAATTGACCTCGAGCGTACCCGATTTCATCCTCAGGTCCTCCAATCTAGCCATGGCAGGCTTTACCGCCCCCAAAATTCTATGGGTCAAAAAACACGAGCCGGACATTTTTCGAGCGATGCGAAAAATCCTTTTGCCAAAGGATTATATCCGCTTCCGCCTATCCGGCGTTTATGCGGGCGACATGTCGGACGCCGGCGGAACACTTTGGCATGATATTGCCAATCGGGACTGGGACGACGTGTTACTCGCCGCCTGCGGGCTTGACCGCAGCTTCATGCCAAAGCTGGTAGAAGGGTCTGACGTCTCGGCGCTTTTATCGGACGATCTCAGGCGGGAATGGGGCCTTGCACGGGATGTATTCATCGCGGGCGGCGCGGGCGATAACGCGGCGTCCGCCGTTGGCGTCGGCGCAGTTCAAGCGGGACAAGGCGTGTTGTCAGTGGGAACCTCGGGCGTGATTTTTACCGTTACCGATCGCTTGGTTGCCCAGCCCCAGCGGGGGCTGCATGCCATGTGTCATGCTGTACCGAACCGTTGGCATGGCATGGCGGTTACCCTTTCGGCGGCATCGGCCTTGGCATGGGTCGCCGAACTCATAGGCGCATCCCAGGATATCGGCGGCTTGATCAAACAGGTTGAAACCTTTGCCGCCAATGAAGGTAACCGCCTTCAAGCCCCAATCTTTTTACCCTACCTCACCGGAGAGCGCACGCCACATGACGACCCGGAGGCGTCAGCCCTGTTTGCTGGCCTTCGTGCGGGCCATGACAAGATCGCGCTGGCCTATGCTGCGATGGAAGGTGTTGCGTTCTGTTTTGCCGACGATCTCGACGTCCTGCAAGTTGCGGGCGCGCGGATGACAGACTGCGTGCTGGTTGGGGGAGGTGCCCGCAGCGTCTTTTGGTGTCAGATGTTTGCCGATGTCATGGGGATTGCGCTTGATCGGCCAGCCGGAGCTGAATTAGGCGGCGCATTGGGCGCGGCGCGACTGGGCATGCTGGCCTCAGGTGCCGGTTCGGAAGCCGAAATCTGCAACCGTCCGGCCATGGAGCGCCGTTTCGAACCGGACGCGCTCCGGACGGCAGCCTACGCGCCACGCCTGGCCCGTTTCCGTGCGCTTTATCGTGCTGAACGCGCCTTGCGGAAGGTATAAAGTGCTCGTTTCCCTCAGTCTCGGCCTCTTTGCAGCCCTCCTGTGGGGCACCCACGATTATATTGTCCGTCTGGTTGGGGGGCGTGCCGATCCGCTCGCGATGTTGCTGATGGCTTTGGCGGCAGGCGCTATCTTGCTGACAGGACCGGCCTTGATGGCCGGTGGCTGGAACCGCTTAACATCCGTCGAAATCGGCTACGCATTCCTATCCGGCCTATTTTATGCGCTGGGAACTTACGGGCTTTATCGGGCCTTCACGATTGGCCCTGTTCGACTGGTAGCCCCGATCTGCGGCGCCTATCCACTTTTATCGGTTGCCTTCCAAATGGCACGAGGCCAATCGGCAGGCTTGATGGTCTGGATCGGCGTTGCCGCCGTCGTCGCGGGTATATCCTTCGTTACTCGAGGCGATACGGAAGACGCAGCCGGTCGCCGCTTGGAAGCCGTTGTATGGTCGCTTTTGGCTGCCTTCGGCTTTGCGATTACTTTCGGATTTTCGCAATGGGCGGCCGAAACCGCGCCCGAATTGCTGGTCGTTTGGGTCGCACGCCTCTTTGCGGTGGCAACGTCAGCACTATTGGTGATCTTACGACGCGTACCGCTTCAACCTATCTGGCCCATCTGGCGTTCGGTTGCGGTGATGGGAACGCTCGACTCGCTCTCGTTGGCGCTCGTGACACTTGCGGGTGGCTGGCCGCATCCTGAATATGCGACCGTCACAGCTTCGATGTTCGGAATTTTTACCGTCCTTCTAGCCTGGTGGCGCTTACGCGAGGCGATGCTGCCCGTGCAATGGCTTGGCATCCTGGTGGCATTTGGCGGCATTGCCGTACTGGCGCTGTCATAGCTTGCCATCCACCCAACAAAAAACCCGCGCCTCTGGCGAGGGCGGGTTAAAGGCGGATGAAAAAATCACCCTTTTTGGTTCAGCATCGTCTTTCAACGTCTCGCCGGTACATCCGTGGTCGAATGTCCATTCTTTTCAGAATGTTTTAGGACGATGCCTATTTTGCCGGGTCGCGCCTTACGGCAGCGGGCCTAGCGAAAGCAATGATTAATCAATTGCCTTGAGGTTATCAGCCGACATCTTGCCGCTCTTGCGATCAGCAACGAGTTCGTACGTGATCTTCTGGCCTTCGCGAAGGTCGCGCATGCCAGCACGCTCTACAGCGCTGATGTGAACGAACGCATCGGATCCGCCATTGTCAGGCTGAATGAAGCCGAAACCCTTGGTGGAGTTAAACCATTTTACTGTGCCAGTAGCCATTTTATTTCTCTTCCGAGTTCATTGTGGTGCAAGCCACCCTTACTGAGTGGCCCGTCGAATTTGCGTTTTCAGGGAAGAGATATGTCGACCCGGTTAGAATATTCCGCGCGAGTTCATGTCGTCTAGCCGTCCATCGACCCTTCTTGAATAAGCCATTCAAGCGCCAATAGCAAGGGATTTTAACGATCATGCCCTGAACATGGTTAAAACGGGATGCAGGCCTACACCGGCAACGTAACAAGATAGCGTGCACCCGATGCCGACGAAACCGCCAGCTCGCCATCGATTTGCTGGACCAGCATTTTGACCAGTTTGACGCAGGTGCGCTTGCTTTGCTTATTGTCATCAAAGCAGATGCCGTTATCGGATACGGTCAATAATGCGCGATGGCCCCGGCGGTCCTTTTTAAAACTAACATCGATCCTCCCCGTGCCCGTCGGAAATGCATGCATATAGGCGTTCGTTAGTAGCTCGGTTACGATCAAACCCAGCACCGAAGCGCGGTCAAGGTTAAGTTCGACATCGTCCAGCGCGCTTTCAAGCAGCACATTTGGCGCTAGTGCACCGTAAATATCGACAATTTCTTTGATCAACGCACCAAGATAGGTCGATGCCAAAATCCCGCCGTCGGCACCCGAAACGACCCATTGGTCATAGACATGGCCATAGCCATGACACGACTGGCAATCTTTCTCAGGGTCAGATGGGAGAGATCATGATCGTTGCCCAGCTCACCGATCCGGCTGACCAGCATCCCATGAATGATCTGCAAATTATTGCGTACACGATGATGGGCTTCTGCCGCGAGCAGGTTTTTTTGTTGGATCAACTCGTTCTTTTCATGGATGAGCTGATCGCGTTTCCGGATTGAATTTCTAAGGCTGCGGTTTTTTTCGCTGAATTGATCGCTTCGGCCAAAATATTGGAAAAGCTGGTTAAAAATGAAATATCATGCGCGACAAAGGTACGCTTTAAGCGCGTATCAATCTCAAGTACACCAAACGCGCCGTGTTTACCTTTAATGACAACATCGAGGGTCGAAGCCACCTTATGCTGAGCATAAAAGGCAGGCAGTTCGAAGCGCTTCAAATTCTGAGTAGAGGGACTAACGGGCTGCTGACTTTCAAACGCAAAGACTTGCGGCGAGGTCCGATCGGTTGCCGCGTAGGTATAGCCAATTACCCCCGGCTTCCAGCCATAACCGGCGACGACTTCGAGCTTTTTTGCTGCCTTTTTATATTCGCATATTTTACTGAACTCCACGTCGAACAGCTTCGCGCAGAGTTCACAGGCTCGATAGAGAATTTTCGAAAGCTCCTTTTCACCAAACGCAAAACTGCCAAATTCAGCAATTGCTGTTTGTTGCCGTAAAATATTATTGATACCTCGCAATGGAGTATTCTCGTTATCAGAACAGGATTAAATTTCTAAACTATTTTGGTATTGAAAAATTTGACATAAATCAATTAAAGAGCTGATATTTATACAATAAAATGATTTTTAAATTTAATTTTAGGTGGTCTCAAGGATCTAATGCAACGAGTGCGGTGAACGCTTCGTTCGGCGTGTGGTAATCTAAGACACGTCTTGGTCTGCCGTTCAAGCGATCCTGAACGTGTTTAATTCGTT
>CAIUPE010000056.1 GCA_903900975.1 uncultured Hyphomicrobiales bacterium | reverse complement strand
TTGGTCAGTCCCGGCCGCTCGGTGCTGGTCCCGGTCATGGTGTCGGTGAAGATGCGCTCGCACCCGGCAGCCGTCAGCGCATCCCGCTGCAAGGCGAGGTCCTGGTCGGCCGTTGAGACTCGTGCGTAGCCGAAAAACATGCACTGTTTTCGGACAAATTTACCGGACACGCAAGCCTTTGATTTCGCTCTAACTAATTTTTGTCCGGAAAAGGACCGTTTTCAGGACAAACAATCGACGCTTCAAACTCTGGCAGCCGACGCGGCTTTTCGTCTTGTGCTCCAAGCGATCTATCAGATTTCCTAATTCAGTCCCGCCGATGAGTATAATATTTCTTTTCGTTGTCGGTCTTTTCTGACATTACTAGTATTTTTTTCTACTATTCGTAACGTGGACTTTAGATGAACAATCACTCTGATACACCAGACCTGCTCGCTCGCGTAATCCGCGCGTTTCTGATGTCTATATACAGAGTAATATTCCCACCCGAAAGCTTTCGACTGCGAATATATAGGGCCATAATTAAGCCGGCAGTTATATCTTCGGCCAGGTTCTTTTTGCGACTCATACCTGAACCGCCGCCTGATACACTCGACAATCATATTATGTCATCGCCGATTATGCCATCGCCGACGGTTACTCTCTCACACCCACCTCGGTTTTCTGCTGAGGACGTGCATGAGATTCTAATTATAAAGTGCGATCACGTCGGCGACTTTTTCCTAGCATTCCGGGCATTTTCTATTCTTCGAAATGGCTTTCCAAATTCACACATTACACTTATGTGCAGCTCATGGAATCGAGAAGTGGGGCTACGTTCGGGATTTTTTGACCGTATCGTATGCGCTGATATATTACATGAGGTGTCAGGGCACGGTCCGGCTAACTTTGATCCAAGTGTTATTTCTTCGTTTAATCTGCCTGTGTTCGACATCGCCATCGATCTTAGAGTTGAGGGTGACACGCGCTTTTTGCTTTCTCATGTGCAATCGCATCTTAAAGCTGGTTTTGAAGCAGACGACATCATAGATGGTAGCATAAAATCGTCGCTTGCTGCGGATTCGTTGAGTTTTGCACTCCGTGCTCCATCATTGCGTGCTTTCGATGGCGTCAACTATGCTAGACATACTCAGGCGTGTCTTACCGCACTCTCTAGTGGGATTGTTAATTTATTCAATTCCACTGAA
The DNA here is from genome assembly GCA_903900975.1 of uncultured Hyphomicrobiales bacterium. Classification (GTDB taxonomy): domain Bacteria; phylum Pseudomonadota; class Alphaproteobacteria; order Rhizobiales; family Beijerinckiaceae; genus CAIUPE01. The sequence goes on along the minus strand of CAIUPE010000056.1, from coordinate 4,680 downwards.
GAAGCTTCCTCTGCTTTCCATCGCCTGCTCAAATCACAGCCTCACTCAGCCATCAAGCGCCTTGGACAGGGACCGATCATCGGTCTTTGCACTGCCTCTGGAGCGCCGACTAAAAATTGGCCTTTGGATCGCTTCCTGTCTTTGACAAAGTCCATGATAAAAGAATGGGATGCAACGATAGTGCTATTCGGTTCCAAGCACTGTATGCAAGACGGAGAATTTATAGAGTCAGATACTGGTTCGGCGAATTTAGTTAATTTGATCGGGAAGATAGATCTTCCAGACCTTCCATCATCATTGTCTAAAGTTGACTTGTATTTAGGGCACGACACAGGAGGAACGCACGTTGCGGCTTTAATCGGACGAAGAACCGTATGCCTGCATGCTGGAACAAGTCCTCTCGAAACATTTGGTCCCGTCGGAAGGAATGTGTCGATAGTGAGATGCATGAATCTTCCATGTTCACCTTGCGGGTTGAGAGAATTGGACCGCTGTGGTCGCAGTCATGAGTGCATGCAATCCATATCCGCAAATTTTGTGATGCATGAGATAGCGGGGTTGTTGGATTTAAGTTGGTGCCCCTGCGAAACCTGATTTTATGTTACGGTTGAACGTCGCCTGATGCTGGCTGGGGTTACTTCCTAACCTCGGCGTCTCTCTCCGCAGCGGCTTCGAGGCCGAGCTTCAGAAGCTGCCGGATCGCCTCGGCCCGCGTCGGGATGCGCGCGCCATAGCGGTAGGCGTCCACCTCTTCGAGCTCTGTCGGCTCCAACAGGACGTGCAAACGGACGGTCTTCTTCTCTCGACCGGCAATCGGACGGTTCATGGTCTTTCCTTGGGGGTGCGCGGCCCGCAAACATTTTATGCGCATGTAACACATGATAGGCTTGACAGTCTGACGCAAGGGCCTTTATGTGTGTTTTATGCACATGTAACTCAGAAGGAGCCTCTTCATGCGCAGCACCAAGGGTCCAGCCTCCGCCTCTCGCTCCCACTCCCAGCATCCCCAGAAGGCCGAAGAGAAGAAGCCCTCGGTGCCCCTGCACTGGCTCAAGCTGATCGACACCCCGATCGAAATCTTCCTCTGCATCGGCCATATCGTCGCCGCCGCGACCTTGATCGCCGAGCGGCTGATCTAGGGGCATGGACCTCGTGGCTGGGCATGTCCAAAGGCCCGTCTAGCGGAAAAGCAAAGGAGTCAGGCGTGGTCGCGGTCGAGGGCTGCGGAAGCGATCTGACCTGGCCTGAGCGTGGCGCGGCTCTGCCGCGTCGCATCGCGCAAAAACTCTCGGATCGCGCCGCCGGCAAGCCAAAGGATCGCCTTCGTGAATCCGGCGTCTTCGTCCACCTCGGCGACAGCAGGCACCTTGTCGCCGGTCGGGAGGGTTACATAGACGATCGCGCGGCGTTCCGGGGCCGCGCGAAGTGCGGGCACGATCTTCCGGCATCCGGCCGTCACCGGCGCGATAAGCTCGGGGATGTGCGCCAATGTCGGCATCAGCCGCCGCAACCGGACGGCCTCGTCTCTGTCATCCGGCAAAACACGGTAGGTCTTCCGCTTCGGCATCTTCGCTTCCTCCACCCAAGCCGGCGGGACAAAATCTCAGTCAGGTCGTCGCGCCATATCCAAAGGACCGTCCGACCTAAAAGAAAAGGATTCAGGCGCGGTCCGTGCTTCCTCGCATGCTGCGGAAAAGCGCCATGGCTTCCTGGCTGGATGCGCGAAGCTCGACCTGCTCTTCGGCCGTCAAGGTGGATTGCGGCAAGAACATCGCCGATTTGGAGGGCGCGCTTGTTCCGCCATGGATCAAGAGCGCCGCGCGCTGCTTCTCTAGGGCCTCCTCAACGTCCGCCATGAACGCCATCTCGGCGCGCGTATGAGCAAGGAAGCGACGCGAGAATTCCCGTTCCTCGGCGTCCTCGCCCTGGCAGAAATACCCCGGCGCGCACGCAAGGCAGACGATCTGCGGATCATCCGGGCTCGCAAGCTGGAAGAGCTGGCCGCATTGGCAGCATGTGAAGGTCTGGGGCGTGGCAGTCATGCGTCGGCGCACTCCGGATCGAAGGCAGAAAACCATTGGTCGGCGAGGGCGCGCACCTCGCCAAGGGTAACGTCCGGCGGAAGATCGGCATGGGCAGCAAGCTCGCCGTTGCGGAAAAACTGCGCCTGGAAGCCCTGCCCTGCCGGGTGATGCCGAAGCTCGAACTCGGCCGAATCCTCCCCGTGCGCCCCGTCGCCGATGATAAGCCCGGCCTTCGGCTGAGGATTCCGGAAGACGATTGGTGCAAGGCCGGCGAGGCCTGCAATCAAAAGGACATCGCGGCGCTGCATCTCGATCCTCATCACCATCCGCCGATCCTCAAATGACTGGTGTTCTGGCTCGGCAACGCGGCGGGCTCGGCCCGGGAATGCTGAAGCCTGGGGCTGTGATCTGCTGCCGGCGGCGTGTGCATGTTCCGCCGCACTGCTGACGGCAATTCCAGTTTCAGCGTGTCCACCGGAGGGCCTATCGGTCCGTCCGAGCCACACACGCACTTGAACCAGTTCCGCCAAAGGCGGCTATGGACACCTGAGAGGCACCGCAGCTTGCCGCAGTCGCCGCAATGGATTGGGCCATACACGTCCTTGCGCATCACACTGTCCTGGCAGTGGGGGCATTTCCCCCCTGTCCAGTTCAAGAAGCCAACCGGGAAGTCCTCAGCGGCCGGCGCTGTCTGTCGTCCGGCCTGGCTGCCGGCGGCCTCCTCCCTGACGATACCCTGAAGCAGGAAAGACCGGCCGGCCTCGTCCTTCCGGAAGGCGGCAATCGACGACTTTTCGACCTTGGAACAGTAGAGGCGAATCCGCACCGTGTCGGCATAGCGCCCGATGTCCGGCGGCGATCCGTCGCCGGTCTCGGTCTTCGGCACGGCCGGCGTCGAAGGCGGCTGATAAAGCGCTAGGCTCCGGCCCTGCAAAAGGTTATTGTAGAGCTGGACGCTATCGAGGCCGAAAGCTGTTGCCTTGTCCTCGAACTGGCGCATGGCCGTCCCGACCTGCGGGCCGCCTACCTTGATGCGGTCGAACAGCTCGGTGAACTGTGCCTGATCCCTGCTCGTCAAGCTCATAACCACCTCCGGGAACGTCGCGGCGAGGGCGGCAGCGCGGTCGGAGCGCGCCCCTCCTCTCCCCTGTAAGGCAGTTCGGGATATGCCTCAATAAATATTTGAGGCGGCCTCAAGAATATTTTGAGCCGAGGCGGTTTTGGGATAAAAGGCTGCTCCCGGACACGGTAGGATTACACATGCCAAGCTCTCCCCTCGTCACGTCCGCCCCCCGGCACGCCTCCAAGACCACGCGGCACGACGATGCGGAAATCAGAGTCGAGATTGCGAGAGTCCACTACCTCCCCGGCAAGTCCGCGCCTGAAAGCGGCCTCTGGACCTGGGGCTATGAGGTCAGGATTACCAACCTCGGCAAGACGCGGATTACTCTGCGCGGCCGGCGCTGGAACATCGACTATGGCGGCCCCGCTCCGCTTGTTGTCCGGTGTGATTATGTTGACGGCGATCAGCACGTCATCGAGCCCGGCAAAACCTTCGTTTACGTGAGCGGCGTTCCCCTCCCGGCCGAGACGGGAATGATGGCCGGACACTTCATCGTCGAACCCGAGGGCGGCGATAGCTTTGATGCTCGCACGCCCTCGTTCGTGTTGGATCAAATCAATCCTCTCGCCATGACCGGGCAACATCCGGCGGGGCTCCGGCCGAAGCCGAAGACCGATAGCGAACTCATCAACGCGGCCGTTGCCGCGTTCCAGGCATCCTACCAGGCAGGGACAATCGCCCGGATCAGCACAGACGACCTTCAAGCCGCCGGCCTCTCGGCGCGAGCCAAATGGGATATCGAATCTTTCTTCCTGCGTGAGTATTTCAACGATCTCAAACAAAACGCCTTGCAGATTAGTCACCTTGGAACTGAAACTAAATATCTAAGTATTTCTTTGGCTGATATTGTCTATAACGATATATTCTTAACTGGCTCATTTGAAAATTTACATGTTACCATTTTGAACAAATACTTTGCGACATACGCGAAAAACATCGTCGGCAAACTTCGGCTTGATCCGAAGACACAAGCTGAAGCAAGCGCACGCCTCGCCCATGTTCTCAATGCCCTGGACCAGGGCGTTGACCTCGATGCGGTGTTGCCGCCGCTGCCGGTTGAAGGGACGACGCAAGCCAAGCGCCGTCGCGGCGTCGATCTCAAGCTCTCCCCCGAACAAGTCGCGGCCGTGGTCGCGGATTCGACGCTCGGCCGTTTGCAAAAGAGATACGACGCGCTCCTCAAGGTCGGTCTGCCCGCAGACGGCCTTCAGAACATCGAACAAGCCAGGTCAGCGGCACAGCTATCGACGACGTTCGATAATTTGCAGAAGCGTCGGGCGGAGCTTGGCCTTGAAGCGCTGCCGAAGAATCCGAAAGTCGTCGAGGCACGACGCCTCAGCAGCTACTTCTATCGAAAAGAGCGGACCCAAAAACCGGCCCGGTCTGCTCGACCCCGCCATCAGACAGCCTCGCCGACTTAGGTAAACAGATTACCTCAAAATTTTCTTGAGGTAATCCCCGAACTGCCCTACACAAAGCAGATGAGGGCGCGCGGCGGTCCGCATTCGCCCTCTCCGGCAAGGAGGGCTCGTC
>CAIUPE010000055.1 GCA_903900975.1 uncultured Hyphomicrobiales bacterium | reverse complement strand
TTCATCCCATTCGGATCAAAAAACTCCAAATGAACCTCCGAGCCATGAACATCCTTGTTCAGAGATATTTGGGCAACCGGCGTCACAACGGCTGGTGAAAAATTTGCTGATGGAGTGCGTTGTGCGAGAATCTGATCCGTCAACGCGAGTGATGATCTGGCCAATTTCAATACCGAATCGGGCGAAAGACTAAACTCTGCGATTTTCCCATCCTCGCTTTCGCGGATCAGAACATAGCGACCATCGCGCTCTTCCATCTGGATTGTTTCAGGCATTGCGTTTCCTCCTGCGCTTACGCCAAGCCTTCTTACCCCAAAATGCGCGCTTGCGCTTGGCGACAGGATAGCCCTGTGCCTTGCGCCAACGTATGAACGCGGCAGCTTTTTGTTTAAGCGGCTTGGGTGTGGCTAGTCCGCCGATACGTCAGCCGCTTGCCGGTGATACCGGCGATGGCTTTTTCCGCGCGCATGGCATCGTCTATGCCGAACTTGGCGCGGGTATTCGCGCGAAAATCAAACTCAGCTAGATAACGGTCAAGATGCTGTTCGCCGCAATGCTGATATGTCCCCACCATGCCGCGCTTGAAGATTGAGAAGAAGCCTTCCAGCGTGTTCGTATGAACCTTGCGCTTGGCCTTACCGGCGCGGACATATTCCTTGTTGTGATCCACGCTCTCATGGATGCGGACAAGCCCGGTGTCGGTATAGAGGCCCGAGCCATCCGTATGTAGGATGCTGGCAGGGTGGACGTTAGCGCGCAGAATGTCCTTGATCTCGATTTTCGTACCGTCCTTGATGCGCTGCGAGCGCACATTGCCGCCGCGTTCAACAAGCGAGACAATTTTCATCTTGTGGCGAAAGCCGCCTTCCTTGGGGCGCTTCGTTTTGCCGTCAGCCTTACCGATGTAGGTTTCATCGGCCTCTACGATCTTGCCGTGGCCACCAATCGGGCCAGCATCGGAACCGGACGGCTTCATGCCTTCGCGGATGCGATGCGCCATGAACCACGCCGTCTTATAGGTCACGCCCAACATGCGGTGCAGTTGGTGAGAGGAAATCCCCTTTTTCGAGGTGCAGAGAAGGTGGGTCGCATACAGCCATTTATGGATAGGGACATGGCTGCGCTCGTACAGGGTGCCGACGCGGACCGTGAACTTCTTGCGGCAGTCGCCACAATGCCACCAGCCAACCCCCAGAGCGCCCGTGGCAGGCTGGGCCTTGGCGTTCCCGATCTGGCCGCAGAAGGTGCAAATGACCCCATCGGGCCAACGCTGGGCTTCCAGCCATTCGCGGGCTTTGGTTTCGTCCTGAAAGACGGGGTTTGTGAGGGTGCTGGCGGCCATGGGTATCTCCTATGGCCGGAAATATGTCCGATTCGGTCTGTGTAGTAAAGTATACAATCGCCTGAAGCATGTGGTATCTTGGTACCGCATGAAGAAAGTGCCTGTAATTGCGACATTTCTGTTGACGGGCAGGGCAGTGATCCGTATATCGCGCCGTCCAACAACGAGAAATCCCCATGAAAACCTCTTCGGCTCGCGCCTCCGAGATCGAAAAGAAATGGATCCTGATTGACGCCGAAGGGCTGGTCGTGGGTCGTCTTGCTTCGATCATCGCCATGCGCCTGCGCGGCAAGCACAAGCCCACCTATACCCCCCACATGGACTGCGGTGACAACATCATCGTCATCAATGCCGCCAAGGTCGTGCTGACCGGCAACAAGCTGAAGAAGAAAGTCTATTATCGCCACACCGGCTATATCGGCGGCATCAAGGAACGTACTGCCGGCGCCGTGATGGCGGGCAAGTTCCCCGAGCGCGTGCTGGAAAAGGCCGTTGAACGCATGGTGCCGCGTGGTCCGCTGGGCCGCCGCCAGATGTCCAACCTGCGCGTTTATCCGGGCACCGAGCATCCGCATGAAGCCCAGACGCCCACCACCCTGGATGTCGGCGCGATGAACCCCAAGAACACCAATTACAAAACGAAGGCTGCTTAATCATGGCTGACGAGAACAAGTTCGGCGAACTCAAGACCACGCTGATCAAGGCCAAGGTCAACACGCCGGAAGACGCGGCCAAGGTTGACAACAAGCGCGACAGCAAGGGCCGCGCCTATGCCACCGGCCGCCGCAAGGAATCGGTGGCCCGCGTCTGGATCAAGCCGGGCACCGGCAAGATCACGGTCAATGGCCGCGACGAGAAAACCTATTTCGCCC
>CAIUPE010000054.1 GCA_903900975.1 uncultured Hyphomicrobiales bacterium | reverse complement strand
GGCCCGCGGTTCGGTTTGGCTAATTTCTGCGCTTACCCATTAAATCCGGCCGTCTCTCTTGCGTCAGCTTTTCGGCCTGTTCGCGGCGCCATTTGGCGATTTTGGCGTGATCGCCTGAGAGCAAAATCTCGGGGGTCGTTCGCCCTTCCCAGTCGCGGGGCTTGGTGTAATGCGGGTATTCTAAAAGTCCGTTTTCGAAGCTCTCGTCTTCGCCCGATTCCAGTTTGCCCATCACGCCCGGAAGCAGACGTACGCAGGCATCGAGCAACACGAGGGCTGCGGGTTCGCCGCCGGATAAGATATAATCGCCGATGGATATCTCGATGAGATGACGGCCTTCGATGACCCGTTCATCGACACCTTCAAAGCGACCGCACACGATGACCACGCCCGGCCCTGACGCCAATTCGCGGACGAAATCTTGTGTCAGTGGTTTGCCGCGCGGGCTCATCAGCAGAAGGGGGCGGTGATCTTCCGGCGAAGCCACCGCATCAATGGCATTGGCCAATACATCGGCACGCAGCACCATGCCCGCACCGCCACCGGCGGGTGAATCATCCACCGCACGGTGTTTGCCTAAACCATGCGCGCGAATATCATGCGCGTTGAGCGACCAGCGGCCTGTTTTGAGCGCCTCGCCCGCGAGCGACAGGCCGAGTGAGCCGGGAAACATCTCGGGAAATAAGGTCAGTACATCAGCCCGAAAGCCGCTCATGCGCCGGGGCGCTCCTCACCCTCAACTTCATCGGGCAGGATAACCGTCAACCGGCCAGCGGCGAGATCAACCACCGGCACAATCGCTTTGGTGAACGGCACCAATAGTGACGGGCCATCGATGAGAGGTGCAATGTCCAAAATATCGCCCGCGCCAAAATCATGCACCGCGGTGACCGTGCCAAGCACGGTTTCATCGGGGGCGTGGGCCACGAGACCGATCAGATCGGCGTGGTAGAATTCTTCCTCATCGGGCTCCGGCAATTGGTCGCGCGGAACCCATAAAGTGAGATTGGTCAGCGCCTCGGCGGCACTGCGATCCGATACGCCTTCAACGGCTACCACCAGCATATCGTCTTTGACGAGCCGGGCAGTTTTGAGAACAAAACGCCGCTGGCCGGTTTTATCCGTCAGCGGCGCATAGTCTTGAATGCCCAAAGGGTCCGCCGTGAAGGATTTGAGACGCATCTCCCCCTTCACGCCGTGTGGGGCGCCAAACACGCCAACCTCCACAAGTCCGGTAACGGTCTTCTCGGAAGGTTGGCGGGCCATGGCTTGTCCTTACTCGGCTGCTGGTTCGGCGGCTGGCTCTTCTGCAACGGGTGCAGGAGCGGCAGCAGCTTCAGCGGCGGCAGCGGCGGCTGCTTTTTCGGCTTCAGCGGCGGCAACGATAGCAGCAGCGGCCTTTTCGACTTCAGCTGCGGCAGCGTCGAGACGCTCCTGAGCCTTCTTCTTTGGCTTGGCCTTTTCTGGGTTGACGCGGGCCTTGCGGGTCCACAAGCCAGCGGCTTCCAAGAAACGCTCGACGCGGTCGGTAGGCTGCGCGCCCTTGGCGAGCCAAGCCTTGGCCTTGTCATGATCGAAATGCACGCGCTCAGCCGAATCCTTCGGCTTCATTGGATCGAACGTGCCGAGCTTCTCGATGAAACGGCCATCGCGCGCAAAGCGGCTATCGGCAACAACGATCGAATAATGTGGACGCTTCTTAGCGCCACCGCGGGCGAGACGAATTTTAACTGACATTGGACTGGACTTTCTTGGTTAGGTTTTAGGTTGGTTGGTTTTGATCTTCATCGTCCTTGCGAGGAGCTAAGCGACGAAGCAATCCAGCCTTTTTTGGCTGCATCAGCTGGGTTGCTTCGCGTTCGCTCGCAATGACGGGTGAAAGGGTTTCTCACTTCTTCTTCCCCCCGAACGGGTTGAAGCTGCCTAGACCGGGAAGCGTTGGTTTAACGCCGAGACCGGGTAGTTTAGGGGCAGAACCGGGCATAGAGGGCAGACCGGCAGGCGCTTTTGCGGCACCCGGAAATTCCGGTAAGCCTTGCCCGCCACCCATCTGCTTTTGCATCGCTGCGATTTCTTCAGGCAAGGGCATGCCGCCGCCAAGGCCGAACATATTCGCAAGACCGGCCATCGGCCCGCCGCGCTTGTTTTGGCCCATCATTTTCATCATATCGGCCATTTGCCGATGTTGCTTCAGCAACCGGTTGACGAGTTCAACCGAAACCCCCGCACCCGCTGCGATGCGTTTTTTGCGCGAGGCTTTGAGGAGGTCGGGGTTTTTGCGTTCCGCCGCCGTCATCGAATTCACAATGGCGATCTGGTGCTTCACCACTTTGCCATCGAGATGGGAGGCGGCGATCTGGTTTTTCATTTTGGCAACGCCGGGGATCATGCCCATCAGCCCGCCGACGCCGCCGATTTTTTCAATTTGCTGCAACTGGTCGCGCATATCGGAGAGATCGAACTGGCCTTTGCGCATCCGCTCGGCGGTGCGCATCGCCTTTTCCTGATCGATATTCTCGACCGCTTTTTCAACGAGCGAAACCACATCGCCCATGCCCAAAATGCGGTTGGCGATGCGGGCTGGATGGAAATCCTCCAGCGCATCCATTTTTTCGCCAGTACCCACGAGCTTAATCGGCTTGCCGGTAACTGCGCGCATCGAAAGTGCTGCGCCGCCACGGCCATCGCCATCAACGCGGGTGAGCACGATGCCGGTAATCCCCACGCGCTCGTCAAAGGCTTTTGCGGTGTTGACCGCGTCTTGTCCGGTCAGCGCATCGGCAACGAGCAACACTTCATGCGGCCTGGTTGAGGCTTTTACCTCGGCCACTTCCGCCATCAACTCCTCGTCGACCGTGGTGCGGCCGGCGGTGTCGAGCATTACGACATCGAAACCACCCAAACGGGCCGCTTCCATCGCACGCTTGGCGATTTGTACCGCGCTTTGGCCCGCGACGATGGGGAGCACTTCAATCGAGAGTTGCTTGCCGAGGCTTGCCAATTGCTCCATCGCGGCCGGACGGCGCGTGTCGAGCGAGGCCATCAGCACCTTGCGCTTCATGCGGTCGGTGAGGCGCTTGGCGATTTTACCGGTCGAGGTGGTTTTGCCCGAGCCCTGCAAGCCCACCATCAAAATGGCTACCGGCGGCACAGCTTCGAGATCAATCGGCGAGGCTTCCGAGCCTAGCGTATCCACCAGAACATCATTGACGATCTTGATGACCATCTGCCCCGGCGACACCGAGCGGACGACTTCCGCACCCACCGCGCGCTCGCGCACTTTGTCGGTGAAGCTGCGCACAACATCAAGCGCGACGTCGGCCTCGATCAGCGCACGGCGGACTTCGCGAAGCGCAAGGTTAACGTCTTCCTCGCTCAACGCGCCGCGACGCGTAAGCGCGTTCAGAATGCCGGAGAGCTTGTCGCTCAGACTTTCGAACATCGAAGACTTTCCCTAGTTGCGCATGCTTTTCGCGAAAAACCGGTAACCACTTTTTCGCCCGCATGCGTGACGAAAAACGGCCCAAAGCCAAACGCGCCCGAGGGCGCAACGCGCTGTCGGACGTGGACCTCCAACCTCTCGGGTCGGGCGGTGGCTCAAGGACGTAACCGTCGATGAATGGGCGGGATGTAGGGGAAAAGCGGGAATGAGTCAAGAAAAGCCGTATCAAGCCTTGGCGTGCGCATCGTCAAAACTTGGTCCAGCCTGCTGTATGGATTGACAACCAACGGGGTATCGCCGTTAATTTCGTTAACGCTGCGGCATCAGCAGCAGAAATTGTCCGGAGGAACGACGTGCAGGATAGTGGAAATTCATCGGACATGCGCATGGCACAACGGATCCGGGCAATCCTGATTGGCTCAGCGGGAAATCTCGTCGAATGGTATGATTTTTACGCCTATGCGGCCTTTGCGCTGTATTTTGCGCCCGCTTTCTTCCCCAATGATAATCCGGTTGTCCAGCAGCTCAATGCATCGATTTTGTTTGCGGTAACGTTTTTGGCACGCCCGCTTGGCGGTTGGTTGTTCGGTTGGCTGGCGGATCGCTATGGGCGGCGCATCTCGTTGATGCTTTCGGTCACTTTGATGTGCTTTGGCTCGCTTTTGATCGCAGTCACGCCGGTCTATGCGCAAATCGGCCTTTGGGCCTCGGTGATTTTGGCAGCCGCGCGTATTTTGCAGGGGCTTAGCCTTGGCGGCGAATATGGCGCGAGTGCGGCCTATCTCACCGAAATGGCAGATGAGAAAAACCGGGGCTTCTACTCCAGCTTTCAATATGTGACGCTGATCGGCGGCCAGCTCTGTGCGCTTTTGGTGTTGCTTGTGTTGCAAAACGTGTTGGGCTTTACCGCCGCCGATTTGAAGGCGGGTGGGTGGCGTATCCCGTTTATTATTGGTGCTTTGCTCGCCGTGTCGGCCCTCATCATGCGCCGTTCGATGCCCGAGACGGATGCGTATCGCAAAGCGTCTAAAGTGGCCAAAGCCAAGGGATCGATTTTCGCCGTCTTGTTCCAATACCCGCGCGAAACGCTCTTGGTGATTGGACTAACCGCAGGCGGCACGGCGGCATTTTATACGTATACGACCTATATGCAGAAATTCTTGAAACTCTCGGTCAAATTATCCGATACCGAGACGACCTTTGTGGCGTTCTGGTCGCTAATTTTCGCGATGATCCTACAACCGATCTATGGCGCAATTTCGGATCGCATTGGCCGCAAATGGCTGCTGATTGGCTTTGGTGTTTCGGGCGTTTTGTTTACGATTCCGCTGCTCACAAGCTTGCAACAAGCGCAAGGGGCTTGGACCGCGCTGCTTTTGATCTGCGCGGCTTGGCTGATTGTATCGGGCTATACCTCGATCAACGCGGTGGTGAAGGCGGAACTCTTCCCCACCAGCGTCCGCGCCATTGGTGTGGCGGTGCCCTATGCGCTGACCGTGTCCATCTTTGGCGGCACGGCAGAGCCCATCGCGCTTTATTTCAAGCAAGCGGGCGTCGAGAGCTATTTCTATTATTACCTCACCGGCATGATCGCGTTATCGCTGATTATTTATGGACTGATGCGGGACACAAAAAAGACATCGGCGATGGATCGGGTAGTCTAAGAAAGCGGGCGGGGAAAGCCAACCTTATCCGATCGGGGCAACCGTTAGTTTAAGCCCCAAAGCGGCGGTAACTTTGAGAATTGTCGACAATTCTGGATTGCCATTGGTCGACAAGGTCGCCCGGGTTTCCAAAGGCAAGGCTCTGAATTTGAAGCGCTATTTGGGCTTTTGCCACCGGATCACGGCGCGCAGACAGCCAATTTGAAAACCGTTCAGTTTCTTCAATTCTGATCATAGATCGTAACTTATAAACTACAAATTGCAAGCTTTGATCAAGAATGTCCTTTTCCAAATTATGAATCGACTGTCCAAAGATGCAGTTTTGGGCGGGTCCCGACCCTCAAATCCCTATTTCGCCAACCCCTTGCCCTGCAACGCAATCTTGATTTCGTCGAGCACCATCGGATCATCAATGGTGGCGGGCATGTTGAAGCTGTCGCTATCGGCGATTTTCTTCATCGTGCCGCGCAAAATCTTGCCTGAACGTGTCTTGGGCAGGCGTTTGACCACCATAGCGAGTTTGAACGCGGCTACCGGGCCGATCTGATCGCGCACGCGGGCGACGAGCTCTTTTTCCACCTGTTCAACCGTTGTTGTGATGCCTGATTTGAGCACGACAAAACCGCAAGGCTGCTCGCCTTTCAGCGCGTCTTTGGCACCAATTACCGCGCATTCGGCCACCGCCGGATGACCGGACAGGACTTCTTCCATCGCCCCCGTTGAAAGCCTGTGGCCCGCGACATTGATGATGTCGTCTGTGCGGCCCATAATGTAAAGATAACCGTCCTCGTCGATATAGCCCGCATCCGAGGTGGAGTAGAAGCCCGGATAGGTGGTGAGATAGCTGTCACGGAAGCGGTCTTCCCCATTCCAGAGCGTGGGCAGGCAGCTTGGCGGCATCGGAAGTTTGACAACGATGGAGCCCATTTTGCCTGTGGGTACAGGATGGCCGCCCTCGTCGACGATGCGCACATCATAGCCGGGCATCGCCACCGTGGGAGAGCCGTACTTGACCGGCAACATACCCATGCCGAACGGATTGCCCGCAATCGCCCAACCGGTTTCGGTCTGCCACCAATGGTCGATCACGGGCACGCCGAGTTTTTCCTCGGCCCATTTCACGGTGTCGGGATCGGCCCGCTCGCCCGCCAAAAACAGCGCGCGGAAGCCGTTGAGCCTATATTTGCCAAGCTCCACGGCGTCCGGATCTTCCTTGCGGATCGCGCGTAACGCGGTGGGGGCGGTGAACATCGCCGTTGCACCATGCTCGGCAATCACGCGCCAGAACGCGCCCGCGTCAGGCGTGCCAACGGGCTTACCTTCATAGAGAATGGTCGTCGCACCCACGATAAGCGGGGCATAGACGATGTAGGAATGGCCCACCACCCAGCCAATATCAGACGCCGACCAGAACACATCGCTCGGGCCTACGCCATAAATGGCACCCATGGTCCACGCCATCGCGACCAGATGGCCGCCATTGTCGCGGACAACGCCTTTGGGTTTGCCGGTCGTGCCGGAGGTGTAGAGAATGTAAAGCGGATCAGTAGCAGCCATTGGCACGCATGGGGCCTGTTTACCGGCAGCTTTTGCATCCGCAACCAAAGCCGACCAATTATAATCACGGCCCGCCTGCAGCTTGGCAATTTCCTGCGGACGTTGGAAAACAAGCACCGCTTGGGGCTTGTGGTGGGCCATGTCGATGGCTTCATCGATCAAGGGCTTATAATGAACGATGCGGCCGGGCTCGATGCCGCAGGAGGCGGCCAGAATGAGCTTTGGTTGGCAATCATCGAGACGCGTCGCCAATTCACGTGCGGCAAAGCCGCCAAACACCACCGAATGGATCGCGCCAATACGCGCACAGGCAAGCATGGCGAACAGCGCTTCGGGGATCATCGGCATATAGATGATAACGCGGTCGCCCTTGGTCACGCCAAAATCTTGCAGCACGGCAGCGAGCGTTGCGACCTCCTCGCGGAACTCGCCGTAACTCACTTTGCGCTGGGTGCCGGTGATCGGGCTGTCATAGATGCTGGCGGTTCGCTCAGGCTCGGCAATGGCATGGCGATCAACGGCATTGAAGCAGGTATTGACCATGGCATCGGGGAACCAACGGCCATAGACGCCGATGGAGGGATCGAAGACGGTATCGGGGGGCACGACCCAATCAATCGCCTTGGCGGCATCGCCCCAAAAGCCTGCCGGATCTTTCAGCGAGCGTTCGTAGATTTCCCGAAAGCGTGCGGCATTCGTCATGGCGTCCCCCATCTATGTTCTCACCCTTGCGGTCCGCCTTTAGCACCGCACAGTCAAAAGGTCAGGCACGACTTTGGGTGCACATCGCATCTTGCCAAAGCACTGCGATTGTCGCCAATTGTGCCTTTGTTCCAAGAGGCCCTGTCGCGCCATGCCACCCGTCATAACCGACCCACTGTTCTACCTCGCTGCGATTCCCGCTGTTTTTCTGATGGGCTTGTCGAAGGGCGGCTTTTCCGGCCTGAGCGTGATTGCTATTCCCCTGCTCGCCCTCGTGGTTTCCCCGGTGAAGGCTGCGGCCTTGATGCTGCCTATCCTGATCGTGCAGGACATGGTGAGCACCTGGGCGTTTCGTCATGATTTCGACTTTCGCAATCTGGCGATCATGTTGCCGGGCAGCGCTTTAGGCATTTTCATCGGCTGGCTGATGGCGGCCCATGTGTCGGACGACCTCGTTAAAATGGGCGTCGGCGTGATTTCAATCGGCTTTGTGATCGTTTACTGGCGAAAAAGAGCGCTAACAGGCGAACCCATCAAAGGCAAAATAGGGCCGGGATTTTTCTGGGGAACGGTTGCAGGCTTTACGAGCTTTGTTGCCCATGCCGGCGGACCACCTTTTCAGGTGCATGTGATGCCGCAACGCCTTGCGCCCCAAACCTATGTCGGCACGTCGACCTGGTTCTTCACCCTCACCAATCTGGCCAAAGTCATTCCTTATTTTTTGCTCGGGCAATTTTCGACCGAAAATTTCGGGACTTCGTTCGCCTTGTTTCCGTTGGCACTTGTTGCCACCCTTGCAGGTGTTTGGCTGATCCGGCGCATTGCGGCTGAAAAATTCTATACGCTCATTTACACGCTTACCTTTTTGGTCGGCATCAAATTGCTGTGGGATAGCGTGCCACAGCTTTTCTGAAATGAGATGATCGATGGCACTGGCAAATGCTGCGATAAAGGCCTATCTTCATTTTGCGGGGCTGCGGTGTGCGTGAGGACAACTGTATTCCCGGGGCCTTATCGACCCTCAGGGAGCTGTTCCTGCCCTTGTCCGTGGACTTGGGCACACGGTGCCCACCTACATATGTAGGTTCCTGGGATCGATCGTTCCACGGCTCTTGTGGCTCCGCACTTTTTTGAACGAACATGACTGAAAAATCACCCAAAGACCTCCTTCGCGCTGAAGCGCTTGCCCGTCGGGGCAAGCTCACGCTGCCTGAGCGCGCGCAGTTCTCGGCCTTGATTGCCGAACGGGTTTTGCCCTTTGCCGATCAGATGGGCGGTGGGCCCGTAGGTGGCTTCTGGCCGATCCGGACCGAATTGGATCCGCGGCCGGCGCTTGCCCAATTGGCGGATCGCGGACTTCTCGCGGCATTGCCGGTGGTGAGCCCGTCGGGTCTGATCTTCCGTGCTTGGAATAGGTCAGATGTCTTGATCGAAGGCCCGTTTGGCTTAAGCGAACCCGCCGCAACATCGCCCGAAGTTTCCCCTCGCGCTTTACTGGTGCCCTTGGCCGCATTTGACCGCCGTGGCCACAGGATTGGCTATGGCGCTGGTTATTATGATCGCGCGATTGCGCGCCTGTCCGCCATTGGGCCGCTATTCACCATCGGCGTGGCCTTCTCGGTGCAAGAAATTGAGCGCGTTCCGGACGAGCCGCATGATCGGGCGCTTGATGTGATTGTGACCGAGCGGGAGACCATCCTGATCAACGGCTAGACGCGATCAGCCTTCGGCATTCTGGATTGCAAGCGTTGCAGCGACCGTGCCCGATACGAGCGCAAACAGTGCGAGCGCGATCAGAACGGAGAACGGCGTCATAAAGGGAATGGTGCCACTTAGAGCCGCTGACGTGGCTGAAATTCCGAAAATCAGCACCGGAATCATCAAGGGCATGACCAGCACCGATAGGATCAGCCCACCCCGTCGCATGCCTGCGGTCAATGCTGCGCCAATTGCACCAATAAAAGTCAGCGCCGGAGTGCCTACCAATAAGGTGCCTGTAACGGCTAAAAGTGCCTTGGGCTCAAGCGCCAGCAAAAGCCCGAGAAAGGGTGCGGCGAGCGCCAAAGGCAGACCGGTTGAAATCCAATGCGCCAAGCCTTTGGCCAATACCACGAGTGGCAACGGCAAAGGCGACATGCGTAGAAGATCAAGCGAACCATCCTCATCATCGGCCTGAAACAGCCGATCAAGCCCAATTAAGGTTGCAAGTAGTGCCGCCACCCACAAAATGGCGGGACCAATGCGCGCCAAAAGCGCCATATCGGGACCAACCGCAAAGGGCATGATGGTGACGAGCATCAAAAAGAAGACGAGGCCGACGCCAGCCCCGCCGCCAATGCGGGCACCGAGCACGAGGTCGCGCCGAAACAGCGCAATGAAAGCGGCGATCATGACCGGCCCCCGAGCGTAAAGGTGCGACACGCAAAGCCCAAAGGCGCGTGGGTTGCCGCCATCACCATTCCACCCGACGCCAGATGCGCCATGACTAAGCCGTTAAACATCACTTCCGACGCCGCATCCAATGCCGAGGTCGGCTCATCGAGCAGCCAAAGCGGCCGATGGGCGATCAGCAATCGCGCCAAGGCCAGCCGTCGTTTTTGCCCTGCTGAGAGATAAGCGGACGGCAGGTTAGCGGTATGCCCCAAGCCCACCTGCTCCAAAGCCTTTTGCGGCGTTTCAAGCGGTCGACCTAACAGGGATTGCCAAAAGCCGAGTGTTTCAAGCGGTGTGAGCGAAGGTTTCAGCGCATCACGGTGGCCGAGATAATGGGCTTCTTCTGCGAGAGGCGTGTCGACATCACCGCCCTCAAGCTGAATTCTGCCTTCGGAGGCGGGCAACAGACCCGCAACAATCCGCAACAGGCTGGATTTACCCGCGCCATTCGGCCCCATAATGGCCAGCGCCTCGCCCGCCTCCAGCACGAGACCAAGCCCGGAAAACACCGGCCTTCCCGAGCGGATAGAGGCAAGACCGTCGATGACGAGGCGCATGATGCGGTTCCGATTAAAAAAAACAAAGACGACCGCAAAAATTCGCAAAACCGCCTTAAGTCCATGTAGCGGTATTCCCAGAAATTTTCTATAAGACGAATGCGCCGGTGCAACGCCCATGAGCGATGCAGGGGGCCTGGGCACTCCCGGGGCGGCGTAATGGCTATCCGCTTGTTGCGGATCGCTTTGACGTAAACCCCTTAAGGAGCCTCGCATGTCCTCGTTAGACAGCTTCAAATGCCGCAAAAAGCTTAAAGTCGGCACCAAGACCTATCATTATTATTCGCTGAAAGAGGCCGAAAAAAACGGCTTGCCCGGCATTTCAAAACTGCCCTTCTCGCTCAAAATTTTGCTTGAGAATCTTTTGCGATTTGAAGATGGCCGCACCGTTACCAAGGCCGACATCAAGGCCGCCGTTGGTTGGTTGAAAACCAAGGGCAAGAAAGAGCTTGAAATCGCCTTCCGTCCCGCCCGCGTGTTGATGCAGGATTTCACCGGCGTACCAGCCGTCGTTGATCTCGCCGCCATGCGCGATGCGATGAAAAATCTTGGCGGCGATCCGAAAAAGATCAATCCGCTTGTGCCGGTTGATCTCGTAATCGACCATTCGGTGATCGTGGATGAATTCGGCTCAAACAAAGCGTTCAAAAAGAATGTCGATCTCGAATATCAGCGCAATGGCGAGCGTTATCGCTTCTTGAAATGGGGCCAGCAGGCGTTTGAGAATTTCTCCGTGGTGCCGCCCGATACCGGCATCTGCCATCAGGTGAATTTGGAGTTCCTTTCGCAGACGGTTTGGACGCGCAAGGAAAAGGTCAAGAACGCCAAGGGCAAAACGGAGACCGTTGAGGTCGCCTATCCGGACACGCTTGTGGGCACCGATTCTCACACCACCATGGTCAATGGGTTGGCCGTGCTCGGTTGGGGCGTTGGTGGTATCGAGGCGGAAGCCGCCATGCTTGGCCAGCCGCAATCCATGTTGCTGCCGGAAGTGATCGGCTTCAAGCTGACCGGCAAGCTCAAGGAAGGCATTACCGCCACCGATCTTGTGCTTACCGTCACTCAAATGCTGCGCAAAAAGGGCGTGGTGAACAAGTTTGTCGAGTTCTACGGCCCGGGCCTGAACGCAATGACGCTGGCTGATCGCGCAACCATTGCGAACATGGCACCGGAATATGGCGCAACCTGCGGCTTCTTCCCTGTCGACACCGAGACTTTGGCCTATCTCACCATGACCAGCCGCAAGAAGGCGCGCGTTGATCTCGTTGAGAAATACGCCAAAGCACAGGGCCTTATCCGCACGCGAACAACGCCTGATCCGGAATTCACCGATACGCTTGCTCTCGATCTTGGCGATGTGATGCCATCGCTTGCTGGACCAAAGCGTCCGGAAGGCCGCGTGGCGCTGACCGATGCCAAGACCGGCTTCATCTCGGCGATGGATACGGAATATAAAAAGGCCGCTGATCTTTCGGCGCGCTATAAGGTTGAGGGCAAGAATTTCGACCTTGGCCACGGTGATGTGGTGATTGCGGCGATAACCTCCTGCACCAACACGTCGAACCCTTCGGTGCTGATGGGTGCGGGGCTTTTGGCCCGCAACGCGCTCGCCAAGGGGCTGACAGTTAAGCCTTGGGTGAAGACCTCGCTGGCCCCCGGCTCGCAGGTTGTGGCGGAATATCTTTCCAAAGCCGGTCTGCAAAAAGACCTCGATAAGCTAGGCTTCAATCTGGTTGGTTTTGGTTGCACAACCTGCATCGGCAATTCGGGACCGCTGCCTGCGGAAATCTCGAAGACGATTAACGAGAACGGCCTTGTGGCTTCCGCCGTTATTTCGGGCAACCGCAATTTTGAAGGCCGCGTATCACCCGATGTGCAGGCCAATTATCTGGCTTCCCCTCCATTGGTTGTTGCCTACGCTCTCGCCGGTTCGCTGCAGATTGACCTAACCAAGGAGCCACTTGGTACGGACAAGAAGGGCAATCCGGTCTATCTCAAAGACATCTGGCCTTCGAACAAGGAAATCGCTGATTTCATTGCGAAGAACGTTACCAAATCGATCTTCAAATCGAAATATGCCGATGTGTTCGCAGGCGACACCAACTGGAAGAAGGTGAAGACGCCGGCAAGCCAGACCTATGCATGGGAAGATGCCTCGACCTATGTGCAAAACCCACCCTATTTCGTGGGCATGACCAAGACGCCAGCGCCGATTACCGACATTACGGGCGCCAAAATCCTTGGCCTGTTCGGCGACAAGATCACGACCGACCATATCTCGCCAGCAGGTTCGATCAAGGCGGCGTCTCCGGCGGGCAAATATCTCTTGGCCAACAAGGTCGATCCTGCCGACTTCAACCAATACGGCACCCGCCGTGGCAACCACGAAGTGATGATGCGCGGCACATTCGCCAATATCCGCATCAAGAACTTTATGGTTAAAGAAGCGGACGGCTCGACACCAGAAGGCGGCCTGACGATCCACCAGCCTTCGGGCAAGCGGATGCCGATCTATGACGCGGCGATGGAATACGCGAAGAAGAAGGTTCCGCTCGTCGTGTTCGCTGGCGTTGAATATGGCAACGGCTCCTCGCGCGATTGGGCGGCGAAGGGTACGAACCTGCTCGGCGTACGCGCTGTCGTTGCGCAAAGCTTCGAGCGCATCCACCGCTCCAACCTTGTCGGCATGGGCGTTGTACCCTTTGTGTTTGAAGAAGGCACGAGCTGGAAAACGCTTGGGCTAACGGGCGATGAGACGGTGGCAATCCCGGGTCTCACCACCATCAAGCCACGCCAGAAAATGGAGCTTGAGATCACCGATGCGAAGGGCAAAGTCACCAAGGTTCCGGTGATCTGCCGCATCGATACGTTGGACGAGATCGAATACTTCAAAAATGGCGGTATTCTGCACTATGTGCTCAGGCAATTGGCGGCTTAAGGGCTGGTAGCAGAGCTAGTGACTAAAAACGCCCGCCGAATCGCTTCGGCGGGCGTTTTTAATTTAAACGGGTCAATTACTTAGGATTTCACCCGCGCCGTAACCTCAATCTCGACCTTCATCTCAGGCTTCAGCAATCCTGCAACTACATAAATTCCTGCCGCCGGGCGAATATCACCCAACACCTCGCCACATACGCCGAGCACGGGCTCGCAATAATTGCGGTCGGTCACAAAATATTGCGCACGAACAATGTGCGCCATCGAAGATCCCGCCTCATGCAGCACATTGGCGATGGTTTTAAAAATATTCCGCGTCTGCTCAGCTGCATCTTCCGGCATCGTCATCATGGCGTAATCATAGCCCGTGGTGCCTGAGACATAGACCAGGTCGCCTTCCACCACCGCGCGTGAATAGCCGAAATTTTTCTCGAAAATCGAGCCGGTGGAAATTAGACGGCGGGTCATCGGCTGCTCCTCAGTTCAATAAAGGCGACCAAGCGGGATCAGACCCATAAGAAGGCGTCGGCACCGGAATTTCTACCCGACCGGTCACGTCGACCATAAAGATCTTCGCCCCGGCCGCGCCGCCTTGATCGCGGAAGAACATCAGATAGCGGCCATTGGGCGCCCAAGTCGGGCCTTCATTATGAAAACCCTCAGTGAGGATGCGTTCGCCTGAACCATCGGGCTTCATGATTCCGATGCCAAAAGCGCCGCCTTTTTGGCGGGTAAAGGCGATGTAGTCTCCCTTGGGCGACCAAACAGGCGTCGAATAGCGCGCGCCTTCGCCGAAGGAAATGCGCTTAGCCGGTCCGCCCGATGCGCTCATCACATAGACTTGTTGCGTGCCGCCGCGGTCCGATTCAAAAACAATTTGCGAACCATCCGGCGAATAAGAAGGCGAGGTGTCAATCGCGGGCGTATCGGTCAGACGTGTCGTGGTGCGCGAGCGCAAATCCATCGTGTAGATGTTGGAAGCGGCACCCTGCGCCAAGCTCATGATCACCTTCTGGCCATCGGGCGAAAAACGGGGTGAAAAGGTCATACCGGGGAAATTGCCAACGACTTCGCGCTGTCCGGTATCGATATTGAGGATGTAAACCTTGGGGTCGCCTTCGCCGAACGCCATATAGGCCACTTCTTGGGATGTCGGCGAAAAGCGCGGTGTAACGGCCAATTCATCGCCCTTGGTCAAATAATGCGCATTGGCACCATCCTGATCCATAATGGCAAGGCGCTTGATGCGCTTGTCCTTCGGGCCCGTCTCGTCGACAAACACGATATGCGTATCGAAAAATCCTTTTTCACCGGTGAGGCGGGTATAGACGCCGTCCGAAATAATATGCGACACGCGCCGCCAAAGCGTTGGGTCGGTCACATATTGCTGGCCGGCAATCTGCTGGCCGGATAGCACATCCCAGAGCCTAAATTCCGTTTTGATTTTGCCGGATGCATCTTTGGTGACACGGCCTGTTACCAAGGCCTGCGCGTTGAGTGCTTTCCACGATGCAAAATTCGGAGTTGCGTCGAAATTCGTCACCTTGTCGATAAAGGCCGCCTTGTCGATGGGCTGGAACACACCCGACCGCTTCAGGTTATTGGTAATAACAGCGCTGATTTGTGCATTCATTTCCGGATCTGCCCCAGCAAAATCCGTAATCGCAATCGGCATAGGCTGGAAATTGCCCTTGTCGATCGTGATCGCCAATTCTGCATGGGCGGCTGTGACCATCCACCCCAACAGCAGGCCAGCGAGGACGCGGACGAAAGCGAAAGAAGGAAGACGCATCGGAAAGGACCTCAGTTGAACAAGACGAGAAAAAAGGGACGAACATGCATGGTCACACATCCTTCAAGGAGAAGCTCAAAATCACGCTGCGCCAATCTCCGTAGAAGGTTTTGAACTGTTTAGGCAACAGATCAAACGGCGCAGCGCAGCCGCTGATCGCGCGAATCGCACTTTCTTCAAGCGCCCGTCCGGACGTATCGGTTGAGGGACTCTCCACCGTTGGCGGACCGTCCAAAGTACCATCATCCCGCAGCTTGATACGGATTTGCGGCGCCGGGCGGTTGGGATCGGGAAACACATTGGCGAGCTTCCAGCAATCCGTTACCTTTTTGTAGATATAGCCATTAATCTGGTCGAGCTGGCTTTGACTTAATTTCGCCGCCGTGCCGGTTGCGGTTCCCGCAGCCGATGCCTTGGAGGTTTCGGTGGCGGTTGAAGCCATTTTTTGCGGCGTCTCTTTCGATACGAGTAGTTTTTGCAGCGCAGCTGGATCAAAGGCCGTTGTCGGAGTCTTTGGCGCCTCAACCGGCTTGGCTGGCGGTGATTTTTTATCCTGATCAATCAGTTTGGCCAACGGATCCTCTTCCGCCTTCGGCGGTTGTGGCTTCGGCTCCGGTTTGGGCGGCGGAGCCTGCTTTAACCCCTCGGGCTTGGAATCAGCCGGAGCGGGATCGGGCTTTGGCTCAGGCGCTGGTGGTGTGGGCGCGGGCGGTGGTGTCGGCGCAGGCGCAGGCTTTGGGTCCGGCGCCGGTTGCGCTTCCGGCGGCTTGGCAGGCGGCGTTAGAATATCTTTTTTTGCGTCCGCCGTTTCCTGCTTGATCAGCTCTTCGTCAGCGATCTTATCGGCTTTGATCTTGGCGTCTTGTTTTACTTCTTTGACGGTCTTGTCGCCCTTGGTCATCTGGCTCAGCTCGGACGTCGTAACCATTTCAACAGCAATCGATTCCGGCTGTTCCTGAAATTTGGTTGTCGACGAAAAAGCCACCAACGTGGCGAGCAAAAGCCCCGCATGAATCGCTGCGGACAGAGGAATACCAGGCTCGGACCAATTGATCTTCACCGCCGATGATCCCTTATTTCTGAGCCATAGGTTCGTTGACGAGGGCTACTTTTTTGTAACCTGCAGCCGTAAGTGTCGCCATCAACTCGGCCACTTTGCCGTAGGCAATGGCTTTGTCACCCCGAACAAAAATACGTTCATCGGGTCCGGTTTTGGCAATCGCCTGCAATTTTGGCAGCAGATCCGTCAGCGTGATTTCGGTGTCCATCAAATAGAGTTTGCCGTCCCCTTTGAGCGAAACAATCAAAGGCGGCTTGTCGGCGTTAAGCGCTGCGGCCGAGGTCTGTGGCAAATCGAGCGCCACGCCAGTCGTGAGCAAGGGTGCCGCGACCATGAAAATGATTAAAAGCACCAACATGACGTCAATGAACGGTGTCATGTTGATTTCGGACATCGGGCGATGCTTACGCCCACCGCGTCTACCGCGCCTTCCGCCTCCGCCGCTCGGAGCAGCTGCTGCCATCGCCATAGCGTGCTACCCCCTCAGTTCTGAATGCGTTCGTCGATGTGACGTGACAGGATTGCTGAGAATTCATCGGCAAATCCTTCAAGCCGTGCCTGCTGCTTGGCGGCACGCGCCTGTAGCCAGTTATAGGCAATAACAGCTGGAATTGCGGCAAAAAGTCCGATGGCGGTTGCAAACAAGGCTTCCGCGATACCCGGGGCAACCACGGCCAGCGAGGTATTTTTAGAGGCGGCGATCGAGCGGAAGGCGGTCATAATGCCCCAAACCGTGCCGAATAGTCCAACAAATGGAGCGGATGCACCGATCGTAGCCAGCACCAGTAATTTTGATTCGAGCCGGCCCACTTCGCGCTGGATCGTAACATCCAACACTTTGTCGATGCGCTGGGCAAGATTAACGAATGAACTGCCAGAGGCTTGCAAGGAACGCTTCCATTCGCCCATCGCCGACATAAAGACAGCGGCCATATCGTGCGTTTCGCGGTCTTTCAACGTGGCATAAAGGTCGTCTAACGACTGGCCGGACCAGAAGACGTCCTCAAAACGATCCATCGCATTCTGGGTGCGGGCATAGAGAAAGGACTTGTCGATAATGATGCCCCAGCACCAAACCGAGGCACCCAGCAGACCCAGCATCACAAGTTTAACGGCAAATGCCGCCTGCCAGAACATCGTCCATAACGTGACGTCGCTCGATGCGGCGACAATATCGGTTGCATCCATGATTTTCCTGATCCCTCACTACGGCGTCACGAAACGGGCGGTCTAAGGCTTGAGCCTGTCGGCGTTACCCTCCGTCGCGTAAAAATTAGGCGAAACAAGGGCCAAACCGAATCAGACCCGGTTAACCCGGGCCTTTATCCTCTGTGTTAAGACATCATCAACGTTAATAATGGGTTACCAAAGCATGGCATTGGCCATTCTGACGCCCATCAACCGGCCAGTTTTTCCCGCAATGCTTGTGTAAGGCGTGCAGGTTTGCCGCCTTGAACCAAGGCCACCAAAACCTCAGCCGTAAGCAAAAGCCGATCTTCCAACACGATGCTCTGGTGAAGCACCAGCGAAGCGCCGCGAAGCTCGGCAACGCGGGTTTCAACGGTGACGAGATCATCCATTTTGGCGGGCTTGAGCCAATCAATCGTCATCCGGCGCACGGCGAAAGCAAGCGCCTGTTCGTCGCTATGCAGGGCGGCTTGATGGACGCCATAATCGCGCAACAATTCCGTTCGCCCGCGCTCCAGAAATCGGAGATAGGATGCGTGATAGACTACGCCGGAAAAATCTGTGTCTTCGTAATAGATACGAATGGGAAGGGAGTGCTTCACCCTACTCCCCCTCATCCACGAACAGCCCGAATTGCGGCATTTCGCGCTTGGGCTCCGTTAGGCCCAAATGCCGGAAGGCCGCTGCCGTCAGCACACGGCCGCGCGGGGTGCGCTGCAAAAAGCCCTGTTGGATCAAATAGGGCTCGATAATATCCTCAATCGCGTCACGTGGTTCGGATAAGGCTGCGGCAATCGTCTCGATGCCGACCGGACCACCGCCAAAATTGACCGCGACCTGATTGAGATAGCGCTGATCCATAATGTCGAGCCCGATGCCGTCGACATCGAGCATGCCGAGCGCTTTATCGGCGATGTCACGCGTGACGGTAGCGTTACCATCCACCACGGCAAAATCGCGCACGCGGCGCAAGAGGCGACCCGCGATGCGGGGCGTTCCGCGCGCGCGTTTGGCGATCTCGTTGGCGCCTTCATCGGTCATCGGCACGCCCAAGACCCGCGCGCCACGGCGCACGATGAGATCCAATTCTTCGACGGTATAAAAATTCAACCGAACCGGAATGCCGAAACGATCTCGAAGCGGGGTTGTGAGCAGGCCTGCCCGCGTGGTGGCGCCGATCAAGGTGAATTTGGCGAGATCAATCTTGACCGAGCGCGCCGCAGGCCCCTCGCCAATGATCAGATCAAGCTGAAAATCCTCCATCGCCGGATAGAGAATTTCCTCGACCGCGGGGTTCAGCCGATGGATTTCATCGATGAACAGCACATCGCGTTCTTCGAGATTGGTAAGCTGGGCGGCAAGATCACCGGCTTTGGCGATAACAGGGCCGGAGGTAGAGCGGAAATTGACGCCCAATTCACGCGCCACAATCTGCGCCAGTGTGGTTTTGCCCAAGCCCGGGGGCCCGACAAACAAAACATGGTCCAGTGCATCTTTGCGCGCTTTGGCAGCCTCAATAAATATTTTGAGATTGGCGCGCGCGGCGGCTTGGCCGGTAAAATCAGCCAGCACCTGCGGGCGCAACGAGGTATCGAGATCATCCTCGCGCTTTTCAGCATTGAGCAATCCGGGGCGGGTCATTTCGCCAACTCCTTCAGCCCGAAGCGGATTAGCGCCGAGGTTTCGGCCCCATCGCCCAAGGCTTTAACCGCGGCCGCAATCGCCGTCATCGCATGGGCTTGCGGATAGCCGAGATTGGAAAGCGCCGAAACCGCATCAGCCACCGGCTTTGGTGCCGCGCGATCAGACACGGAGGTGGAGAAGGCGGAGAGGCCGAGATCAATCCCCGTCAAAGCGGGCGATTTATCCTTCAGCTCGGACACGATGCGCTGGGCGAGTTTGGGGCCAACGCCCGGCGCGCGCGCGACCATGGCCTTGTCGCCGGTACCGATAGCCGTCGCAATCTCGCCGCCCGTCATGATGGATAAAATGGCCAGCGCCACTTTGGCGCCCACGCCCTGCACGCTTTGTAAAAGCCTGAACCATTCGCGCTCCTGCTCGGCGACAAAACCAAACAGCCGGATGGCATCCTCCCGCACTTGGGTTTCGATGAAAAGAACCACTGCCTCGCCATTGTGCAGACCCTGCAAAGTGCGGCTCGAGGCCTGCACGACATAGCCCACGCCATGCACATCCACGATCGCGTGATCTTCACCGATGCCGTCAACGGTTCCCTTGAGTTTGCCGATCATAGGGAACTGTCCTTTTTCGAATGATTCAGTTTATCGGCAACGAGACCGGCCATCGCCTGTGCTTCGTCATCGGTCAGCGCTTCAAGCCCTGCGATAACGCCTGTGCGATCCGCCTCGTTGCGGTTTTGGCTGACCTTCCATTTGCCGGTGATGGAGGTGATTTCAATCTCGATGCCGACAATGCCGCGCACTTGCGCGTCAATAAAGGAAGCGGGCGCGTCATCCACCGCCCAAGGCTTCGGGTATGCGCCTTCCATCATCTCGGTGAGATCGCGGATCTGACGGCCGAGCCATTCGGCATTGTCCATGATGCGGGGAACGCCCCGCACCTGCACCATGGTGTAATTCCAGGTGGGCACAACCTTACCGGTTTCCCGCTTCGTCTCGTACCAGCCGGGCGTGATGTAATGCTGCGCGCCTTGGAAAACGACCAGAACCTCGCTTAACCCTTCAAGCTCTTTCCATTGCAGATTGGCGCGCGCGACATGGCAGCGCAGCACCCCGTTTTCACCCGCCTCGGGATCGATCAGAAACGGAATGGCATTGGCTAGAAGGCCACTTGCACCATGCGTGACCAATAATCCCAGCGGAAACGCGCGGATCAAGGCGTGCTGCTGGGCTGGCGCGTCTTCATGAAAATGCGGTGGCTGATACATAGGAGGCCTTTAAACGAGGAGAACGAAACCAGAATATAGAAGGATTCGGCCTGAGTAAAACGCTTAAAGCCTGGCAATCCTCGCTTTTGGGCCGCGATGTTGCGCATGCGTCAACGCGATCGCCAAGGCATCGGCGGCGTCTGGCGTTTTGGCGTCGGATTTCGGCAGCAGCACCTTCACCATCATGTGAATCTGGTCTTTATCGGCGTGTCCCGAACCTACAATCGTCTTTTTGACGAGATTAGGCGCATATTCACCGACCGAAAGCCCCGCAAGGGCTGGAACCAGCATCGCAATACCTCGCGCTTGGCCGAGTTTAAGCGTCGCCCGCGCATCTTTATTGACGAAAGTTTCCTCAACCGCCACCTCATCGGGGGTGAAGGAGGTCATCACGCCCTGCAATCCATCATGAAGCTGGCGCAACCGCTCAGAAAGCTCGCGCTTTTCATCGGATTTGATGGTGCCGCAGGCGATAAAATGCAGCTTTGACCCATCCTGCTCAATGATACCCCAGCCGGTATTCCGCAGGCCGGGATCAATGCCAAGAATACGGATGATGGGCATTGGTTAGTACCTCAAAATACACGTTAGGGTTGATTCACAATTTGATGAGAAAGTGGTATTGAGAAATTCTCCTCAACGATTGGAGGTTTGATATGGCTGTTTCCAGTTTGTCCGCCGCTCGTCTGGCCTGTGAAATTCGCAATTGGGAGCTTACAAATCTTGAGCTTCAGAAAATTCTTTATATTGCTCACATGGCGCATGTTGGCAGTTTAGGTCAACCGCTCGTTGAAGAGCCGTTTGAAGCGTGGGATTTTGGTCCTGTGGTGGCCAAGCTTTATCACCACGTTAAGGGATTTGGGTCGAATAAGATTAGAAATGTTTTTCATTCCGTCGCGCTTCCCGATCCCGATAGCACTGAATACGGTTATATTTCGGGCGCTGTGAATGCGACTAAGTCGATGACCGCCGGACAGCTGGTTGAGTTCACGCATAGACCGAATGGCGCGTGGATTAAAAGCTACCTTCCTGGGAAGCGCGGGCAGTTAATTCCAACTGAATCAATTTTGAGTGAATTTAATGACTGGCAAGAAAGACTTCGATCCAACTGAGGATTTCGAAGCGCTAATAAATTCAGAGCAACCTAATCCTTTCGAAGATAAGACCTCTGAACAGGTTTCTATCCTGACGAGAAATTATGAATCGGAAAGAAATGATAGAAACGAAGAGCGCTTTATTTGGATTTTAGTTTTACTGATAATCGTTGATTTTGAATTTTTTACAATAATGCAAAATATCGCTGGTCCAATTATTATCGGCTGTATCGAAACGTTGCTTATTTTTGTATTGGCAGAACGGTGTGGAATTGATGGCGTTCTGCCGCTAATCGATAGGGTACTTAGCGCGGTCGGACCTTCAAAGATAAAATAATCATCCGCTTAGCTTTGCCAGCAACGCGTCGGAAAATTCAGCATTCGAGTAGACGTTCTGTACGTCGTCGCTGTCTTCCAAATTGTCGAGAAGCTTCATGATCTTCTCGCCCGCTTCATCATCTACTGCGATCATGTTCTGCGCGCGCCAGACCATGCCGGTTTTGCGTGGCTCGCCGAATTTTTCTTCCAATGCCTTGGCGACATCACGCAAGGATTCAAGCGTGGTGACAACTTCATGGCCGTCCTCGGAAGTGGCCACATCGTCGGCACCGGCCTCGATGGCTGCTTCCATCATCTGGTCTTCGGTGGCGACTTTGGTGTCGAATTCGATCACGCCGATGCGGTCGAACATGAAGGACACAGCACCGGTTTCAGCCAGCGCGCCGCCTGATTTCGAGAAATAAGAGCGGACTTCGGGTGCCGTCCGGTTGCGGTTATCGGTCAGCGCCTCGACGATCACAGCCACGCCACCCGGTGCGTAGCCCTCATAGCGGATTTCTTCGTAATTCTCAGCGTCGCTACCGGAGGCCTTCTTAATCGCGCGCTCGATATTATCTTTCGGCATGTTTTCAGCGCGAGCGGCTTGAATGGCGGCGCGCAGGCGGGGATTCATGGCCGGGTCAGGCAAGCCGAGTTTGGCAGAAACCAATATTTCGCGTGCAAATTTCGCGAACATCTTGGAACGCACCGCGTCCTGTTTGCCTTTGCGGTGCATGATGTTTTTGAACTTTGAATGACCGGCCATTGTTTTCCCTACCCGCTTGTTGTCGAAGTGCCGCGCTTATAGTGCGCGAGATGGTTAAAATAAAGACTCTGTTGCTGATCAAGGTTCCCAAAACGCCGGAAGCGATGGTGAAAGGCGTGGACCAATCCGGACAGCGGCCACTTTAATCGCCAAACCCGTGCGGTCATCGGTTTCCACCGCAATGCCCGAAAGCGTGCCTTGTCCGCTCGCTGCTTCCAACCGCGAACCTGGCGTTTTCTCGACAAAGCGGCGAACCGGCTCGTCTTTGGTCATGCCTAGAATGGAATCATAATCGCCGCACATGCCGGCATCGGTCATATAGGCAGTGCCGCCATCAAAAATCTGATGATCGGCGGTGGGTACATGCGTGTGGGTGCCGACAACAAGGCTTGCCCGACCATCGAGAAAATGACCCATCGCCTGTTTTTCACTCGACGCTTCGCCGTGAAAATCGACAATCACCGCATCGGCCACGCGGCCTAAAGGGGCTTCGATTAAAGCCCGATCAACGGCGGAAAACGGATCATCGAGCGGATCCATATAGAGCCGCGCCATGGCGTTAACGACGAGAACGCGCGCGCCTGTGGAGGTATCCACCAAGGTGGCACCACGGCCCGGCGTGGTGGCGGGATAATTGATCGGTCGCAAGAGGCGCGGTTGGCGCTCGATAAACACTAAGGCTTCGCGCTGATCAAACGAATGATTGCCGAGCGTTACCGCATCAGCGCCCGCCGCAAGCAATTCATCACAGATCGACTCGGTAATGCCAAAACCACCAGCCGCGTTCTCGCCATTGATGACGACGCAATCGAGTGACCAGCGGCGTTTGAGTTCCGGCAACCGCTCGGATACCGCCACGCGGCCCGGCCGCCCCACCACATCGCCTAAGAAAAGTAACCGCATTGTCTTAAACCTAACCCCATTGCGGAAATTTCCTCGCATGCCGGAGCTATAAAGTCATTTAAAAACGAGCCGCCATCCATTGATCGAATGCAATGCTTAGGGTAGAGAAAATGATCAATGGTATCTCAAGACAGTCGAGGTTTTCGATGGCTCAATCCGAACACGCCGCCGGTTCTGCAATGGACTATGCCGAACACGAACGCACCTATGAAAGATTTCTTGGTCTTGTGAAGTGGGGCTCGATCTTTGTTATCGTGCTTCTCGTCGGCATGGCGATCGGGCTAATCTGACCAAGGCTGCCTTCCGGCAATCGCGTAAGGCTTAAAATAATCGGCACACGGGTAGCTTAGGGGAAACGAATGCATATTGCCGTTATCGCTGAGACCAGTGACCTTGAAACCCGCGTAGCCGCAACCCCCGAAACGGTGAAAAAGCTGATCGCACAAGGTGCGAGTTTTACCGTCGAGACGGGGGCAGGTACCGCATCGGGTATTCCCAATGCCGAATTTGCGGCAGCAGGCGCAACCATTGCGAAAAACGCTAAAGAAGCGCTGAAAGGCGCTACCGTCGTTTTGAAAGTGCGCCGGCCTTCAACGGCCGAGATTAAGCTTATTCCCAAAGGCTCGATCGTTTTGGCGATCATGGACCCCTATGATCACGCCGACGCTTTAGCCGCCATGGCCGAGGCCGGGCTTTCAACCTTCGCGATGGAATTGATGCCGCGTATCACGCGTGCTCAGGTGATGGATGTGTTATCGAGCCAAGCCAATTTGGCAGGCTATCGCGCTGTCATCGATGCCTCTTCTGAATATGGTCGCGGCATGCCAATGATGATGACGGCGGCGGGCACCGTGCCTGCGGCAAAAGTCTTTGTGATGGGCGCAGGCGTTGCAGGGCTTCAAGCCATCGCCACCGCGCGCCGTTTGGGCGCGATTGTGACCGCTACCGATGTGCGCCCTGCAGCAAAAGAGCAAGTGGCATCGCTTGGCGCCAAATTCGTGGCGGTTGAGGATGAAGAATTCAAACAGGCCGAGACGGCTACTGGTTACGCCAAGCCGATGTCGGCGGAATATCAGGCCAAACAGTCAACCTTGGTGGCCTCCCATATCGCCAAACAGGATATTGTGATCACGACCGCGTTAATTCCCGGTCGTCCGGCACCGAAACTCGTCTCGGACGAGATGGTGAAGTCGATGCGTCCGGGCTCGGTGATTGTCGATCTCGCAGTTGAGCGTGGCGGCAATGTCGCTTTGTCCAAGCCGGGCGAAACGGTGTTGACGGAAAATGGCGTTAAAATCTTAGGTCCCCTCAATCTTCCGGGCCGGATCGCTGCCAGCGCCTCCGCCCTTTATGCCAAAAACCTGTTCTCCTTCCTCGAAACCATGATCGACAAGAACACTAAAGCGCTTGCCGTGAATTGGGACGATGAGCTGGTAAAAGCGACTAATCTGACGCGCGACGGCGCAATCACCCATCCGGGCTTCCAGCCCAAGGCTTAAACAGAAGGGGACGCGTCCATGGCGAACGATACCGCCCAGATGTTCCACGATAAGGCTGTTGCTGCCGCCAAAGCAGCGCGCGAAATGGCCGATGCCGCACAAGCCTTTGCCGAACAGGCCGGTTCCTTGGCAGGAACCGCTGCCCATGGCGCAACGGGTGGTGCGATTGACCCCTTCGTGTTCGAATTCGCCCTTTTCGTACTCGCCGTCTTTGTTGGCTATTTTGTGGTGTGGTCGGTTACGCCCGCGCTTCATACGCCTTTGATGTCGGTTACCAATGCCATTTCTTCCGTGATCGTGGTGGGAGCTTTGCTGGCTGTCGGTGTTGATAGCTCAGCTGTGGGTGATGATGGCTCGGTGCTGGCGCGGCTCTTCGGGCTTGGCGCCTTGATCTTGGCCAGCGTGAATATTTTCGGCGGATTCCTCGTCACCCAGCGCATGCTGGCGATGTACAAAAAGAAGGGCTGACCCGATGTCCGGCAATTTCGCGGCCCTGCTCTATCTCGCCTCCGGCGTCCTGTTTGTTCTCGCTTTGCGGGGATTATCGTCCCCCGCCACGTCTCGCCAAGGCAATCTCTTTGGCATGATCGGCATGGGTATTGCGATGGTGACGACCTTGTTCGTTGCCCCGCCCGCTGGCCTCACCGGCTGGTTGCTCCTCGTCATCGGGCTTGCCATTGGTGGCGGCTTCGGTGCCGTGTTGGCGCGTCGTATCGCGATGACGGCCATGCCGCAGCTTGTGGCGTTCTTCCATTCCCTTGTGGGTCTGGCCGCCGTGTTTGTGGCCGCTGGCGCGCTTTATGCGCCAGATGCCTTCCACATTATGGCGAATGGCGCGATCAAATCGGCGAGCATTGTTGAAATGTCGCTCGGCGTTGCGATTGGTGCGGTGACCTTCACCGGCTCGATCATCGCGTTTTTAAAGTTGAACGGGAATATGAGCGGCAAGCCGATCATGCTGCCAAGCCGCCATATGATCAATATTGCGCTGGCCTCAGGCCTGGTTGTTCTGCTCGTGTTGTTTGTCTTGACCCAGAGCACCCTGTTCTTCTGGCTCATCACGCTGGTCGCCCTCGTGCTTGGCGTGTTGATCATCGTGCCGATTGGCGGCGCGGATATGCCCGTGGTCGTCTCGATGCTGAACTCGTATTCGGGTTGGGCAGCGGCTGGTATCGGCTTTACGCTGTCGAATATGGCGTTGATCATCACGGGCGCTTTGGTGGGCTCATCAGGCGCGATCCTGTCCTACATTATGTGTAAGGGCATGAACCGCTCGTTCTTCTCGGTCATTTTAGGTGGTTTTGGTGGCGAAACCGGTGCTGCTGGTGGTGGCGCGGTGGAAACGCGGCCCGTCAAACAAGGCTCGGCTGAAGATGCTGCCTTTATGATGAAGAACGCCTCCAGCGTCATTATTGTGCCGGGCTATGGCATGGCAGTGGCGCAAGCCCAGCACGCCCTGCGTGAAATGGCAGATTTGCTGAAGAAAGAAGGCGTCGACGTCAAATACGCCATTCATCCGGTGGCTGGCCGCATGCCCGGCCATATGAATGTGCTGCTGGCGGAAGCCAATGTTCCGTATGATGAAGTGTTTGAGCTCGAAGACATCAATTCGGAATTTGCCCAAGCCGATGTTGCCTTTGTTATTGGAGCGAATGACGTGACCAATCCGGCTGCCAAGACCGATCCGAAATCGCCCATCTTCGGCATGCCAATTCTGGACGTCGAGAAGGCCAAAACCGTGCTCTTTATCAAGCGCGGCATGGGCTCAGGCTATGCGGGTGTGGAAAATGAATTGTTTTTCAAGGACAACACGCTGATGTTGTTTGCCGATGCCAAGAAGATGGTTGAGTCGATCAACAAGGCCTTAGGGCACTAAGCCTGAAGGTTTGGCTGCCGCTTCGATCCTGATGACTTAGAGTGTCCGACCACTGCGACAATTAGGCCGCGAAGGACAAGTTGGCATAATGAGCTAACGTGCCCCACCGCCGTGTGGTGCCTCGTTTATGCTGCACCCTGATCCTAAGCGACTAACTAGAACCACTTCTTTGGCAATAGGTCGATAATAGTATTTCCACCGGTTGAGGGATTCGTCCCGTTCAACCTGGCCAGTCCGTCTTTGGCTCCCACATTCGTGGGTTCCAGCGCGAGTGCGCCCTGATAGGCATCGCGCGCGGCCTTCGTGTCGCCCTTTTTCTCGTTGGCAAAACCCAGTCCTACCCATCCCTCGACAAGTTTGGCATCAACATTCAGGCAGGCATTAAAATCTTCGATCGCGGAATCATATTTGCCCAACACGATCAGGCTCTGACCCCGCGCTAAATAGGGTGCCGCAACAAAAGGATCGCGATCAATCGCGGCATCAAAATCATTCGTCGCCTTTTTATGCAAACCCTGCTTCTGGAAAATCAGACCACGTGAGTGATAGGCCTGCGCCGATTCCGGATTAAGCTTGATGGCATTGGTTAGATCGACAATGGCCTCGGGCAGGCGACCAATCGCGCGGAACAGATTGCCCCGCCCAAGATAGGCAGCGCCATAATTGGGGTTCGCGCTTACAGCGTGGTTAAAGTCACTCAACGCAAGATTATCCTGCCGCGTTTGACGATAGGCCAAGGCGCGATTGGTGTAAGCTGCAGCATAGCCCGGCTTCAACTCGATCGCTTTAGAAAAATCACTTTCCGCCTCGATATATTTGCCGATCCTGGCGAGTGCCGCACCGCGCGTATTATAGGCGGTGGCATCATCAGGATTTTGTGCAATGACGTCGGACAGCGACTCGATATTAATCGCGGCGGTCGCCTTATCGGTGTCCATTTGGGCCACAGATACCATCGGCGCTGGCGCTGGTTCGCTGCTGCTGACACATCCTGCCAGTAAAAACGCTAAAACACTGACCCCCGCCCATTTCGAGGTCGCCGAAAATGGCTTCGTGTGAACGGTCGTTGCGGTCATGCGCGTGGCTCCTGACTTTGTCATCTGCCGTTGTCTAAGCAGTTGCACAGATTCGGGCAACAAAAAGGGTGCCTCGAATTGACGTCGAAGCACCCTAATCGAAAAAGGATATACTGAACCCTAATGCACGCTTAGCGCGCGAAAACCTTTGGCTTAGGCGCAGGCAGCAAACCTTCGCGCTGAAGCTTCTTGCGGGTCAGTTTACGAGCACGGCGAACGGCTTCTGCCTCTTCGCGAACGCGCTTTTCCGATGGCTTTTCGTAATGGCCACGAAGCTTCATTTCACGGAAGATGCCTTCACGTTGCATCTTCTTCTTGAGCGCCTTGAGCGCCTGATCGACATTGTTATCACGGACGAGAACCTGCACGCGTGTCTTCCCGTAGTTTAAAGGACAATTCTGGAGCCGCCAATGTTTATTCCCTACAAGTCTTGGCGACGTGAGCGCGCTTCCTAACAGAAAGGTGACACGCTGTCCACGCCTGAAGGCCATAAAAAGCCAAGGTTTTTCTAGGGCGGCGTGATTCTACCGAATCACGCGTGTGATATGGCCCATCTTGCGGCCTGCGCGCACTTCACGCTTGCCATAAAGTTCCAACGACAAGCCCGGTTCAGCCAGGAGTTCCGGCCAACGCGCAACGTCGTCACCGATCAAATTTTCCATCTCGATCCGGCCAAGCCGCTGTACGCTGCCAAGCGGCCAACCCGCGACCGCACGGATATGTTGTTCAAATTGCGAGGTTACCGCACCGCCCAAGGTCCAGTGTCCTGAATTATGAACGCGCGGCGCGATTTCGTTGACCGATAGAGCTTCATCGGCACCTGAACCCGCCACGAAAAATTCAACCGCAAAGACGCCCACATAGTCCAGCGCCTCGGCAATTTTACGGGCTGCGGCCTTGGCTGCCTGTTCCGTTTGGGTTGAAATGGCCGCAGGCAGGATCGTCTGCGCGAGAATATGATGCGCATGCCTGTTTTCGCAGACATCATAGGCCAAAACTTCGCCTGTCGACGAACGGGCAGCAACAACTGACACTTCCCGCTCGAAGGGCACAAAAGCTTCAAGTATGGAAGGCGCGCCACCTATCGTGGACCAAGCGATTTCTGCAGATACATCGTCACGGACCATCGCCTGCCCTTTGCCATCATAGCCAAGGCGACGCGTTTTTAACACCGATGGCCTGCCTAGACGCGTAAGGGCGGCTTCTAATTCGGCAAGCGAGGCGACGGCAATAAATTCAGGCACCGCTAGGCCGAGATCGCGAATAAAACTCTTCTCCGTGAAACGGTCCTGCGTAATCGCTAAGGCGCGCGGCGCAGGCAACACGGGCACCTTTGCGGATAAAATATCGGCCGTTGATGCCGGAACATTCTCGAATTCATAGGTCACGACCGACACCGCGCCCGCAAAAGCCTTGAGCGCCGCTTCGTCGTCATAGCTGGCAATCGTGTGGGCAGCGGTAACGTCAAAAGCGGGGTTATCGCCTTCCGGCGCAAAAATATGGCATTTAAGGCCCAAAGGAGCGGCGGCAAGCGCCATCATTCGGGCCAATTGGCCTCCTCCGAGTATGCCGATGGTATCGCCTGGCTTCAGCATCGCTCAAACCTCGTTAGAAGGGTGTTCGGCAACCGCCGCGCTTTGCTTGGCCCGCCAAGCGTCCAGACGGGCGGCCAAAGGCGCGTCATGCAGCGCCAATACGGCGACCGCCAGCAAAGCGGCATTGATCGCGCCCGCTTTGCCAATCGCTAATGTGCCAACCGGAATGCCCGCCGGCATTTGCACGATTGAGAGCAGACTATCCTGTCCCGATAAGGCTTTCGATTCCACCGGAACACCAAAGACAGGCAAAGGTGTCATGGCCGCCGTCATGCCGGGAAGATGCGCAGCACCGCCTGCCCCAGCGATAATCACCTGAAAGCCGTGATCACGTGCCGTTCGGGCAAAATCATAAAGCCGTTCGGGCGTCCGATGGGCGGAAACAATCCGCGCGCTGTGAGCCACGCCCAAAGCATCCAGCGTTTCGGCGGCGTGGCGCATGGTAACCCAATCGGATTGACTGCCCATGATGATCGCTACCGGCGTTGCGGCTTCGGTCATTGCTCTACCCCCGCGCTTAAAAAGGCTCCGTATCGCCCGCTGTCCGGAATGGCAAGCGTTGAAACCAAAAATTCACTCTTCACGCGATGATATCCGGCGTGATTTGATCCTCAAGGCGCTGAATCATATCCTTGAGCATCAATTTGCGGCGTTTGAAGCGACGAATTTGAAGCTGATCGGCCTGACCGATCGCCTCCAGCGCCATGACTGCGTCGCTGATATCCTTATGCTCGATACGAAGCCTTTGCAGCTCGGCAATCAATTGAGCGGGTTCCATGGAAGCGTCGGTCGAATCAGTCATATCACGGCCTTTTCCGGATGGCCGGCATTCCGATCGGCTAACTATGCCAGACCTTCAGGTTGGCATGCAAGTCGGGGAAAGCCAGAAATCGATGGCGATCAACGCTTTGTCACCAAAGTCCTTAGGTTTTTGATGGACTCCAAAATCACATCTCGACAGGCGATGATTTTATGACAAACTCATGAAGGCCGGAGATTACCGGTTGTCTTCAGGAGGAGCAGCATGTCGATACAGTCCCATCTGGTCGAACTTGAGCGCCGCCACCAAGCGCTCGAACGCGAGATCCACGGTGAGCAAATCCATCCTTCCGCCAGCGACGTCAAATTGCGAGAATTGAAGCGCAAAAAACTGCATCTCAAGCAGGAAATTGAAAAACTGAAGATCCAGACCGTAAGCTCAGCGCTCCATTAGCAAGCCTTACCCAGCCTTTCTCCGATCACATCGATATCGGATGTGCCTCTCAACAGACAGCGTGCGCGATTAACGTGTTTCGCTATTAAAATAAAAAGGGCCGGGATTGCACCCGGCCCTTTTCTTTAAACATCCATCATAACGAAATTACGGACGGCTAACCGAACGATAGCCTGTGTCGATCATCGAGATGTGGCCGATATCGATATCGGTATTCGCGCCATGACGATCTTGCTCGATCAGGCTCGTGGTTCCGAATTTGATGTTCAGACCGACCATCACGCTATGCGAATCCTGATTCACATATTCGACGCTATTGGCCACGTCGACGCCAGCACCAGCGTTATGATACCCCTCATATTTCAGGAATACCGAGGCAGGCGTTTCACCCAGATGAACGAGATGTTCGATATCCGCCGACCATTTGTAGACCGACGTCGTCGTGCTCGCACCGTTCATCGAATTGACCAAGGTCCCTGATTCATAGCCAGCACCTAAGCCAATTTTGGTCTCCGGCGTCACAAAATAACGGATACCGCCCCGCAACTGAACCGGC
This sequence comes from uncultured Hyphomicrobiales bacterium, assembly GCA_903900975.1. Lineage (GTDB taxonomy): Bacteria > Pseudomonadota > Alphaproteobacteria > Rhizobiales > Beijerinckiaceae > CAIUPE01. Next base: position 80,823 of record CAIUPE010000054.1, on the reverse strand, counting down.
GTGTACCGATCATAGCCCCAATTGGCGTATTCATCAGCTTCGACAAATTCGCCGATTCCCGCCTGACCCCAAACGGTCACGCTGCTGAAATAAAATTGACCTTCGACGCCGACAATGCCGCCATCCCAAAGTTCGCCACCATTGTCATGCACATTGGCCAATGCCGCACCAGCAAAAGCGCCAACCTGATAGGTGTTGCCATCGCGAATCAGGAAATGTGCACCAACCTGACTGGAGTCCATGTAGACTGCTGATGCTTGCGCACCGGCCTGATCCAAAGCGCCTTCGATATTGGCATCAAACTGTACGGCAGTCGTTTGTCCGAGCGGCAAAAGAAAACGCCCGGCGGCTTGGCCATAAGCACCGGTATAGTCGCTCGTTGTGCCGGAATAGGTATCTGTCACGATGTTGGAGAAATTCTGACCCCCGACAGCAACACTGAAATCACCCGATGCGATCGAGATGCTGGCCGGACGCGGCTTTACAACTTCAACTTTTGCCGGCTCAACAGGAGCAGCTGGCGCAGGCTTCACCGCTTTCGCGTCTGACAATTCCGTGCGCAACTTCTTGTTTTCGCCCTTCAGCTTCGCAATCAATTGAGCGTCCGTTGACGCTGCCGATGCGGCCAATGGCGCGGCCATCAGGCCTAATACCACACCCAAACGTACTAACTTCATTTTATGCACCTACTCACTGTGAAACTCTTGGACGCAAATCACCTGCGATAAATGGGGGTAACATGTTTTTGCGAAAATTTAAGTTAATTAAAGCCGTGTAACTTGCTCTAAACGCCTCGAATCAATCGATTAAATTCGAATGTTGCTAAAAAGACACATATGTTTCCTGTCCGTCCGTGCCGGTTTTTTCCTTCAGGACGAGAGCAACATGGCGATCCCGGAGTGACTCGAACACCCGACCTACGGTTTAGGAAACCGCCGCTCTATCCTGCTGAGCTACGGGACCGCACGGCATCGTGCATATCATGACTTGATGTGTTTTGCAGCGGGGCTATGGCTAAATTTTTCATACCCCTAACGGGAGTTGAGGCTTGTAGACTTGGCGTCGAACGCGTTATCCCGAACATGGATAACGGGCGTTGCATCCCGTTGGTTGGTTCTGGCGGAGGCCAAAAGTGTCGATAGGTATCGGACAGTGGAAGGGGCTTCGGATTGCCACCGGCGCGATTCTCGCCGTTGCTTTAACGGGTTGCGTCTCCTTGTCCGGGTTCAAGCCGTCGGCGAGCGTACCGAAGGCCGAACACGGATCGGATAATGCTGTTCATGCCGAGCGCGATCAGCTGGTCGCAGCTTTCGGTGGAGAATACGCAGCACCCACCCCCACCGTCGATCTCGTGAAGGAAATCAGCGCCCGGATTGTGGCAGCAAGCGATGATCCGAATGCGCAATACCGGGTAACAATCCTTAATTCCTCATCGATCAACGCCTTTGCGTTGCCAACGGGCGATCTTTACGTCACACGTGGATTGCTGGCGCTGGCGAATGACACGTCGGAACTGGCGGCTGTGCTCGCCCATGAAGTAGGGCACGTCACCGCCAAACACGCGATGCAGCGGGCGGAATTCGAGCGGCGAACGACAGCTGCGATGCCGGAACCGATTTCCGAGCCCGATGCCGATCAATCCCGGTTTTTACTGGCCAGTTTCTCCCGCGGGCAAGAGTTGGAAGCCGACGAAATTGGCATCCGCACAATCGCCAAAGCCGGATATGACCCCTATGGCGCGGCGCGCTTTCTGGCGTCGCTTGGGCGTCAATCGACCTATTCAGGCGAAACACGTCCGGCTGCCCGCTTCAGCTTTATGTCAAGCCATCCCTCAACGCCACAACGGTTGTCGGCAGCCCTTGATGCCGCGCGAAACAATGTGAGCGCCTCAGCCGTTGAGGCCGATCGGACGCGCTATCTAACCGCCCTGAACGCTCTGGCCTATGGCGAAGATCCGACGGGTGGTGTGGTGCGCGGGCGGCGTTTTCTGCATCCTCGTCTCGACTTCACCGTGCAAGCCCCTGAGGGCTTCGCGCTGGAAAATTCGTCGCAAGCGGTGATCGGTATAGCAGCGAATGGCACCCAAGCGTTGCGCCTTGACACGGTAAGGCTCGGCACAACAAGCCCAGAAGAATCGCTTGGCAAGGGGTGGATCGACGGCGCTCCCAGCACCGAAATTACGCCTTTTGTCGTGAGCGGACTTGCCGGTGTAACCGCCATAGCCAAGGGCAAGGAATGGACGTTCCGGTTAGCGGCCATCCGGAAGGGCGAGGACACATTCCGCATCATTTTCGCAACACGCGAGCTAACACCTGCACTCGATCATGCCTTTTTGGCGGCGATTGGCAGTTTCCGGACCCTGACGCCGGATGAAATCCAATCTCTTCGACCTAAGAGAATCGGAATTGTTACGGCAGGCAACGATGATACGGCTGCAAGTCTCGCCGCCCAAACCGACACAGGTGATAATGCAGTTGACCGGTTCATGATGCTGAACGGGCTTGACCGCCCGAAGCTTCGCCCGGGCGAAAGCTATAAAGTCATCCTTAGCGAATAGATCTATTCATGAAAAAGGGCGCCGGAAGCGCCCTTTTTACAACTCTTGCTCCTCAGAGGAAACGCTCAGGCAGCTTCTTCTTGTTCGTCGTCGGCATCTGCCTCGATCTCGGCATCGACATCGGCTGTTTTGCCACGCTTCGGTGCCTTGGCGAGGTAGCTCTCGATCAGCTTGATCGCCTCGTTTTCCATCGAGGCATTGACGGCCGCAACCTCACGGACGAGACGATCCAGAGCCGCTTCATAGAGCTGACGCTCAGAATAAGACTGCTCGGGCTGAGCGTCGGAGCGATAAAGATCGCGCACAACTTCGGCGATTTGAATGATGTCGCCGGAATTGATTTTCGCCTCATATTCCTGCGCACGGCGCGACCACATGGTGCGCTTGATGCGGGCACGGCCACTGACAGTCTCAAGCGCTTTGGTGATGAGGGCAGCGTCAGAGAGCTTGCGCATGCCAACCGCAGCCGCCTTGGCTGTCGGAACACGCAGCGTCATCTTGTCCTTTTCGAAGAAAATCACAAATAATTCGAGCGTGTAGCCTGCTACTTCCTGCTCTTCAATGGCCGTAATACGGCCCACGCCATGCGTCGGATAAACAACCGATTCACCTGTCTTGTAACCCTGGCGATTAACGGTTTTCTTTGTTCCTGTCGTCATTGTGACGCGTTCTTTCTATGTTGCGCCGAAAAGCGGCGAAAAATCAAAAAGTCGCTGCCATTTTTCAAAGTTTCTCGGCTGATCGGTACAATCAACCCGCAAAAAGTGACTCAAAACAATACATCATCTTCCCGCCTCTCAAGGTCAAACCAACCAAGTCGAGGTAGAAGTTACCGAATGTTCCGATCAATGAAAAACGACCCGCTCCCGCCTTTTCAACGGGATTACACGGGATATATCAGAAAAATGACGATTTTCCAAGCCTTATGAGAGTCTTGCCGTTAAACGGTCAATCGCCCTTGCCGGGATTGGACGAGAACAGGGCGAGCTTATCCGCCTTTCCGTCAAATTCCTTTGCTTCCGGCAAAGCATCCCGCTTGATGGTAACGTTAGGCCACGATTTGGCGTAATCAGCATTCAATTTAAGCCATGGCTCAAGGCCAGACTCGGTATCGGGTTTGATCGCGTCGGCAGGACATTCCGGCTCGCAGACGCCGCAATCGATGCATTCGTCGGGATGAATGACGAGCATATTCTCGCCTTCATAGAAACAATCAACGGGGCACACTTCCACGCAGTCCATATATTTGCACTTGATGCAATTTTCGACGACGACATAGGTCATGGAACGCTCCGCGAGCCCGTTGGAGTTTTTGGATATGAGCGCTTGCTAACCGAGTTCTCCGAAGCTTGCAAGGATCGAAGGCGCAATGACCCTGTGCATTCAGCTCAAGGCTTCTTTCCAGCTGGCATGGGCGGTGCTTCCCGAACCAACAGAAGATCAACCCGTCGATTGGCAGGCAATTGGGGGTTATCGGGAAAAAGCGGATCGCTATCAGCCTTGCCGCTCACAGCGAGAATGCGGTCTTGCGGCAGACCTGACTCAATGAGTATCCGGCGGATGGCTGACGCCCGGCCGACTGACAATTCCCACGGCGAAACCTCGGCCTGCACACCGGGCGGGGCAGCGGACGTGTGGCCGGTAATCTCGAGGCGATTAGACAGCTTTTTCAACGAGGGCGTTAGCCGATGCAGCGCCTCTCTCACAAAAGCATATGGCTCGGTTGAACCATCGGGAAACATCGAACGGCCGGTTTGGTCGACCAGCGACACGTCGAGCCCGTCCTTATTTTCCTGAACGATGAGATTTTTTGAAAGTTCGGCAATTTCTGGCATGTCGGCAATAGCTTGGCGCAAGGTGGCCGCAGCCAAGCCGAAGGTCCTGTCATTGGTGGCCAGATCTAGTCCTTCATCGCGTCTTTCGCCAATCAAGGGACCGGCTTGGTCGGTCCCTTCTTCAGGGGGCAGAAATTTGGCGATTTTCAAAAATGGCTTTGTTGGTGTGCCGTTGATTTCGATCATGGAAGCAAAGCGGTTTTCCCGTTGCATACCGAAGGCATCGCGCATGGAGCCAGCAACCAACTTCATTTTGGCCTGATCCTGCGTTGAAAAAGCGACCAACATAACGAAAAAGCTCATCAGCAGACCCATAAGGTCGGCAAATGTCACAAACCATCCGTGGCCGCCGCCGTGCCCGCCCTTTTTCCTCGCCATTTCGATTAAGCCGCCGCTAACGCTTCGCGGTGCTTGACCGGTAAGTAGGCCACCAGCATTTCCCGGACTACCGCGGGACTTTTAGCCTCCCGGATCTGCATCACGCCGTCAATTACCAGCGCCCGACATACATCTTCTTCTTCCAGTTTCAACTGGAGCTTATCGGCGATGGGCAGACAAACGAGGTTGGCGACCAACGCGCCATACAGCGTCGCCAAAAGCGAAATGGCCATAAAGGGGCCAAGTTTTGATGGATCTTCCATATGGCTGAACATTTGCACCATTCCGAGAAGCGTGCCGATCATGCCCCAAGCAGGTGCTGCATCGCCGATGGAGCGGTATAATTTACCGCCCTCCTCCAACCGGATCAGAAAATTATCCGTATCGCGCTGAAGGGTTTCACGGATGAATTCACGGTCATAGCCATCGGCAATGTAGCGAATGCCTTGGGCTAGAAATTTGTCTTTCACCACCACGCGCTCTAAAGCCGCAGCGCCGGAACGGCGTGCCGTATCCGCCACTTTGGTGATCTCCTCGATCAATTCGCGCGGTTCGGACGAATGCATCATAAAGGCATAGCGCATGCCGGTTGGGAAACCGTGCAACATGGTCGAAAAAGGAAAGCGGATCAGGGTGGCTCCCGCGCATCCCCCAAAAATAACGATCAGAGCGTGCTCGCTCACGAAGGCACCGGGCGAACCTTCCATCGTGGTAAGCAAGCCAATAACACCAAAGCCGATGACCATTCCAAGTGCTGTTGCAGCGTCCATTGTCCACGTCTACTTTCATTCACATGCGAAGTGATTGACGTAACGTTAGATCAATACTCTAAACAATTGGTAAGGACGAAACAGGCTTGGGCCATAAAATCTTGTTTATGGCGATGGGACAGGAGCCTTATGAATCGTCGGATTTACGCCGCTTCAGCGAGGTTATTTTTAATTGCGTGATTCGATTGCGGGCTTTGCGTAGAACCTCGAAGCGATACGAATAAAACGTAAAAATTTGACCCGTATCAGGAATGGTCTGGGCTTCATGGATGACAAGGCCTGCTATGGTGGTGGCCTCTTCGTCGGGCAAATCCCAATCCATGGCACGATTCAAATCGCGGATCGGGACGGAACCATCTACCCGCACCGAGCCATCGGGCAGCGTCCGTAACCCTTGGACACGAACATCATGCTCGTCGCGGATATCACCAACAATTTCTTCCAAAATATCTTCCAGCGTCACAAGGCCCATTACCTCGCCATATTCGTCGACGACCAAGGCAAAATGGACTTTCTTAGCCAGAAAGGCTTTGAGCTGTTCTTGCAGCGAGTTGGTATCCGGCACAAACCATGGATCAAGCGCTATCGTCTTGACATCGAGATTGACGGCTTTGCCGCCGGCGGCATCATATGCCCGCAGCAGATCCTTGGCGTGTAAGACGCCAATAATGTTATCAGGCGAACCCGACCACAGCGGTAGACGGGTGTGAGGTGACGCTAAAATTTCACGCACAATCTCCTCTGGCGGCAAATCGGCAGAAATCGTCCGCATTTTGGTGCGGTGAACCATGATATCCGAGACTTCCAACTCGGCGAGATCGAGCAGTCCGCCAAACATTTTATGGGCTTCTGCCTCGACGCCACCTTCACTATGAAGCAGATCGACCGCGCCTCGCAATTCTTCTGTCGCCGATAAAACGGCTTCGTTTTCGCCAATCCGGAACCCGAACGGCCGCAAGATTGTCCTCACAACCGCTTCAATCGCCAAAGTGAGCGGCCCGAACATGGCCACCGCCAGCGCGACCGGGCGAGCCAACAGCAAAGCAGACCGATCCGGCGTTGAAATCGCCATCGTCTTCGGCATCACTTCGGCAAAAATAATAATCAGCACCGACATAACAACGGTTGCATAGATTGCGCCTTCCGCGCCGAAAAATTGCACCAGCACGCTAGTGGTAAAGGCCGATGCTCCGATATTGACGATCGAATTGCCGATCAGCATCGCGCCAATCAGCCTTTCTTTGGCGAGTAACAACCGGTTGATGATGCCGGCCCGTTCGTCGCCGGCACTTTCTAAGGCATGCATCCGCGCGCGCGACGCTGCGGTCAACGCCGTCTCAGATCCCGAGAAAAAGGCCGAAAGCGCTAGGCAAAGGATAACGATACCTAAAGCGAGAAACGGATCGGTATGGATTTCAACAGTTTCCATGGCGCTTAACCCACCTTGGTTTGCAGGTGATTGTCGAGATAGGCGCGGACGTCATCGCTCGAAACATCTGGGGCGATGAAACTTTCGCCAATGCCGCGGGCCAGAATAAAGGTCAATTTTCCGCGTTTCACTTTTTTATCCTGCGCCATCGCATCCAGAATGGCTGAAGAATCAGCATCCCAGCCCGGAATATCTCGGATATGGGTAGGAAGACCGACCGTTTTGAGATGCGATTCAATACGCGTCGTATCCTGTCCGCTGCACAAGCCCAGATGCTGCGAAAAGCGGAACGCGCAACATAGACCAATCGACACCGCCTCGCCATGCACGAGCCGCGCACCGTCATAGGCGACGATGCGCTCAAAGGCATGCGCGAAGGTATGCCCGAGATTGAGCAAAGCGCGATCGCCATCTTCCCTCTCATCCCGCATCACGATGGCCGCCTTAGCCTTACAGGCAACTTCGATGGCATGGACCCGATCCGCTCCGCCCCCAAAGACGCCGCCATGATGGGCTTCAAGCCAGTTATAAAACGGCGCATCCGAAATCAGGCCATATTTGACGACTTCCGCATAGCCTGCCGCAAATTCGCGCGGCGATAAGGTATCGAGCACGTCCACATCGGCCAAAACCAGTCCGGGTTGGTGAAAGGCACCGATCAAATTCTTGCCATGCACCGAATTAACGCCCGTTTTGCCGCCAACCGAGGAATCGACCTGGGCTAAAAGCGATGTTGGGATTTGAACAAAGCGCATGCCGCGACGTGTAATCGAAGCCGCAAAACCGGCAAGATCGCCCACCACACCGCCACCCAAGGCGACAACAAGATCACCGCGTTCCATTTTAGCGGCCAAAATACCGTCGATCACTCGGTCCAATTCCGCCACGGATTTTGAACGCTCGCCCGGTGGCACGGTGATAACGGCGGTCCGAATTCCTGCCGCTTTCAAACTGTCATCCAGCGCTGCGAGATGGAGGCCCGCCACGGTTTCATCGGTTACAATCGCGCAAGCCGAGCCGGGCGCCAAAGCGGCAATCCGCTCGCCCGCTTCCTCCAGAAGATTGCTACCGATCCAGATGTCATAGGCCCGACCGGGTAAATCAACACGAACATGGGCTTGAGTAGGATGGGGCAAGGGCACGATCGGTACTCCAATTCCAAGCTGCCCGGACAGGGCCGTTATAATTTCCTCGACGATGACCTCATGCGCCACATCGCGCGACTGAATTTCAATATCGGCCAAAGCGTAAACCGGATAGCGGGCATCCATCAGGCTTTTTAACGTACCTTCCGGATCCGGATTTTGCAGCAAGGGCCGGTTGGACCTTTTGCGGACGCGACGCATCAGCACATCAAAATCGGCTTTCAACCAAATGGAAAGGCCCTGCTCGGCAATCAGTTGCCGCGTGGTTTCGTTCATAAACGCGCCACCGCCCGTTGCCAGCACCATCGGACCATCGGCCAAAAGGCGCGCGATAACGCGTTGCTCCCCTTGACGAAACTCAGCTTCACCGCGCTTGGCAAAGATCTCGGGGATGGTCATGCCTGCCGCTCGCTCGATTTCCGTATCGGCGTCAAAAAAAGGCAGCCCGAGGCGTTGCGCCAAGCGCTTGCCGACCGAACTTTTACCCGCCCCCATCATGCCGACCAACACAACCGAGCGGGTACCCAGCACGTTGAACACCGATACCACACCGGCTTCGCGTGCGACGCCGCTAGATCCGCCCAATGCTTCCACCTTTAGAACTCCATTCATCCTGGCGCATGCTCATAGCATAAAGCCTGCGAATCTTGCATCATCAACGAAAGGCCCGATGGAGAGACCCTTACTATGCCGGATGCCATTGATGGCTTTCTCGCGATGTTGGCTGCCGAGCGTGGTGCGGCTAAAAACACCATTGAGGCCTATCGGCGTGATCTGGATGGCGCGGAAAGCGTGTTGGCCCGGGGCGGCGTGACGCTTGCCGAGGCCACGACCGATGATCTGCGCGCTTATCTTGTCGAGCTTGAACATGCGGGGCTCAAAGCTTCAAGCGCGGCGCGAAAACTTGCGGCTTTGCGACAATTTTACCGGTTTCTCTATGCCGAAGGACAGCGTCCGGATGATCCAGCTCAGGCGTTAACGGGACCGAAACAAGGCCGCGCTTTGCCAAAAACCCTCAGCATGGCCGATGTCGACCGCTTGCTGGAAACGGCCAATGAAGGCATCGACGACCAAGACCGGCCAGAAAGCGAGCGCTTTCGCGCTGCGCGCTTGGCAGCGTTGCTGGAATTATTATACGCAACCGGCCTACGCGTTTCAGAGCTCGTCGCATTGCCGATCCGCGCCGCCCGCACGAAGGACCGCCTGTTGGCCGTCAAAGGCAAAGGCGGACGCGAGCGGCTGGTACCGTTAACGGAAAAATCCAAAGACGCGATGGCGCGTTATCTCGCGCTCGGAACGGGACGGCTGAAAGCGTCGACCTGGCTTTTTCCGTCCGACAGCGAAAGCGGCCATATGACGCGACAGGCTTTTGCACGGGATTTAAAAACGCTTGCCGCTGCAGCCGGTATTCCAACGCGGCTCATCAGCCCGCACGTGCTGCGCCATGCTTTTGCCAGTCATCTTCTTCAAAACGGGGCCGATCTTCGCGTTGTGCAGCAATTATTGGGTCATGCCGATATTTCGACCACCCAGATTTATACGCATTTACCCGATGAACGGCTAAAGAGCCTTGTAAGAGATTTGCATCCGTTGGGGGATAAGGGGAGCGAGTAAAGCGTCATATAGACCGCGCATCTCCTGACGCGCAAAGAATGCGAGCCAGAGGCTCGCGGTCCAATTATCAGCTCCAATTCGCGTTATTTTCCCGACAAAACAAACACTGCCTGCTCTCCAAACAAATTCCACATCTGCCGTGGCAAGGTCATTTCAACGGGTCGTCCGAACCTGTCGAGCGCGGAAGCCTGCTCAATCTCCGCATCCATTTCGTCGACCAGCGCGATGAAATCCTTGATGGTGCAAAAATGAATATTCGGCGTTTCGTACCACGAGTATGACAGGTTTTTCGTAACCGGCATGCGGCCGGTGGCCAATAATTGCAGACGAATTTTCCAATGTCCGAAATTGGGAAAGGACACGATGGCGCGTCGCCCGATACGCAACATATGTTCCATCACAACTCGCGGCTGACGCATGGCCTGCAGCGTTTGCGACAGGATGACATAGTCGAATGATCCATCCGGATAATAAACAAGATCCGTATCCGCATCGCCCTGGATCACCGAGAGGCCCTTCGCAACGCAGAGATTGACGCCCGATTGGGATAATTCAATGCCACGGGCGTCCACGCCGCGCTTCTCGGCCAAAAGCCGTAACAAGGAACCATCGCCGCATCCGACATCCAAAACGCGTGAACCGGGCTCGACCATCGATACAAGGTTGAGCAAATCGACGCGGGCAAAGGCGGCGTCCGCATTCATTTCCAACGGGCTCATGGCACAGCCCTCCGCGCCGGCACCGCTAACCCACGGGCGCGGGCTGCCGAATCGATAAAGCCGCGTGTCGTATCCAGCAGCTCCGGCACATCCAGCAAAAAGGCATCGTGGCCCTTATCGGTCTCGATTTCGACAAAGGATACCGATGCCCCTGCCGCATTCAATGCATGGACGATGGCGCGCGAATCGCGGGTTGGAAAAAGCCAATCAGACGTAAAGGACATGATACAAAACCGCGTGCGGGAACCTATGAACGCTCGGGCCAAAACACTATCATGTTCCTTGGCGAGGTCGAAATAATCCATCGCCCGGGTGAGAAAGAGATAGGAATTTGCATCGAAGCGCTCGACAAAGGCGCGGCCTTGATACCGCAAATAGCTCTCAACTTCGAAATCGGCATCAAAGGAAAAGGTCGGCGCTGAACGATCTTGAAAATTTCGGCCAAATTTGCGGTGAAGCGCCTGTTCCGAGAGATAGGTGATGTGCGCGGCCATCCGCGCGACCGCCAACCCTTTTTCGGGGCGCGTGCCTTCGTCGAGATACCGGCCGGAGTGCCAGTCGGGATCGGCCATCACCGCCTGACGGCCAACCTCGTGAAAGGCGATATTCTGAGCCGTATGTTTTGCCGCCGTCGCAATCGGCATCGCCGAAAACACGCGCTCGGAATGGCTCGCTGCCCATTCGAGCACCTGCATGCCACCCATCGAACCACCGGCGACGCAAAACAAGGTCTCAATGCCCAAACGATCGACAAGTTTGGCCTGCGCATTCACCATATCGCGGATGGTGACAACGGGAAACGTCAAGGCATAGGGTTTGCCCGTTGCCGGATCGAGCGAAGCGGGGCCGGTGGTGCCCAAACAAGATCCCAAGACATTGGAACAGATAATAAAAAAGCGATCCGTATCATAAGGCTTACCGGGACCAACCATGGTCTCCCACCATCCGGACTTTCCTGTTACCGGATTAATATTGGCAACGTGCTGGTCTCCCGTCAGCGCATGGCACAACAAAATCGCATTGGATTTGTCGGCATTGAGCTGACCATAGGCCTGATAGGCGATCGACCATGGACCAAGACGCTCCCCGCTTTCCAGCGCAAGCGGTTCATCCGCACCAAAATGCGCCACCAAGCTGGACGGCTCGATGGCTTCGTTGCGCTTGTCGGGATCGGCCACATGGCGAAGAGTCATAGCGGTTTTGTTCCAAGTTCTGACGTTCTGTATGACGAATTTTTAGACCTTAATCAAGAACCGTTCCGTGTTTTTATCATCGCCGCGGGCCGGTGGGCTTTGCCTTTCCGCAGCGCGCGTTCTATGACATTCGCCGACTGATCCAATGCCCTTGAGTGGACCGAACGCATGGCCCAACCTTCCCTTGCCGATTTGCGACGCGAAATTGACCGCATCGATACCGCCATGCACGACCTTCTCATGGAACGCGGCACCATCATCGATACGCTGATCGAGGTCAAAAAGACCATCGATTCCGGCTCCGCTTTCCGTCCCGGCCGTGAAGCGTCGATGATGCGCGCCTTGGCTGAACGCCACCATGGCCTCTTGCCGTTCGATACGGTTGAAAGCATCTGGCGCGTTATTATTTCGACCTTCACCTATGTTCAGGCCCCCTATGCTGTCCATGCCGATGTCTCGATCGGGGATGCGCCTTTGCGGGATACGGCCCGTTTTCACTTCGGCTTCACGGTTCCCTATCATACGCACGCCACCGCCAAGGCGGTCATCGACGCGGTGACGAAGGCCGCCGGTGATCTCGGCATGTTTGCGGCCTCGACGCCAGCCATCGACGGGCCATGGTGGAACGGCCTGATCGGGGAAGGTACGCCCAAAATCATCGCGCGATTGCCTTTCGTCGAGCGGGTTGATCACCCTGTAGGCCTTCCTGTTTTTGTCATTTCGAAGCCGTTGGCCGATGCAGCCATCCGGGATCGGGTGGTTTACGCCGCCCAAGTGGAGCGATGGCGTGGCGATCTAACATCGGCCCTTAACGCCGACGATTTGGCGATTGAAGCCGCTGCCGACTTAGGCGGCCTTTCTGCTATTCTGGTTTCCGCTCCGGGATCGCTCGATCAAGCGGGTCTACGCCAATCTTTCTCAACCCTTGGGCTTTCCATTTCCGATCTGCACGAGGTTGGAAGCCATGCTAACCGCTTTCATCTCACGACCAACCCGGAAGATGCGCCATGACTACAATGCCTGACCGTCCCGTTCCTCGCCCCGGTGTTATGGATATCGAGGCCTATGTGCCCGGTAAAAGTGCAGCGGCACCCGGCGTCAAAGTCTATAAATTGTCTTCCAACGAAACCCCGCTGGGGGCTTCCCCTGCTGCGATCAAGGCCTTTGCAAGTTTGAGCGACCGGTTGGAGCTTTATCCAGACGGCTCGTCCACCCGACTGCGCGAGGCCATCGGCGCTCGTTATGGCCTTGATCCCGCGCGCATTGTCTGCGGGTCGGGCTCGGACGAACTTTTGTCGCTGATCACCAACGCCTATATCGGCCCCGGCGACGAGGGGATTTTTACGACCCATGGCTTTCTGGTGTACAAAATAGCGATCATGGCCGCCGGTGGCGTGCCTGTGGTGGCGGCCGAAAAAAATCTGACCACCGATGTAGATGCGATTTTGGCCAAAGTGACGCCGCGCACTAAAATTGTCTATCTCGCCAACCCGAACAACCCGACCGGTACCTATATCCCGTTTGATGAAGTCAAACGGTTGCATGCGGGTTTGCCCAAGCACGTCGTGCTGGTGCTGGATGCGGCCTATGCAGAATATGTCCGCCGCAATGATTATGCGTCCGGCATCGAATTGGTCGCCACGAGTGAAAACGTGGTGATGACGCGCACTTTCTCTAAAATCTATGGCTTGGCCATGGTGCGGCTCGGCTGGTGCTATGCGCCTGCCGGTATCATTGATGCGCTCAATCGTATTCGGGGACCTTTCAATGTGAATGGCCCGGCGCTTGAAGCCGGTATCGCCGCGTTAAACGATGAAGAGCACCTCGCCAAAGCACTTGACCATAATGACCGCTGGTTGCCACTATTGACCGCCGAAATTGAAAAGCTCGGGATCAAGGTTACGCCGAGCGTCGGTAATTTCCTTTTGCTGCATTTTCCGCAAACGGCGGGAAAGACAGCGAAAGATGCCGATGCCTTTTTATCCTCGCAGGGCCTCATCCTGCGGGCGGTTGGGGCCTATGGCCTGCCCGATTGCCTCCGTCTGACCATCGGCTCGGACGAAGCCAACCAAACCTTCCTTAAGAAACTTGCCTCCTTTATGGCCGGAGGCAATGCCCGTGCCTGACCGTCTCGGACCACCGCTTGAAACGCCTGTTTTCGCGCGCCTTGCGCTGATCGGCTTAGGCCTGATTGGATCATCGCTTGCCCGCGTGGCGCGGCAAAAAAATCTGGCGGGTCATATCACCGCGATCGATGCATCTGACGCCGTTCGGGCCCGAGCCATTGAGCTTGGTTTGGTCGATCATGTTACAGGCGATGTGGTCGAGGGCGTTCGCGATGCCGACGCGGTCATTCTTTGCGTCCCCGTTGGCGTCTGTGGTCAAGTGGCCAAGGCCATGCGCAGCGGATTAAAGCGCGGCGCGATTATCTCCGATGTCGGCTCGGTCAAGGGATCGATTGTAAGCCAAATGGCCCCCCACCTCCCCGAAACGGTGCATTTTGTGCCGGCCCATCCGGTGGCTGGAACCGAACAATCAGGGCCGGATGCGGGCTTTCCGACGCTGTTTTTGAACCGTTGGTGCATCCTGACGCCGCCAGAGGGCCAAAATGCCGATGCCATCGCGACCATTCGCGCCTTTTGGGAAGGTGCCGGATCGATGGTGGAAGAAATGTCACCCGCTCATCATGATCTCGTTTTAGCGATTACGAGCCATCTTCCGCATCTCATTGCCTATAATATTGTCGGTACGGCGGCCGATCTCGAAGCCGTTACGCAATCGGAAGTGATCAAATTCTCGGCTGGCGGCTTTCGCGATTTTACCCGTATCGCCGCATCCGACCCAACCATGTGGCGCGATGTGTTCTTGAACAACAAGGAAGCGGTGCTCGAAATGCTCGGCCGTTTCACCGAGGATTTATCATCGCTTCAAAGGGCGATTCGCTATAGCGATGGCGAAGCGTTGTTCAATCATTTTACCCGCACCCGTGCGATCCGGCGCTCGATTATCGAAATTGGACAGGATTCGTCGGCCCCCGATTTTGGACGTCAGCCCAAAACCGACAGCCCTCAGTAAAGCGGCGGAAATTCAGCAAGCCGTAACGGACCGATCAAGAGCCGCCCCTTGGCGAATGTAAGCGGCAATTGCACCGAACCACCACCCAATGCACTTCCCAGCGTGGCAAATCCGGTTTCTTTGAACAATTCGCCCACGCCCTTAGCCGCGACGTCAACTTTCCCCGCAAGGCGATGGGTCTCGTCGATCGCCAGCGTTCCGGACAGATGAAGCGATTGATCGCCGCGCGACATATCCCAATGCTCAATGCCAATCTCGCCGCCTGCGCTCCGCCAAGCCTCCACGCCCGTCAAACCGGGGTGATCGGCCAATATAACGCCCTGTTTGATCGTTCCCTGACCATTGAAAAAGGCCGGTACAGAAGAATCGCGCAACACCGCGTCGGCCAATGAAGCGGCTAGGTCGAGGTCGGTTGACGGACCGTCCTCCTTCGGACGTTTCCGCATATGGACTTCGGCGTGGCCTAATGTGCCGGCGAGAAGCCGATTGTCGCTTTCAGAGGCCAACCCATCCACCGCCCAGTCGATCTGATCCGCACGGTTCGGTGTTTCGAAATGAAGGCGTGTCCGCATCAATACCCACTGCAGCGACAGCGTTTGACCATTGGCAAGGGTTGCCGTTAGGGGGCCGTGGCTTTCCACTAATAGCAGAGAAGGCTGATAGAGATTGGCAACGGCCACAAACCCGCCCATCGCAAGCGTATGAAGTTCGCCTTGGCTGGCGGCTAAACCGAGACCCTCGCAGCCCAATTCGATGCGAAAGGGAAATCCCGCCATGCTGCGTGTTGCGCACGACCATTGTCGGCCGACGGAAGCTTCAGCCGATAGCCAATGATCAAAAGCGGCATCTGCGAAACGGGTTGCAACCGTCCACCACACAGAAACGGCGATCCCGAATACCGCGACCAAAACAGGCATCGCGTAGAGGCCAATGCGGGATTTGCGTTTCGGAGCGAGGGCGTTTGGCTCTATCACGTTTGGATTTTCCTTCTGGCGATGCAACCTTCTTGTAACCCACGCTGGTTTCAACCACCAAGACGGAAGAGACTTGCCGACCAAGAAAGTCGCTGATAGGTCGAAGAAATGACGCACCACGCCGCAAAAAGCGATCTTTGGGTATTCGGCTACGGGTCGCTGATGTGGCGGCCGGGGTTCGACTTTCAGGAACGTATCGAGGCCACACTGAATGGCTATCATCGCGCGCTATGCATTTTATCGGTGCACCACCGAGGCACTGCCGAACGGCCCGGCCTTGTTTTGGGGCTTGATCGCGGAGGGTCATGTCGCGGCATTGCCTTTCGCGTGCCGGTTGAAAAGGCTGACGCCACGCTGGATTATTTACGCGACCGCGAGCAGGTGACCTCCGTTTATCGTGAGACCTATCATCGGTTAAGGCTGGCCGACGGACGTGTTGTTGACGGTGTTGCCTTCACAGCCGACCGTTTACATAGCCAATATGCCAGAAAATTGTCCCACGAGGCTTTGGTCGAGCGGGTCAGGCACGGGGTTGGCGTATCGGGCAATAATCCCGATTATGTCCGGGCCACGGTGGCCGAATTGGTCCGGATGGGGATCCATGATCGTACCCTCGCCAAGCTCGTTGCCACGCTCGACGAGGACAACGTCTAGCCTTCAAAAGCCGGGTAAGGATTCACCCCGCATCAAGCGCGGCAGATGAGGATTAATCGCTGCTGCTTCGCGGATCAGGCGGGATTTGATGGAGGGTAGCCGATCGACCACGCCGAGGCCCAAATCACGCAAAAGGCGCAATGGCATGGCGTGATTCGAAAACAAGCGGTTCAGGGCGTCCGTCACCGATAAAATCGCGACGGTATCCGCTCGGCGGGCGTGTTCATAGGCTTCGATCACCAAGGTATCGCCAAGATCAAGCCCCAATAAAGCGTGGTCCGTGATGATTTCAGCCAAAGCGGCGACATCTCGCAACCCGAAATTAAGTCCCTGACCGGCTATCGGATGCATCAGATGGGCGGCGTCACCGACCAAAGCCAACCGCTCTCCACCAAAACGCCGAGCCAATCCGAAACCCAGCGGGTAAGCACGCGGACGCGATAGAAGGGTGAGTTCGCCCAGCCGTAAACCGACGCGCTTTTCGATTTCGGCGAGGATATCCGCGTCCGAACGCTGCAAGACCAAACGGGCAAGGTCGGTGGTCTCCGACCATACCATCGCAAACCGATTGCCCGTCAAAGGCAGCATGGCAAACGGTCCCGAAGGCAGGAAATGCTCTTCGGCCTGTCCGTTATGCTCGCGTTCATGGCCGATCGTGGCCACAATGCCTGATTGCTCATAAGACCAATTTATCCAGCCAATACCGGCATCCTCGCGGAGGCGTGATTTGGCCCCATCGCTCGCAATAACAAGTAAAGCGCGACATTGGCTACCATCCGACAGCGTCACCAAAGACGAGCCCGCCTCCGGACGCGCCGAAGCTATTCTACCCGGGATCCGCTCGATACCAGAAGCGGCGACAGCCTCATCAAGTGCCGCGATCACCGCTTGCTCCGGAATCATATGGGCAAAGGGCTCGCCAGGCGTTGCTTCCCCGCCAAACGTCAGAAATACGGGGCGAACCGGGTCCTCCAACCGACTATCTGTGATCACCATATCGTGAATGGGTTGAGCGTCGGGTTCGATAGCCTCCCAAAGGCCAAGGACCTTGAACATGCGGACCGAGCCGGCCGAAAAAGCAAAGGCTCGATCGTCCTCACGAGGGTTGGGCGAATCGATGAGACATACCGACAACGCACCCTGCATGGTGCGCTTTAAGGCAAGGGCGAGACTCAAGCCGACGATGCCGCCACCGGCAATGACGATATCATATCGACGCATGACACTCCGTCTCCAAACCTAGCCCTTTAGCCAAGCATGACCCCTTCTAGGCGCAGATATCGAGCAACGCAACGTGGAACCAGCCGATGACAAGAGGCCTCAAATCTTTTAACGTTTGACCAGTCCTACCGATCCGTCGTCCTAAGAATAATGCCCATAGAATGCTCAGCGCCGGTGCTCATTCCTTCCACAACCTTTGATGGCCGGCATATGTCCTTCACCGGCTGTTATACGTTTTGCTAGAACATGGCGTTCATAACCGTCTGTATCGCTTAATTTGTCTCGGAGATAATGATGAGTTCCGCCGTCCAGACGCTTTTATCCATTCTCGACCTCGAAAAGCTCGAGGAAAACCTCTTTCGCGGGCAAAGCCCGGATTCAGGTTGGCAACGGGTATTTGGCGGACAAGTGATCGGACAGGCATTGGTTGCGGCAACCAGCACGGTGGAAGGACGCGCGCCCCATTCGCTGCACGGCTATTTCATGTTGCCGGGAGATCCGAGGATACCGATTATTTATGACGTTGAACGGATTCGAGATGGCCGCAGCTTCACCACCAGGCGCGTGAATGCCATCCAACATGGCCAGCCCATTTTTACACTTTCGGCCTCCTTTCAGGTGGCTGAAGCAGGACTAAGCCATGAAATCACAATGCCAAACGTGCCTGATCCGGACGATTTGCCCAATGAACAGGACATTCGAGCCCGTGTTATGCCCCTTATGCCCGATCCGGTCAGAAGCTATTTTGAACGTGAACGACCCATCGAGCTCCGTCCTGTAGAATTCAAACGCTATATGTCGCGCGAGCCCCTCGAACCGCGTTTCAATGTCTGGATAAGAGCGACGGGACCTCTGCCAGATGATCCCGCAATCCATCAGGCTGTCCTTGCCTATGCCTCCGATATGACACTGCTTGATTCAACCTTGGTGGCCCATGGACGAACGGTATTTGAGCGGGAAATTCAGGCAGCGAGCCTCGACCACGCCCTCTGGTTCCATCGCCCCTTCAAAGCGGACGAATGGTTGCTTTATGCGCAAGAAAGCCCCTTTACCGGCGGGGCGCGCGGCTTTGCGCGAGGATCTATTTTTACCCGGGAAGGTCAATTGGTCGCGTCCGTTGCCCAAGAAGGTCTCATCCGTCACCGGGCCGATTTAGCTTGATCGCTAATTGCATAAAAATTAGGCATATGCCTCCTGTGTGAGCGACGATAGACGCCTTGCGCAGCAAAAAGGGGCCTAATCGCCCTAATTCAAGGCTGGCACGGCCCTTGAATTAGGAAACCCAGCTGAAGTCGCGGCCGAGCAGTCCGCGACGGCAAACTGGGATCTAACGCCATGAAAATTGTGATGGCCATTATCAAGCCCTTCAAGCTGGAAGAGGTGCGCGATGCGTTGACCTCGCTCGGCGTCCACGGCCTGACCGTTACCGAGGTCAAAGGATACGGTCGGCAAAAAGGACATACGGAAATCTATCGCGGTGCAGAATATGCCGTCAGTTTCCTGCCTAAGCTGAAAATTGAAGTTGCTGTTGCTTCCGATCTTGTTGGAAAAGTGATTGATGCGATCACGTCAGCAGCCAAAACCGGCCAAATTGGCGATGGTAAGATTTTCGTATTCCCGATTGAACAAGCCGTCCGCATCCGGACCGGCGAACGTGACAACGACGCGCTCTAAGGCCGTCATAAGGGAGATAGTTTCATGACATTTTCCAAATCCATTAAATCGGTGCTTGGAGGTTTGACCCTCGCAGCACTCGCCGGAACGGTGGCCTATGCCGCCGATGCGCCGGTACCCAACAAGGGTGATACAGCGTGGATGCTGATTTCGACCGCGCTCGTCCTCATGATGTCGGTTCCCGGTCTCGCATTGTTTTACGGCGGCCTTGTCCGTACGAAGAACATGCTCTCCGTGCTGGCTCAAGTTTTCGCCATCGTCGCCATTGTCGCCATTTTATGGGTCGCCTATGGCTATTCGCTCGCCTTTACAAATGGCGGCGGCCTCAACGACTATATCGGCGGCTTCTCGAAGGCGTTTTTGATCGGTGTTACGCCTGATGCAACGGCGGCCACCTTCTCGAACGGCGTTTACATTCCTGAGCTCGTCTATATGGCGTTCCAGATGACCTTTGCTTGCATCACGCCGGCACTGATCATCGGTTCTATCGTGGAACGCGTCCGTTTCTCGGCTCTGATCGTGTTTATCGTTCTTTGGGTCACGCTGATCTATTTCCCAATTGCCCACATGGTTTGGTATTGGGGCGGCCCTGATGCCATCGGCGATGCTGCCAAGGCTTTGGCTGCAGCGACTGACGACGCGACGAAGGCAACCGCTCAGGCTGCTTTGGACGCCGTCAATGCGGATGCCGGCATGGTGTTCAAATGGCGTGCACTCGACTTTGCCGGCGGCACGGTCGTTCACATCAATGCCGGTATTGCTGGCATGGTTGGCGCCCTCATCATCGGCAAGCGTACGGGCTATGGTAAAGAGCTGATGGCTCCTCACTCGCTCACCATGACCATGATCGGCGCTTCGCTTCTGTGGGTTGGCTGGTTCGGCTTTAACGCAGGTTCTAACCTCGAAGCCAATGGCACGACGGCGCTGGCCTTCGTCAATACCTTCGTTGCAACCGCTGCCGCCGCACTTTCGTGGTTGTTCGTTGAATGGATCGCCAAAGGTAAGCCTTCGCTTCTCGGCCTGGTGTCGGGTGCGGTTGCAGGCCTTGTCGCCATTACGCCTGCCTCTGGTTATGCCGGTCCAATGGGCTCGATCGTTCTAGGCCTTTTGGCTGGCGGCGTGTGCTTCTTCTTCTGCTCGACGGTCAAGAATGCGTTTGGCTACGACGACTCGCTGGACGTCTTCGGCGTCCACTGCGTCGGCGGTATCCTCGGTGCTCTTGCTACCGGCGTGTTGGTGTCAAAGGGACTGGGCGGCGTAGGCCTCGTCGATTACAGCCTCGTTCCAGGCACCGCGGCGGAGGCACCTTACGACATGCTGGCTCAGGTCATCATTCAGGCCAAAGCGGTTGGTTTGACCCTCGTATGGTCTGGCCTCGGCTCGGCAATTCTCTACAAGATCGTCGATCTTGTGATCGGTCTTCGGGTTCCCGTTGAACAGGAGCGCGAAGGTCTCGATATCGCAAGCCATGGCGAGCGTGCATACAACAACTGAATCCTTCACCGGGGACGTTTTCCTCCCCGGTTCGTTTCCTCCCAAAAGCACCTTGGCGGCCCCGAAACGGGCCGCCATTTTTTTGCTCTACGCGCAAGGTTAATCAGGCATTAACCCGGCCCGAATAAACAGAGATATACCCGAATGTCGCGCTTTCTTGCGCCTCGATCTGTCCTTGTTAGAACCCGGTTCCTGAATGCGTCTTTCCCGTCCACGCCAAGCCGAATTTACCGAGGTTTCAGGACATCTGAGGCTGTTTTTTGGCCGTCGGCTGTCGGAAATTGCTGGCGTCGCGCTGCTCGTTTTAACCATCTGCATTGCGCTCGCGCTGATCACATGGTCGGTGCAAGACCCAAGCCTAAATCAAGCGGTCAACCGCCCGGTTACCAATCTCCTCGGACGGCCCGGCGCAATCATTTCTGATATTATGCTGCAACTCTTTGGTCTGGCCGCTCTGGCATGGCTGGCACCGCTTGGCTTTCTCGGCTTTCGGCTGATGTCCGGCAATCTTTTGACCCGCCCGCGTCTTCGCTTTGTGATGTGGTTGCTTGGTGGCCTTGCTACTTCCGCTTTAATCAGCACCCTGCCAATCATGGGCGCTTGGCCGCTTCCGATTGGCCTAGGCGGTATTACAGGTGACGCCATTTTAGGCGTGATTCAAAAATTGCCCCCGGTGGAAGGCGTTTCGCCGCGCCCTATTCTTCTCATCGGATTTGCCTTTGTGGGCTTTTTCGGCCTGATGTGGGCTTCGGGCGTAGGCTTCGGGCCAAGCCGCGCACGGAAACCCTCAAGAACCGGAGGTTTCGACGAACAGAGCTATGACGGTTACGATGATCATGATGACATCGACACTGGCGAGCAAAGCAGACTGACGGTTTGGACCGGCGCCGCTATACACGGCCTTCTCAGCGTAAAAAACGCGATCAAGCGCTGGTATATCGCGCGCGTTACGCCAGAAGATCTGTATGCGGGAATTCGCTCGAACCGCGCTTCCCGTCACGAGCCTGGCTTGGATGGGACGATCAACACCGCTGAGCGGACGGCCGAGGAGCCGTCGGCACCATCGATTTCACGGACGCGCAAGCCTACGGTCAAACCGGCCAAGGCCGCTGTCACCAAAGCGGGCGAACTCGACCTCTACACCCTGCCCTCACAAAATCTGTTGAACGAGGCAAAACAGCTCGTAGGCCCGGTAATGTCGAGCGATGCGCTCGAAGAGAATGCACGAATGTTGGAAGGCGTGCTGGAAGATTTCGGGGTTCGCGGCGAAATCGTTAATGTTCGTCCTGGCCCTGTGGTGACGTTGTACGAGCTGGAGCCGGCGCCGGGCATTAAATCCTCGCGCGTCATCGGTTTGGCCGATGATATCGCCCGTTCGATGAGCGCAATTTCGGCCCGTGTTGCAGTTGTACCGGGTCGTAATGCCATTGGTATCGAATTACCCAATCAAAGGCGCGAGACGGTCTATTTTCGTGAAATGATCGCCAATGAAGACTTCAAAACCAGCCAAATGAAACTGGCGGTGGCGCTCGGCAAAACCATTGGCGGCGAGCCCGTTCTGGTGGATCTGGCGCGCATGCCGCATTTGCTGGTGGCCGGAACGACTGGTTCCGGTAAATCGGTGGCTATCAATACGATGATCTTATCGCTCTTGTACCGCCTGAAACCGGAACAATGCCGCTTGATCATGGTTGATCCGAAAATGCTGGAACTCTCGGTTTATGACGGCATTCCCCATCTTTTGACGCCCGTCGTTACCGATCCTCGCAAGGCGGTCGTAGCGTTGAAATGGGCCGTGCGCGAAATGGAAGAGCGCTACAAGAAGATGTCCAAGCTCGGCGTTCGTAACATCGACGGTTTCAACGCGCGGATCGCCGAAGCCGCCGCCAAGGGTGAGACCATTACCCGCACGGTCCAGACCGGCTTTGACCGCGATACTGGCGAGGCAATCTTCGAAGATGAGATCATGAGCCTCGAACAGATCCCCTATATTGTGGTGATCGTCGACGAAATGGCCGATCTGATGATGGTCGCGGGAAAGGACATTGAAGGCGCCATTCAGCGTTTGGCTCAAATGGCGCGTGCCGCAGGTATCCACGTTGTGCTGGCAACGCAACGGCCTTCGGTGGACGTCATCACCGGCACGATCAAGGCAAATTTTCCGACCCGCATCTCGTTTCAGGTCACATCAAAAATCGATAGTCGGACCATTTTGGGCGAACAGGGTGCCGAACAATTGCTCGGCCAAGGCGATATGTTGTTCATGGCTGGCGGGGGACGAATCAGCCGTGTCCATGGTCCCTTTGTTTCTGATGGCGAAGTCGAAAAAGTTGTGGCCCATCTCAAAGCGCAAGGCCGACCCAATTATCTTGAAGAAGTCACCCGCGACGATCAGGGTGATATAGAAGACGGAGCGGACGGTGCCGTCTTCGATCAGGGCAGTTTCGGCACGGCTGGGC
Source organism: uncultured Hyphomicrobiales bacterium (assembly GCA_903900975.1). Lineage (GTDB taxonomy): Bacteria > Pseudomonadota > Alphaproteobacteria > Rhizobiales > Beijerinckiaceae > CAIUPE01. The sequence continues at coordinate 57,632 of CAIUPE010000054.1, read as the reverse complement.
AGGACCCATATGATCAGGCTGTTGCCATCGTGTTACGCGATCAAAAGGCTTCAACTTCCTATATTCAACGCCGCCTTCAAATCGGCTATAACCGTGCGGCCTCCATCATGGAGCGGATGGAGCAAGAAGGCGTTGTTGGCAAGCCAAACCATGCGGGAAAGCGCGAAATCTTGCTCGGAGCAAAACCCGAAAGCGGGCATGATTTTGACGGGGAATAAAGCCGACCAGACGGGCCAACTAATGCTAACGCGTCTGCAGCGCCGCCTCATTAAACTGATGGTTGTCTTACTGTTGATCGGAATCGCGGATGAGGGAAGGGCGGATAATCTGCTGATTCCGCTGCCGCCGCGGCGTCCGGCTTCCCTTGGTCCGTCCGCTACAACGCCGCCGCCCGCAACGGTAACCGTCCAACCAACAGTGAAGCCCGCGGCCGTCACGCTTACACCCATGACACCCGCGCCGTCCGAACTTTCAGCGGACGAATTGCTTACGGCGATTAATGACCAATTGACGGCCCTTACACAATTTAGCGCCAAATTTAGCCAAACCAGCGGCAATGGCCAGTTAAGCACTGGAAAGCTGACTGTTTATCGACCGGGTCGCCTTCGTTTCGATTATAATCCGCCAAGCGCGATCACCATTATTGCTGACGGAAATTCAGTAGCTGTGATTGATTCCCGACTGGGCACCCAAGACGTCTATTCGATTGGCCTGACACCGCTCAAATTTCTGCTGGGCAGCACCATCAATCTGGCGCGCGATTTCAAGATCCTTGATGTGAGCCGGGAAGGCGATGAAACAACCGTCTACGGTGAAGACTCGTCAACCTTTGGCGGCACCTCGCGCATTGCCTTGGGATTTGATGCCAAAACGCTGCTGCTGAAACGGTGGACGGTAACGGACCCGCAAGGCTATGAGGTTCGGGTAACCCTGACCAATATCGACATCCGGCATGAGCCTGATCCGGCGCTGTTTGTTATTCCGGTTCAGACCAACAGCCATACCAAGAAATAAGGAAGATCCAGCATGAGCCTCGCGGTCGCCACGTGGAACATTAATTCGGTTCGGCTGCGCTCTGGCCTTGTCCAACGCTTTTTGGAAGAAACACGGCCCGACGTGCTGTGTTTGCAAGAAACCAAATGTCCGGACGACCAGTTTCCGGCAACCGATTTCAAGAAACTCGGTTATGGCCACATCGCCGTCAGCGGTCAAAAAGGCTATCACGGCGTAGCCATTCTTTCACGTTTGCCCTTTATCTCGCAGGATATCCGCGTGTTTGCGGATAAAACGGATTGTCGGCACATCAGTGTCACCTTTGGAGCCGAGGCGCGCGCGGCTAAAGGCATCACCGTCCATAATTTCTACGTGCCGGCGGGTGGCGATGTACCCGATCCAGAAGCAAATGAAAAATTTGCCCACAAATTGCAGTTTCTCGACGACATGCGGGCATGGGGTGCCTCCGATCAGCCAGCCTCGGGCAAAGCCATTTTGGTCGGTGATCTGAACGTTGCGCCGCTTGAAAATGACGTCTGGAGTCACAAGCAAATGCTTGATGTCGTCTCCCACACGCCGATCGAATGTGAAAAATTGGCGGCGGCTATCCAATCGGCCGATTGGGTCGATGCCATCCGTACGTTGAAACCCGAGCCTGAGCGGGTTTTTACTTGGTGGAGTTATCGGGCGGCGGATTGGGAAGCGTCGAACCGCGGACGCCGGTTGGACCATGTCTGGGTTTCACGAGAATTGGCTCCGGGCCTCGCGGCTATCGATATCCATCGCGCGGCACGCGGATGGGAGCGGCCATCCGACCATGTTCCGGTAACGGTCCGGTTCAAGTAAACCTTAAAGGCGTGGCTCGCCGATCTTTTCGATGGCGTTTTTAAAGGATTCGGCCCGGCTCACCAGTTTTTGTCGCAAGGCCGCGGCAACATCGGGATATTCCGTAAGCAGCCGCACAATCAATTTACGTGGCAAGACAATAAGGCTCGTGGCCTCTCGCGCTACCGCCGTCGTCAAACGCTCGCCCGGTGTTAGCAAAGCGTATTCACCAATCAACATTCCCGGCCGCACTTGTTCGACCACTTGGCTATCGTCCGAAAGAAGGGCCACGAGACCGGATTGGACCAGATAACCTTCTTGTGCCGCATCGCCCCGCATAAAAAGTATCTCATGCGGCCTCAATACGCGCCGATCCGCAGCAAACAGCATCAATCGAAGCTGATCTTGCTCGAAAACATCGAAAAAATCCAAGCGCCGCAACAAAGCAATTTCGTCATCAAGCGCCATTCGATTGTTTTCCTTCTTGTCCCTCAACGAGACGGTAACCGCCCGCTTCGGTTACGAGTAGACCAGCATTGGCCGGATCCAACTCGATTTTTTGGCGGAGCCTATAAATATGAGTTTCAAGCGTATGGGTACTGACACGTGCATTATAGCCCCAGACTTCAGCCAACAAGACCTCCCGGGTAACAATCTCGCCGCCCGCGCGATGCATAAAACGCAAAATGTCAGTTTCTTTATCGGTCAGCTTTTGAACGAGGCCGTCTGGCCCAATTAGGGTCTTCGAGCCGAGCATAAGGCGGAACGCGCCAATGGTAAGCCAAGGGTCTTCGCGCGCTTCAAATGAACGGATCACACTGCGGATGCGGGCCAAAAGAATCGATACCCGGGTTGGCAACGGGAGATAATCAACCCCGTCGACAACAATTGCTTCGCGAGCAAGCACCAGAACCGGTCCCCGGTAACCTGCGATACGCAAGTCATCGACAGACTTGATGGACGCGCCAAGTCCAAGGGCCAGATCATATCGTTCGGCCTCAAGAGGACCGGAAAAATAGGGTGGGTTTCTGAGCGTTGAAACCGATAGGCCCGGGTCCAGCACCAATTGTTCGGTTATAGCGGCTGCCTGATCCAGATCCGGCGCCATCAGCAGAATCGAAAGTCCTTCAGCCATCTGCTCCCCAAACCTTGTTCACGGACTTGCCCCAAGATGGTTGCGTGGGTAGACCAGCATCAGTCCCTTTTACAAGGCTTGACACCTTTCGGATCCGTTCATGGTACATCAGACCACGGTTCATCTCTATCATCATCCGACCGATCACCAACGCGGCATTTTGCGGCTTGGGCCAATAACGCTTCCTTGTGCGCTTGGCCGCGCCGGAAGTGTAACCCGGAAGCGCGAAGGCGATGGCGGAACGCCTCGCGCCGTTCTGCGCCCTGTCGCGGTGTATTTTCGCAGCGACCAGTGGCGCACGCGATCCTTTGCCCTACCAGCCAAATCCATTACGCCGAACGATGGCTGGTGCGATGATGCCTTATCCCATCGGTATAACCGGTTGATCCGCCGACCAAGCCGCTTTTCGCATGAGACGCTCTGGCGACAAGATCGTCTCTATGACATTGTGATTGAAACGGATTGGAACCGTCGACCTGCCACCCGCGGGCGCGGCAGTGCCATTTTCATTCATCTCGCACGCGATGGCTTCACGCCTACAGAGGGCTGTATCGCTTTGGACCGTAAAGGCATGGAGCTCCTGCTGCCTCGCCTCCACGCTAAAGCGCGCCTGATCATTCATTGAAAGTACCCAATCGTGTCCCAAAGCACCGAAGCCTGTCTACTCTTTGATATTGATGGAACGCTGGTCGACACGGACCGAATCCATATCCTCGCCTTCAACGACATCACACGTCTTTACGGGGTGGAGGTCGATGAGGAGACCTATAAAACGCAGGTGTCGGGTCGCATCAACAGCGCCATCTTCGCCGACCTACTCCCCCATGTGCCCGTCAGCGAGCATGAAGCGATTGGCCATCGGAAGGAAGCCCGTTTTCGTGAATTGGCAACCGATATGGTTCCGCTGGAAGGTTTGATCGATATTTTGGACTGGGCCGATTCGGTGGGGTTGCGGTATGCGGCGGTAACCAACGCCCCCCGTGAAAACGCGACCTTGGTGCTTTCAAGCCTTAAGGCTACCGATCGATTCACCGCGGTCATTCTTGCCGATGACCTTGCCCACGCTAAGCCTCATCCGCTTCCGTATCTCACGGGACTAGCCCGCCTCAATGGTGATGCAGCGCGTAGCGTGGCCTTCGAGGATTCAAAAGCTGGCGTGGCTTCGGCAAAAGCGGCCGAACTCGGTGTTATCGGCATGACGACATCGCTTGATGGGCCTACCCTGATCGCTACAGGCGCAACCCTTGCGGCAACCGATTACCGCGATGACGAGCTGCGCCGCTATCTACGGGATCGCACCGGCAAACGTTAGGCACGGTGACCGAAAATGGCGCTCCCGACCCGAACATGGGTAGCGCCCATCTGGATAGCGGCCTCAAAATCGGCACTCATCCCCATCGATAGAGTTTTGAGGCCGTTTCGTGCCGCAATTTTTGCCAATAGCCCGAAATGAGCCGAAGGCGGTTCATCGACCGGCGGGATGCACATCAAGCCCTCGATCGGCAAATGCCATTCGTCGCGACAGCGCCTTAAAAACGCATCCGCCTCTTGCGGAGCAATCCCCGCCTTTTGCGCTTCTTCGCCCGTATTGACCTGAACATAAAGTTTGGGTCGACGGTCGGTTTTAGAAAATTCTTTCGCAAGCGCTTCCGCAATCGACGGCCGATCAACGGTTTCGATGACGTCAAAGAGCGCGACCGCTTCTTTCGCCTTGTTGCTTTGCAAAGGACCAATCAGATGCAGCTCTACGTCCGGAAAGCGAGCCTTCAAATCCGGCCATTTGGCTTGTGATTCTTGCACGCGATTTTCGCCAAAAATACGTTGGCCATCTTCGAGAACGGGCTCGATCGCATCGGCAAAATAAGTTTTGGAAACCGCAACCAGTGTAACGGCGGAAGGCTTTCGGCCCGCATCCCGTGCCGCCCGATCAATCTCAGATCGCACCTGACGAAGCCGTGTTACCACATCCTGATCCAAATCCGCCGACATTACTTGTGCTCCCGTTTTGGAAAGATTGACCCCAAGGCCTAAATCGTGTCCTAGTCTGGTTGAGCCGCGCGGCGCAAGCGTTTGCGCGAAGGTATTTTATTGCACAGTACAATTAGTCGGAATTGACATGAGAACCGAGCGTTACAACGCCCGCGAAGCCGAGCGGAAATGGCAGCAGACCTGGGATTCCCGCGAACTTTTTCGCACGAAAAATGATGATCCGCGGCCAAAATATTATGTGCTGGAGATGTTCCCCTATCCATCGGGTCGCATCCATATGGGCCATGTGCGTAATTATGCGATGGGCGACGTTGTTGCCCGCTATAAGCGGGCACGCGGGTTCAATGTCTTGCATCCGATGGGCTGGGATGCTTTCGGCATGCCTGCGGAAAACGCAGCGATGGCCAATAAAACCCATCCGGCGACATGGACTTATGCCAATATTGCCTCGATGCGGACGCAGCTCAAAAGCATGGGTCTATCGCTCGACTGGCACCGAGAAATCGCAACCTGCGATCCTTCCTATTACAAGCACCAACAGCGGATGTTCATCGATTTCTTGAACAACGGGCTGATCGATCGCAAGACCGCTAAGGTCAACTGGGATCCGGAAGATCAGACGGTACTCGCCAATGAGCAAGTGATCGACGGTCGCGGCTGGCGTTCGGGCGCGTTCGTCGAACAGCGCGAACTTACCCAATGGTTCTTTAAAATTTCCGATTATGCGCAAGAGCTAAACGACGCGCTCGATGGATTGGAAAGGTGGCCAGAAAAGGTCCGCCTGATGCAAAAGAACTGGATTGGCCGCTCCGAAGGTCTCTCGGTTCGGTTCGCGCTCGACACGGCTACCGCGCCAAAGGGCGAAAGTGACATTGAAATCTACACGACCCGACCCGATACCTTGTTTGGCGCCAGCTTCGTAGCCCTAGCCCCCGAACATCCCTTGGCCAAGAAAGTTGCCACCGATAATACAGGGCTGGCCGCCTTTATCGACGAATGTCGTCGCATGGGTACCGCTCAAGAAGCGATTGATAAGGCAGAGAAAAAAGGCTTCGATACGGGTATTCGTGTTGCCCATCCGTTTGATCCCACTTGGATGATTCCGGTTTATGTCGCCAATTTCATCCTGATGGATTATGGCACCGGTGCCATTTTCGGTTGTCCAGCCCATGACCAGCGCGATTTTGATTTTGCGACGGCCTATCATTTGCCAATCAAAACCGTTGTATGTCCGGCGGATCAGAATCCCAAAACCTATCAGGTGGGTGACACGCCCTATGATGGCGAAGGATTGATCTGCAATTCGGCTTTTTTAGACGGCTTTACCATTGCAGCCGCCAAAGAGGAAGTCGCCAAGCGTCTTGAAGCCGTAACCCTGGGTTCTGCTCCGATTGGTAAGCGTAAAGTTAATTTCCGCCTGCGCGATTGGGGTATTTCACGCCAACGTTATTGGGGTTGCCCGATTCCGATTATCCATTGCGAGGTGTGTGGTACGGTTCCGGTTCCGATCAAGGATTTACCAGTTAAACTGCCGGAAGACGTAACCTTCGACGTGCCGGGCAATCCGTTGGATCGTCATCCGACGTGGAAACATGTCGGATGTCCGCAATGCGGCAAGCCAGCGCGGCGCGAAACGGATACGATGGATACGTTCGTCGATTCATCATGGTACTTCGCGCGGTTTACCAATCCATGGATGGACGATCAGCCAACGGACCGCCCGGCGGTCGATAGTTGGCTGCCCGTTAACCAATATATTGGTGGTATCGAGCATGCGATTTTGCATCTCCTCTACTCCCGCTTTTTTACCCGTGCGATGAAAAAGACTGGCCATGCCGGCGTAAGCGAGCCCTTCGATGGCTTGTTCACTCAAGGGATGGTGGTGCACGAGACCTATCGAGACGCCAGCGGACAATGGGTCTCGCCTGCTGAAATCGAGATTGTTTCAGACGGGGCTGATCGGTCGGCCAAACTTCTAGCAACCGGTGCGCCAGTAGAAATCGGCTCGATCGAAAAAATGTCGAAGTCGAAGCGCAATACGATTGATCCGGATGACATTATCGGTACTTTCGGGGCGGATACGGCGCGCTGGTTCATGCTATCCGACTCCCCGCCCGAACGAGACGTTATCTGGACGGAGGAGGGTGTCCAAGGGGCAGCCCGTTTTGTCCAGCGGTTATGGAGGCTCATTGGCGAAGTGGCCGACCTTGACGGTGTGCCCAATGCGCATGATGCGGCAGCGGAAGATGCCGTTATCACCATCCGTAAAGCAGCCCATCGCGCGGTTATTCGCGTGGAAGACGATGTCGAGCGGTTAAGATTCAACCGTTGTGTTGCCCATGCTTATGAATTGGCCAACTCCCTTCAAGCCGAACTGGCGGTGAAGAAGGGTAAACCTGTGAGCCCAGAATGGGTTGCTGCGATGCGGGAGGCAGCAGCTTTCCTTGTTCAAATCATTGCACCGATGATGCCACATTTAGCCGAGGAATGCTGGTCAGAGCTTGGGTTTGCTTCCATGGTTGCGGAAACGGCGTGGCCGAAGGCGGATCATACGTTGATTGTTGAAAACGACATCACGATCCCTGTTCAGGTGAATGGCAAAAAGCGTGCGGAAATCACGATCAGCCGCGAAGCCGACGCCAAAGCGGTTGAAGCCGGGGTCTTGGCGTTGGAATCCGTGCAAGCCGCGCTGGAAGGAAAGCCGGTGAAAAAAGTGGTTGTCGTGCCCCAAAGGATCGTCAATGTCGTCGTATGACTTGAAGAAGCGCGCACTGTATTGGCTAAATTTAAGCGGCGTTTTTCTTGCCGTTTTGATTATCGCGGGATGTGTTAGGCCGCTTTATGGCAATTCAGCGGCAGGCAATTCAACACGGCAAGAATTATCGGCAATAACGATCAATCCTATTCCCGATATAGCGGGTCATTACTTAAAGGAAGAACTACTTTTTAACTTGAACGGCGGGTCGGCTAATCTAACAGAGCCGAAATATAAATTGGATATTGTTCTATCCAATCATCTGATTTCGGCGACGGTTGACACAACAACCGGCCGATCGGATGCGGCAGCGTTGCAAGTATCGGCTAAATATACGCTGACCGACCTTAAGGGCCATGTCTTGACCGACGGCACTTCGGTAGCCACCGCATCCATCGATCGGCTATCGCAGCGCTTTGCGGAGGTCAGAGCCAACCAGAGCGCCCAGATCAATGTTGCTAAGGTTTTGGCCGAGCAGATCGAAACCCGGCTAGCCGCCTGGTTTTCGAGCCGCTCCTAACGGCGAGGATCCGCCATGGTAGCGCTTAAAGGCGGAGATATTGAGCGCTTCGTTAAACAACCGGATCGTAAATTCTCCGTGATTTTGATCTATGGACCCGATTCCGGTTTGGTTCACGAGCGTAGCCGGTTTATCGCACGCAGCTTCGTCGATAATCCTGAAGATGCGTTTCAATTGATACGGATGGACGGTGACGATATCGGCAGTGACACCAGCCGCATCGTCGATGAGGCCAATACGCTTGGACTATTTGGTGGGTCCCGCGCGGTATGGGTTCGCCTCGGGTCTAAACAGATTAATTCATCGCTAGAGCCTCTTCTGAAGGTAAGGCCCGAAAATCCGGTAATTCTCGAGGCGGGCGATCTTGCGGCCAAACACCCGCTTCGCGTTGGTGTTGAAAAGGCTGCACATGCCGTAGCAGTGCCTTGTTATGCCGATGAAGGGCGCGATCTTCCCCGATTAATAGATGAAATTCTTTCCCAGCATCATCTTCGCGCGTCTCAAGAAGCCAAAGGGTTGATGATTGCGCTGTTAGGAGCCGATCGGCTTCTATCACGCAGTGAAATCGAGAAATTGGCACTATATTGTCATGGAAAAGGAACGGTGGAGGCGAGTGATATCGAGGCCATAATGGCCGACGCGTCTGCGCTCGCCACCGATATGCTAACCGATGCGGTCTTTGCCGGTGATTCCACGGGAGCGGATTCAGCCCTCAGCCGGTCCTTGAGAGAGGGACAGGATTCCGGAGTTATCATTGGCGCTCTATTGCGGCACGCCCTCTTGCTCGCCAAGTCACGACTTGCACTCGACAAGGGTCAATCCATGACGGATGTTGAGCGCAATGCGCGCATTTTCTTTAAACGAAGCCCAGCGTTTCAACGCCATCTCTCGTTATGGACGATGCCAGGTTTAGAAAGTGCAATCACCACGTTGGGCGAGGCTCAGGCCGCCTGTCGCAAAAATGCCGCTTTAGGGGAGAGCCTTGCCTCACGCGCCTGTTTAACTTTGGCGATAGCGGCACGGCGCTCACAGGCAAACCGAGCTTAATCTCGCAAACGGCGGCAAACAGCGTCGAGTTGTTCTAAGGTCCGGTATTTGATCCTTAATTCACCGCCGCGGGCACCGTGCGATATCGACACCGATAAGCCCAAAACATCTTCTATCGCCTTTTCGAGCGCCCGTGTATCAGGATCTTTTTCACGTTTCCGGGGCGTTTCGGACGATTTCTCGGTTTTGTCATCTTCTTGGGCAATACGTTCGACATCGCGCACCGTCATACCGCGTTCGACAATGCGACGCGCAATGGCATCAGGATCTTTAACCGATAGCAAAGCGCGGGCGTGTCCTGCCGACAATTCACCGCTCGACAACATCGTTTTGACACCCTCAGGCAGTCGCGTGAGCCGCATCGTATTGGCGATGTGGCTACGACTTTTACCGATGATGCGCGATAGATCATTTTGCGAATAGCCGTAATCGGCGATTAATTGCTCATAGCCAACGGCTTCTTCTAGGGCGTTGAGATCAGCGCGCTGCACATTTTCGATAATCGCAATCTCAAGGGCTTCTTTATCCCCCGCCTCAACAACGATAACCGGCACGTCATGCAGGGAAGCACGCTGGGCCGCCCGCCAACGCCGTTCACCTGCGATAATTTCGAAGACATCATCCATGCCCGGTAGGCTTCGGACCAAGATAGGCTGAATAATTCCCTTTTCGCGAACGGAATTTGCCAAATCTTCTAATTCGGCCTCGTTAAAGCTGCGGCGCGGATTGCGGGGATTGGGGCGCAGAAATTCAGTCGGGACCCGACGCTGACCCTTTGCGCGTTCGGCCGGAGGCGAGGCCTCCCCAACTTCGCCAATCAATGCCGCAAGTCCGCGGCCCAAACGTGAGCGGGTGGGCTCCTCAGCCATGATCATTCCCCTTGGTCAAACTATGAATGGGCGACTTGCCGATCAAGCCGCGGTCTGTAACGCCCGCTCGCGCTGGATGACTTCCGAGGCTAGCCTTAAATAGGCCTGCGCACCGGACGATTTCAAATCGTAGAGCAAAACGGGCTTACCATGCGACGGGGCCTCGGAAACGCGGACATTGCGAGGAATGACCGTATCGTAGACCTTGGTTCCCATAAAGGCGCGAACGTCTTCAACGACCTGCGAACAAAGATTGTTGCGCGCGTCAAACATCGTCAGCACGATTCCGTGAATCGACAAATGCGGATTAAGCGATTCTCGTACCTGATCGACCGTTTTAAGCAATTGGCTCAACCCTTCCAGCGCGAAAAACTCGCACTGCAGAGGCACGACAACGGCATCCGCAGCGGCCATGGCATTAATGGTCAGCAAATTCAACGAAGGGGGGCAATCAACCAGCACATAGGTAAAGCCCTCCTCACCCGCCAACATCTTGGTGACATGCAGGCTGGCGATAGCTTTTTTTAATTTTTGAGCGCGATCACGATCGTTTGCGATCTCTAACTCTAAACCCAAGAGATCAAGCGTTGATGGTGAGACAAACAATCTTGGCACCGCTGTAGCGTGGATTGCATCGGCCAGCTTGGCGGTGCCCGTCATTACATCATAGGTCGATACCGTCCGGCTTTTTTGATCGATACCAAAGCCCGTAGACGCATTGCCTTGCGGATCGAGATCGACAATCAGCACGCGCTCGCCAATAGCAGCCAATGCCGTACCAAGGTTAATCGCCGTCGTCGTCTTGCCAACGCCACCCTTCTGGTTGGCCAACGCCAAGACGCGCGGCTTTTGACCCGAGCGTGACAAGCGGATGGAAGTGTTCTCTGTGGTGTCCATCTCTAAAAACCTTTTCACAAAACCCTGCGTCAGGCGGAAGCTCCGTTAGAAGCCCGAGGCGAGAAGTTTATCACCTCGACAATCCGTGCGGTCGGATCGGTAAGACTTGGGTGTATGTCGGCTTGAATATTCCAATATTTAGCGGCTTCGGTCAATTCAACATCAACATCTTGTCCCTTTGGAAACAAGCCTATACACGGATTTTGTGTTATAAACGTCTGCAAACGCAACAATTCGCGCAAAGGGGCAAGGGCGCGGGCGGTTAAGCAATCAATTTTTTCGGGCAACTGCCGATAAGCATCTTCAATCCGACAGTCGTGGATGGTTGCCGGTAGTCCAAGATTCCGCACAACATCCCGCAAAAAAGCGACTTTACGGCCATTGCTTTCGACAAGGTGAATATGAAACCCTGGCCGGCCCGCAAGTAGAATCGCCAAAACCAACCCCGGAAACCCCGCCCCTGATCCGATATCCGCCCAGATCGTCGCCTCTGGCTGAAAGCCCGCCAATTGAGCAGAATCGGCGATATGGCGGGTCCAGATCACTGGTATAGTTGCTGGCCCAACCAGATTTTTAATGCTTTGCCAACGGATCAGCCGTTCGACATAAACGTCGAGTTGAGCTGATGTTTCATGTGAAACCGGTACCATCGAGAGAGCCTTCGCCCGATCATGGGCCAACGCGTCCGGCGTTCCGGGTCCCAAACGAGCCATCAAAGAGCCCTCCCAGCCGCAGTGGTCGAGCCAGACTTACGCCGCGCCCGCGAAGCCAACAACGTCAGCGCGGCCGGCGTCATTCCCTCAATGCGACCCGCCTGCCCCAAGGTTTGAGGCTGTACGGCTGCCAACTTGAGACGAAGTTCCATTGATAGGCCTGACACCGTCGAATAATCGAGAGTCGTCGGAATCAGCAATTCCTCATCACGTCGAAATGCGTCGATATCCCGCGCCTGTCGGTCCAGATAAACCGCATACCGCGCATCGTTTTCCAGCCGATCGACCATTTTGGGTCCGAATCGATTAAAATCGGGCCAAAGACGTGCGAGCTCGGCCATCGATTGTCCGGGATAAGAGAGAATATCAAACGCTGAACGCCTGACGCCGTCCTGGTTCAGCTTCAACCCTTTGCCAGCGGCTTCCGTCGGCGTCACCGTTAATGACTTGAGCAGCGCCCTTGCCTCAACCAATGCGTCATTGCTTTTCCGGAAATGATCCCGCCGCTCGACGCCAATTAATCCCCAAGCCAAGCCAATCGGCGTCAGTCGCTCATCAGCATTGTCCGACCGCAGCGAAAGACGGTATTCTGATCGCGAGGTAAACATCCGATAGGGCTCTGTTACCCCTTGAGTCACGAGATCATCGATCAAGACACCGATATAGGCTTGCGTCCGATCGACCGTAACCGTCTCCAAGCCAGCCGCTCGGCGGGCCGCATTGAGCCCGGCCATAAGCCCTTGTGCCGCCGCTTCCTCGTAACCCGTCGTTCCGTTAATCTGACCAGCACAGAATAATCCGCTTATTCGCTTGGTTTCTAGGCTCGGATAGAGGGATCTCGGGTCAATAAAATCATATTCAATGGCATAACCCGGACGAATGATGCGGGCGTTCTCCAAACCCGGAATGGTCGCAACAAAGGCGCGCTGGACCTCTTCCGGCATCGAGCTTGAAATGCCATTTGGATAAACGGTCGGATCATCAAGTCCTTCCGGCTCCAAAAAGATTTGATGACTCGTTCTGTCTCCGAATCGAATGACTTTATCTTCAATGGAAGGACAATATCGAGGACCACGTCCCGCTATTTGCCCTGTATAAATTGGTGCGCTGCCAATGCTACGCCGAATGACCTCATGCCCTTCAGAAGTCGTAGCCGTCACCCCGCAACCAATCTGCGCTTGTCGAATATCCGTCGTAAGCGACGAGAAAGGTTCAATCGGATCGTCACCAAATTGCATCTCGAGCCGGTCCCAGGCAATGGTACGACCATCCAAGCGAGGCGGCGTTCCCGTTTTTAGCCTCCCAAGCGCAAAACCTGCTTTCGCTAAAGCGCTTGAAAGCAGACGCGCCGGCGGCTCACCGATTCGCCCAGCTGAAAACTGAACAGGCCCGATATGAACCAACCCATTAAGAAAAGTGCCGGTCGTCAGAACCACAGCGGCAGCATGAAGCGTTCGGCCGTCCTTGAGCAGAACACCTGTGATTGTTTGGCCCGCTTCATCGAGCACAAGGTCTTCAACCATCCCTTCGATAAAGGTGAGCCCGTCGGTCGCCCGTAGAAGGGATTGAACGGCTAACCGATAGAGCTTCCGATCAGCTTGCGCTCGAGGACCTCGAACGGCTGGTCCTTTGCTTCTATTGAGTACCCTGAACTGGATACCACCCCGATCGGCCGCCTTCGCCATGATACCGTCCAGCGCATCGATTTCACGGACCAAATGTCCTTTACCCAATCCGCCAATCGCGGGATTGCAGGACATCACACCGATAGCATCCAATGACGTTGTTACGAGGACGGTCGATGCGCCGGCCCGTGCTGCCGCTGCAGCTGCCTCTGTGCCCGCATGGCCGCCGCCAACGACAATAACATCATAATGACTATGCATTGGCACCCTGTCCTATCACACTCTGTTTCACGTGAAACCGACGCCTATTTTCCGATACAAAACTGCGAAAAAACATGATCCAGAATAGCTTCAACCCCAACATGGCCCGTAATCCGACCGATCGCTCGAACTGCCAATCGGATATCCTCGGCCACGAGTTCAGTGCCGACCCGTTGGAGTCCGGCTAATGCCCGATCCACGGCCGCCTTCGCCTCGATCACAGCCTCACGATGACGCGCCCGCGTCAATATCACACTTTCGCTACTTGACGCGGCATCCTTGGACGCAATGTCCGTCAGGCGCCGGATCAAACGATCCATCCCGACACCCGTTACGGCCGACACGCCCAAATCAAGCGCTTTCGTTTTACCACGGTCGATCTGTGTCGTAACGGGAATGAATCGATCTCCCAAGGATTGAAGTTCGAGCGGTGCCGGCTCTTGGGTTCCTACCGAGGACGTAAGCCAAAGCACAAGATCGGCTGCTTCTGAACGCGCAAGCATCCGGCGAACACCCTCCCGCTCAATCGGATCATCAGTAGCGCGCATCCCCGCCGTATCCAGCACGGTGACAGCAAATCCACCCAGATCCAATCGGGCCTCGACAATATCACGCGTTGTTCCCGCAATAGGCGAAACAATCGCTACATCGCGACGAGCCAAGGCATTAAGAAGCGTTGATTTGCCTGAATTGGGTGGCCCTGCCAGCATTACCGTTAATCCCTCGCGTATCCGCTCGCCCCGATCCGCGTGGGCCAAAACCTGCATCATCGCTCGCGACAGGTCGCCTAACTGGGTTTGAGCCCGGTCCAACACCGCGCTGTCGACATCCTTTTCATCTGAAAAATCCAAATCCGCTTCAAAAAGAGCTAAGATACCAATCAATTGGTCCCGCCAGCCATCCGTTTCGCGGCTGATTCCCCCCATCATCTGGCGAATGGCCTGCTGGCGTTGTTGTTCCGTTTCCGAATCAATCAAATCGGCTAAGCCCTCAATGGCTGATAGATCCATCCTGCCATTTTGGAACGCACGACGAGAAAATTCTCCAGGTTCTGCCAGCCGGCAATCCGGCATACGTCCGATCGTCTCCAACATTAAAGCGATGACGCTTATCGAACCGTGACAATGAAATTCTACACAATCCTCACCGGTAAAGCTGGTCGGACCTGCAAACCACAAACAAAGGGTTTCATCGATAAGGAGGTCCTGCTCCGTTCGTAGCTTCCGAAGCACAGCATGACGCGGGCGTGGCAGCGGACCGGCAAGTCTCTCGAAGACCAGTCCGGACGCCGGCCCACTCACGCGAATGATTGCGACACCTGCCTGCCCGCGCCCCGTAGCAACCGCAAAGATCGTATCGGTCACGAATCAATCCTTATCTGGTCCCACTAAGTTAAGAGAGAGATCAGGTGTTCATGGATTCAAAGAAGTCTGCATTCGTCTTGGTTTGCCGAAGTTTGTCGGCCAAGAATTCAATGGCGTCGACGGTTCCCATCGGATTAAGAATACGGCGCAAGACATACATCTTTTTCAAAACATCCGGCGGAACCAGCAATTCTTCCTTACGCGTTCCCGAGCGCGTAATATCAAGAGCCGGGAAGACCCGCTTATCTGAGACCTTACGATCAAGAATAATTTCGGAGTTGCCGGTGCCCTTGAATTCTTCAAAGATCACTTCATCCATCCGGCTACCGGTATCGATCAAGGCGGTGGCGATAATTGTCAGCGAGCCACCCTCTTCAATGTTACGCGCCGCTCCAAAAAAGCGCTTAGGGCGCTGCAGGGCGTTAGCGTCGACACCGCCCGTCAGAACCTTGCCCGATGACGGTACGACCGTATTGTAAGCCCGACCCAGACGGGTAATCGAATCGAGCAAAATCACCACATCACGGCCATGCTCCACGAGGCGCTTTGCCTTTTCGATGACCATCTCGGCAACCTGAACGTGGCGGGACGCTGGCTCATCGAAAGTGGACGATACCACTTCACCGTTTACCGACCGCTGCATGTCGGTGACTTCTTCTGGCCGTTCATCGATCAAAAGCACAATCAAATAACATTCGGGGTGATTGGTCGTAATCGATTGAGCAATATTTTGCAGCAAAACCGTTTTACCGGTGCGCGGAGGCGCAACAATCAGCCCACGCTGGCCCTTACCGATCGGAGAAACGATATCGATGACACGAGCCGAAAAGTCCTTGCGGGTCGGATCTTCAATTTCCAGCTTTAACCGCTCATTCGGATAAAGCGGCGTCAGATTGTCAAAGTTCACCTTGTGGCGGGACTTTTCAGGATCTTCAAAATTAATCGTATTGACTTTAACCAGTGCAAAATAGCGCTCACCGTCTTTGGGACCACGAATCGGTCCCTCCGCGGTATCGCCAGTGCGTAAGCCAAACCGCCTTATCTGCGCGGGCGAAACATAAATGTCATCCGGCCCGGCCAGATAATTCGAATCAGGCGAACGCAAAAAGCCGAACCCATCCGGCAAAACCTCGACGACCCCTTCACCAATAATCTCTGTTTCATTGGCGGCAAGTTGCTTGAGGATCGCGAACATGAGCTCCTGTTTGCGCATGGTACCGGCATTTTCAACCGTTAACTCATCCGCAAACGCCAGAAGTTCAGTTGGAGACTTCTTTTTCAGATCTTTAAGTTTCATCTCGCGCATAGATCGACTCAATGGTCATGTAACACTTGGCAGTATTACTCGGGAAAATAGGAAAAACGGGACCAGACAGAGACCCGGCAGGGAAGCCGGGTGGCCGACGGAAGAAGCAGGACGCCCTTCGTCAAGACCAGAGGTTCTTAAACCGAACGACGTCTCGATAGACCTTTTTATTTGAAAGGGCAAGGCACGCCTTCAGATACATTAATCAGAACGGCTTCACGACAACCAAAATAACCGCTGCAATCATCAAGAGCGTGGGAACCTCGTTCAAAATCCTGAAATATGTCGATGTTTTAGGATTTTGATCGGCGGCGAACTGCCGGACATGTCGGGCCATGAGGCCATGACTACCGCTCAACAAGACAACCGCTAAAAATTTAGCGTGAAACCAACCCTCACCGAAAGCAGCCGTCCGAAAGGCAAGCGTTAAACCCGCTATCCATGCCACGATCATCGCCGGGGTCATAATCGCTTTTAAAAGACGACGTTCCATAATTTTAAAGGTCTCGGAAGCCTCCGACCCCGCTGCTACCGCCGCATGGTATACAAAAAGCCGCGGCAAGTAGAGCAAACCAGCCATCCATGAGATCACGGCTAGAATATGAACGACTTTAATCCATAAATCGATCATTTCAACCTCGTACCCGCTTCACGAGCCGTTCAACGTGATCCAATGGTGTTTCGGGCACAATGCCGTGACCGAGATTAAAGATATGTGGCCCCTTCGAAAATGCTTCCAGAATACCGTCTACCCGCCGGTCAAGCTGATCACCACCTGCGACCACTGCCAAGGGGTCAAGATTGCCCTGGACAGGCTTTAACGGCTGCAGGGTCTGGGCTGCCCATGTTGGGTCAACCGACCAATCGATAGCGACCACATTCGCGCCCGTGTCCCGTGCATATTTTATATGATTAGCGCCAGAACCTCGCCCGAAAACAATAAATTTTGCTTGAGGATACATTTTACGGACCCCATCGATGATCTCCCGTATCGGTTTAATCGACCACTGTTCGATACCGTCAGCCGTTAATGCTCCGGCAAAACTTTCGAAAATTTGCACCGCGTCGACACCCGCTGAAATTTGCTGACACAAATAGGTGATCGAGGATTCGACTAAACGCTGAATGAGTCGCTCCAGAAATTCCGGATGCCGGTAGGCTACTAACCGTATCGGAGCTTGTTCTGGCGTGCCTTTTCCAGCGATCATATAACTGGCTACCGTCCAAGGTGCTCCGCAAAAGCCTAAAAAGGTTGTTTCTACCGGCAAGGCTTCTTTAACCCGAGCTATCGTTTCGAATACCGGTGAAAGTCGATCAAGATCGATGGTCCCCCTAAGCTCCGATAGATTATTTTCGATCAGCAAAGGCGGAAGCCGCGGTCCCTCGTTTTCAACGAATGATACGGATTGTCCCAAAGCATCGGGAACGACCAAAATATCCGAAAATAGAATTGCAGCGTCAAAACCAAATCGTCTGATCGGTTGCAATGTGGCTTCCGTTGCTAGGTCTGGTGAATAGCAGAAATCGATAAAGTTCTTCGATTTTGCCCGCACTTGCTTATATTCCGGAAGATAACGGCCAGCTTGGCGCATGATCCAAATCGGAGGACGTTTTTGTTGTTTACCGTCAATGGTTGCTAGGAGGGGCTTTTCGACAGGCTTTGCCGGATTCAATGAATTAACCAATAAAAGATTCCTTAAGTGATTCTTAATTTGTTGTTTCTGTTAGCCCGTGATCAGAGCACATTCGATTTCATCCACAGAATGTCCACGGTTTTAACGAGTCTTGTCAATTAACGCGAAATGAATTTAGGTCATCAGAGAAGGTCTTCCGAAAGAACTGATTTAAAGCGTAAGATCAAAAGCTTAAGCTGTAGAAACACGGATCATCCCTTAGGGCTTCAAATTGTAATCCCCACTTCAAAGCCCAGCCGAACCGATTTTTATCCCGCTGGAGCGCCCTGTTGATCATCTGATGGCAATAGGGGATAGGTTTTTCAAGGCAAGGATTAAGCAGACAGGTTATCCCCATTAACCCCTGATGCATCCACAACCCTTTGAGACGGAGCTTGACCGGTTGCAGCGCAATTATTTTCATCTTCACCTCGTGTCTGATTCAACGGGCGAGACGCTGATAGCGGTTAGCCGCGCTGCGGCGGCCCAATATGAGAGTGTGTCGGCAATCGAGCATGTTTATCCGCTTGTCCGAAACGAAGCACAACTCGATCGAATTCTAACGGCACTCGAAAAAGCGCCCGGCATTGTTTTATATACCTTGGTTGACAAGGTTTTTGCGAAACGTCTTGAGACAGCATGCGCCGATTTCGGTTGTCCCTGTTTGTCGGTCCTTGATCCCGTATTAACAATTTTTCAAGCCTATCTTGGGCTAAGCTATACCCACCGGCCCGGCGCGCAGCATGTTTTGAACTCCGATTATTTCAAACGGATCGATGCGTTAAATTATACCATGATGCATGATGACGGGCAGCAGGGTCAGGATCTACACGCCGCAGATATTATTTTGGTAGGAATCAGCCGAACCTCGAAGACACCAACGAGCATTTATCTTGCCAATCGCGGCTATAAAACAGCCAATGTTCCGCTTGTCTTAGGTATAGCGCCTCCGGAAACACTTGAAACAATTAAAAAGCCACTTATTGTTGGATTGGTTGCCAGTCCGGAGCGCATCGTTCAAATCCGACAAAACCGGCTGCTGACGTTAAATGCTCCTGAAAATTCTCCCTATATCGATAAATCTACGGTTACTGAGGAGATTGCTTATTCCCGCCGGCTCTGCGGTCGTCATAATTGGCCGATGATCGATGTGACACGCCGCTCGATTGAAGAAACCGCCGCCGCCGTGATTGATCTTCACCGGGAACATACCCGTCAACGTGATCTATCATGAGTGTGATTAGTTCGGTCTGGGCTCCCCAAGTTCCCGTTATATTGGCGTCTAAAAGCCGTGCCCGGCGGGACATGCTGGAACGCGCCGGTCTGTCGCCCGTAATTATCATTCCTGAATTTGATGAAAGAGCGTTTGAAGCCACGTTGCAACGCGAAGGGTTGGCTCTATCGGACCGTGCCCAGGCGCTAGCCAATGAAAAAGCCAGGCTGGTTAGCCTAGCCAACCCCACACGCTACGTGATCGGTGCTGATCAAATGTTGGTGGCTGACGCCATCGCCTTGCATAAGCCGGAACATCTGATCGAAGCCAAGCAGCAATTGGCGTTTTTAAGTGGCAAGACGCATCGCTTGATCAGTGCTGTTTCAGTCGTTCGCGATGGTCAAATATTGTTTTCGCATGCTGATTCGGCGGATATGACAATGCGCACTTTAAGCCCGGCGCAAATTGATCATTATTGTTCACTTGTGGGTGATCGCGTGCTTCTAAGCGTGGGATGTTACGAGTTGGAAGGTCTGGGCGTGCATTTGTTCGACCGTGTTGAGGGTGAATTTTTCACCGTCCTCGGTCTGCCGTTGCAACCGCTCATCGGATTTTTTCGCGACGAAGGATGCCTCATTTTATGACAATAACCGAACCGCGCGCCTGTGTTATCGGCCACCCGATTGCTCACTCGCGATCGCCCATGATCCATGGGTACTGGTTGAAAGAGCTTGGACTTAGCGGTCAGTATGGCCGCGAGGATGTAGCCCCCGTCGATTTTTCAGCTTTTATTGGCTCGCTTCGGGAAAAGGGATATGTCGGCTGTAATGTAACCCTTCCCCACAAAGAAGCCGCTTTCAGACTTGTGGAACGCGCCACCGAGCGTGCCAAGCAATTGCAGGTGGTCAATACACTCTGGTTTGAAGGCGATACATTGTGTGGCGACAATACCGATATCGAAGGGTTTTTATCCAATCTCGATGACCAGGCGCCGCAGTGGAGCCATTCCCTCGACAAAGCCGTGGTTTTAGGTGCGGGTGGTGCTGCGGCCAGTATCATTGCTGGATTAAAAGAGCGCGGGGCCCGTGAGATTGTTTTGATCAACCGCACGCTCGAGCGCGCCGAGATCATGGCAAAGCGCTTTGGACCGACGATTAAGCCGATGGATTGGTCCGGCGCGTCCGATGCACTCGATCGTTGCTCCATTGTGGTTAATACAACCTCGTTAGGCATGAAGGGTCAGCCCGCTTTGGATATTGATCTGGAAAAGCTGCCGCCCACCGCCTTGGTCACCGATATTGTTTATGTGCCGCTAGAAACCGGTCTTTTGCGGCAGGCGCGGGAACGCGGAAACCCGGTGGCTGACGGATTGGGAATGTTGCTGCACCAAGCCGTTCCGGGATTTGAACATTGGTTTGGGCAGCGACCTACCGTTACTGCAGCGCTACGTGCTTTGATCGAGGCTGATCTAACGGGTGTTCGTTCGTGACCTTTGTTTTAGGTCTGACCGGATCAATCGGGATGGGAAAATCGGCGACCGCGCAGCTGTTTCGCGAGCGTGGCGTCCCCGTGCATGACGCTGATGCGACCGTCCATGCGCTATATCACGGAAAAGCTGCTCTTTTGATTGAAGAAGCGTTTCCGGGCACGGTGGTGGACGGGGTAGTCGATCGAACGCGCCTTTCACCTTATGTATTGGGCAATCCCGCCGCGATGAAGCGCTTGGAACAGATTATTCATCCGCTGGTTCGCGAAGCCGAACGGGTATTTTTGGATCGGGCCGTTCAATCCGCGACGCCGCTCGTGGTGCTCGATATTCCCTTGCTTTTTGAGACCATGGGCGAGCGCCGCTGTGATGCCATTCTTGTCGTGTCAACCGATGTTGAAACCCAGAAAGCTCGCGTCTTGGCTCGACCGGGAATGACGGACGAGCGCTTTAGCCAGATTCTGGCGCGGCAAGTGCCGGATCAACAAAAGCGGCAGCGCGCACATCTTGTGATTGATACCAGCCATGGGCTGGCCCATGCTGGCGCGCAGGTCGATGCAGCGATCCGCGCCTTTATCGGTCGCACCGGTCGAGCGGCACAATCAGCGGCAGGAAAGAGCCAATACGATGCGTGAGATTGTTTTTGACACGGAAACAACCGGCCTCAATCCGTTGGGCGGTGACCGGATTGTTGAAATCGGCTGCGTCGAAATGATCAATCGCCTGCCGACGGGTCAAACGTTCCACGTCTATCTCAATCCCGAACGGGATATGCCGGACGGAGCCTTTCGCGTGCATGGCCTATCCTCCGAATTTCTGGCCGACAAGCCGTTATTTGCTGATATCGCGCAGGATTTTATTGATTTTATTGGTGATGCTGCGCTGGTTGCCCATAATGCATCCTTCGATATGGGCTTTATCAATGCTGAACTTGTGCGGGTAAAAATGTCGGGCATCGCCCCGGAAAGGGTTGTCGATACGCTTCAAATCGCGCGTCGAAAGCACCCATTTGGCCCAAATAGCCTCGACGCCCTTTGCCAGCGTTACAATATCGATAATTCAAGGCGCACCAAACATGGCGCTTTGCTCGACTCTGAAATATTAGCTGAAGTTTATATTGAACTGACCGGCGGTCGCCAGGCTGATCTCGGTTTGGCAACGGTGGAAACTGCCGCCGTCGAACGATTGTCAGCTAACCTTTCGCACGCGCGTCCTATGCTTAAAAGACCGCACGTCTTGCCGGAGCGGTTGCAGGCAGCCGAACTGGCTGCCCACCGCCAATTTGTCGCGACACTTGGCGGCGATCTGATCTGGAATGACTATATTCGCGAGACAGATGACGCCTGAGTTTTAACCTTTTTAGGCATTGCCGGCAGAAGGGGCCAATTGGGCCATTTTCTGCTGATACAATCCTGCAAAATCGATCGGATCAATGTAAAGCGGCGGGAAGCCACCGTTACGAACGCAATCAGCCACAATTTGCCGCGCGAAGGGGAACAACAGTCGCGGACATTCAATCATCACAACGGGTTGAAGATTTTCGGCTGGAATGTTCTGAATCCGGAATATTCCCGCATATAGCAATTCAAACTGGAACATCAGTCCGTCGGCTTCTTCGGCTTTTCCTTCCAGCGTCAACTCGATTTCAAAGTCGAACTCGGCCAATTGCTTGGCGTTGACATTGACCGCGATTGAAATGTTCGGCCCGTTTTCTCTTGGTGCAAGCGATTGCGGCGCATTTGGATTTTCGAAGGAGAGATCCTTGATGTATTGGCCGAGCGAAGAAAGGCTCGGTATCGTTGGATTGGTAGCGTCAGTCATAAAAACTCTCCGTGAAAAACAGTTTGGTCCGTACTTGGTATATTGAAAAAGACCAGAACGTGATTTTTGCGATAGGGTCAAGCCGCGCTGATTTGGATTTTTGTATCAAAATCCCCTATATGAATGGGATGGCAGCATCGTCAGTCCTTAAACGGCAATAATTGGTTTCTCATGCAGGATGGTTTTGATTTGTCGATCGTTGTTTTTCTCGCCCTCGCCATTTTTGTCGGATGGCGATTATATAGCGTCTTGGGAACCCGAACCGATAGGGATACCCGCTCTCAGCGTGTACGGCCTCGGCCTCCTTTGACGCTTGTTCAACCGGCCCCCCAGCCTACCGATGAGATTACGGAAGAACGCGATCCCGCGCGCTGGAAAGGCGTGGCTGAAGCTGGTACGCCGTTATTTGAAGCGCTTGACGGGCTAGTGTTGCGTGATCCTTCGTTTGATGGACGTCATTTCATTTCTGGTGCCCGTGCCGCTTATGAAGCCATCGTCGTTGCTTTTGCGGCGGGCGACCGAACAACCTTGCGGGATCTGCTGTCGCGGGATGTGTTCGAAAGCTTCGTTGCGGCGATTGCTGATCGCGAGAAACGGGGCGAAACGGTCGAAACGACCTTTGTTGGTATTGAGAAGGCCGAGATCAAATTCGTGCTTCTTCGCGATCAGACCGCCCAGATTACCGTTCAGTTTTTGTCGAAATTAATCACCGCGACACGCGATGCCGCAGGTATTGTGACGGATGGAACTGTCGACAAAGTGGTCGACGTCACCGATGTCTGGACCTTTGCCCGTGACATTGGAAGCCGTGATCCAGTCTGGAAATTGATTGCCACCGAGGCGGGACATTAAGCCAATTCCATGCTGCCTCCTTTGCTCGATGCCAGCCTACAATTGGTCGAATTCTCGTCAATCGTTGGCTGGCAAGAGGATGACCATTCGGCTGCTTTTCAAACCTTCTTAAAATCGGCAAAAACCGACTTAGCCGATACCGTGCATCTTCGCCCTGCTTGTTTTAGGCATCCGGGCTTGCTGTCAATCTATCGCGCGGCCCTTTTAGAAAACGCCGATGGACGCAGCGCACAGGCTTTTTTCGAAACGCATTTTAGGCCCTTTATCGTAAAGCCCGATCAGGGCCGAGGATTTCTGACTGGCTATTACGAGCCAGAAATTCTGGGGTCTATGGAAAAGACGAAGGTGTTTTCCGTCCCTGTATTGGCGCGACCCGATGATTTGGTTACTTTTGCGCAGGACGAGCCTTCACCGCTCGAAGGATTATCCGCCGGACGCCGCAACGCGAGTGGCTTTGAGCCTTATTTTGATCGTGCGGCCATTGAGGATGGCGCCTTGGCAGGTAAAAATCTCGAACTGGTCTATTTGCCTGATCAAGTGGAGTTGTTTTTCGCCCAAATTCAAGGCTCCGCCCGTATACGCCTGCCGGATGGAACTCTATGCCGGCTCACTTATGCCGGCCGTAATGGACATGCTTATACGACGATTGCCAAAGTCATGGTCGCCGAAGGCCTTATGGCTTTGGCCGATATCACGTTAGAACGTTTGAAAGAGTGGCTCCGGGCCAATCCGGAGCAGGCGATGCGGCTGATGCGCTTGAATCGGTCGTATATTTTCTTTGCACTCAGCCAACAGCTTGAACCGCATGAGGGTCCAATCGGGGCTGCTTCGACGACACTGGATGCGGGCCGGTCAATCGCGGTTGATCGTCGGCAATGGAGTTATGGCTTGCCGTTTTTCATTTCGGCCGATGTGCCGGATGGGCATGGACAAATCGGGCATTTTTCGCGTTTGATGGTGGCGCAAGATACGGGGTCGGCGATTCTGGGCGCAGCGCGCGCGGATCTCTTTATTGGTTCGGGCGCCCAAGCTGGTCGACATGCGGGGGCGATCAGGCATCCGGGAGAATTCATCGTTCTCTTGCCAAGGGGATAGGTGGCATGGCGGGCGGGCGACGAAAACGGATATTGACACCCGATGAAGTGTCGTTGTGGACACATGTAACAAAACATGTTGCCCCTATTCATCGAGCACTTTCCAAGCCCCTCGATGAGGAGGCAATCTTTGACCTGGTTGTCGACAGCAAACCGCCTCCACCCCCTCCAGCCAAACGGATAAAGGTTCCCAAGGTTGAACCCGTTGTGGTTACTCCGGCAGTAAAGCAGGCAAAAGTTGCTTTGCCGCCGTTGGCACCGCTCGAACGACGCTTGCGTCAGCGCTTGTCGCGTGGCGCGCAAACGATTGATTCTGTGATCGATCTCCATGGTAAGCGTCAGGATGAGGCGCATGAAGCGCTGCGCCGGTTTGTCGTTGGCGCGCATCAGATGGGCTATTCGGTCATTCTGGTCGTCACCGGTAAAGGCACATCCGGTACCAACGATCATGGGATTTTTGAAGAACGCGGTGTTTTGCGGCGTATCGTTCCCCATTGGTTGAAAATGCCTGATATGCGGCCCTTTGTGATTGGCTTTGAGCCGGCGGCGGCCCATCACGGCGGATCTGGCGCTCTCTATGTCCGAATTCGTCGCAAACGGGGCATGGGTGCGGAATGACACCTTTTGGCGAACGCTTGCGGCATCTGCGGGAATCGCGCGGGCTACTTTTGAAAGACATGGCCGAAGAACTCGGTGTCACTCCGACCTATCTCTCGGCATTGGAGCATGGCCGTCGGTCAAAACCCAATTGGAGCTTTGTTCAGCGCGTCATCCATTATTTTAACATTATCTGGGACGAGGCGGACGAATTGCAGCGGCTGGCCGATCTATCGGACCCTAAAATAACGATCGAAACGGCCGGATTGCCAACCAAAGCAACGGAATTGGCCAATCGTCTGGCGCGCGATATTGGCAACCTCTCCGAAGCCGAGCTCGACGCCCATCTTACGCTTCTTGACCTAGCGCGCAAACGCAACCGTACTTGACGGCAGCGGATCGCACTGTCAAACGGGCGACCGCCACCCCTTCAAATGGAAAGTCTTTCGATGGCCCTGCAATCCCATGACGTCTTAGGCATCGGCAATGCGATTGTTGATGTTTTGGCCTACACGGAGGATGATTTTCTCCTCGCTAACCATCTCTCCAAAGGCTCCATGCGCCTGATCGACGAGACGGAGGCCGAGCGGCTTTATAGCGCGATGGGTCCGGCAACGATCATTTCTGGCGGCTCGGCGGCCAATACCACGGTGGGTATCGCTTCTTTGGGCGGAAAAGCCGCCTTTATCGGCAAAGTCCGGCAAGACGCGGTGGGGGATGTGTTCACCCATGACATCCGCGCCATCGGCGTGCATTTCGAAACGCTCCGCTCGGTGGATGGACCCGCCACTGCCCGCAGCTTCATTCTCGTGACGCCCGATGGCGAGCGGACGATGAACACCTATCTTGGCGCCTGCCAGCTGCTATCGCCCGCGGATATTGACGAGGCAACGGTTGAGGCCTCAGCGATCACCTATCTCGAAGGCTATCTCTGGGATCCACCCGATGCAAAAGAAGCGTTCCGCAAGGCGGCGGGCATCGCCCATCGCGCGGGTCGTAAGGTGTCGATTACGCTATCGGACAGTTTTTGCGTTGATCGTTATCGCGACGAATTCCGCGAATTACTGCGCGATAAAACCATCGATATTCTATTCGCCAATGAGCATGAGCTGAAAAGCCTCTATGCCACGGCGGATTTTGACACGGCGCTGGCTGCCCTTCGCCAAGAAGGTACGTTGGGGGTGGTTACCCGCTCCGAGCACGGCTCGCTCCTTGTGTCGCATGAGGGCACCAAAGCGGTTGCCGCGCATCCGATTGAGACGCTGGTGGATACAACAGGCGCGGGCGATATGTTCGCAGCTGGCTTTCTATTAGGGCTGGCGCGCGGCATCGATCACGAGAATTGCGCCCGCATGGGGGCTTTGGCCGCCTCCGAAGTCATTCAGCATCTGGGTGCGCGGCCGCAAACGAGCCTGAAGGATCTGGCCGCCGAGAGCGGGCTTACAATTTCCTGAGCGCTACTTCCGTGATGCTGTGCTGGCCGCCTTTGGTCAGCACAAGATCGGCGCGTGGCCGGGTCGGCTCGATGTTCTCGCGCAGATTTTGCAGATTGATCCGATGCCAGATGGAGCGTGCCATCTCTTCGGCCGCCTCGTCGCTTAATTCGGCATATTTGCGGAAAAAGCTGCGCGGATCGCGAAAGGCCGTATCGCGCAACCGCATGAAGCGATTGACATACCAACGCTCGAGATCGGCTTCCGGCGCATCGAGATAGATCGAGAAGTCGAAAAAATCCGAGACGAACGGGATCGGCTTGCTGCTTTTCGGTATTCGATTAGGCAACAACACGTTCAACCCCTCGACAATCAGAATATCGGGGCGGTCGACGGTGATTTTCTCGCCTTTGACGACATCATAGACAAGGTGGGAATAGACCGGCGCTTCGACATGGTGCTTGCCGGCTTTGATGTCGGATAAAAACCGGATCAGGGCCGTGCCATCATAGCTTTCCGGAAAGCCTTTACGTTCCATCAGGCCAAGCGCTTCCAGCTCCGCATTCGGAAGCAGGAAACCATCGGTGGTCACAAGCTCCACCTTTGGCGTGTTCGGCCAGCGCGATAACAGCGCTTTCAACACACGTGCGGTGGTGGATTTGCCCGCACTCACCGAGCCTGCGAGCCCGATGACATAGGGAACCTTGCCATCTTCCGCCATCAGGAAGCGCTGGGTTGCTTTGAACAGGCCTTGGGTCGCCGCCACATAAAGCGACAGCAAACGCGAGAGCGGCAGATAGATGGCGACGACTTCATCGAGCGAAATCGGATCGCTGAGCGATTGCAGACGCTGCAGATCATCCGCCGTCAGCGTCATCGGCGTATCGGCGCGCAACGCTGCCCATTCCTGACGGGTAAACACGCGATAGGGCGAGAGTGCCTCGGCTAAAGCATCGGCTTCAGTGCCTTCGAACAGAAAACTGGGAATGCCGCTCATGCTTTAAATGTCCAAGGTTAGACAATTGACCGGGCGGCTTTTTCAGCCAGTCCCGATTGCGCGGTACGCCGGTTCAGTTCAGCCATCACCTCATCGAGCGGAATATTGGCCGCTTTGAGGACAACAAGCAGATGATAAATCACATCGGCACTTTCCGCCACGAGATGCTCGCGATCATTGGTTACGGCGGCGATCACGGCTTCCACCGCTTCTTCGCCGAGCTTTTTGGCCGCAACCGGCATGCCGCGTGCGATGAGCTTGGCGGTATAGGATTCATCCGGCGAGGCTTTGGCCCGCTCCGCCACAATACGTTCAAGATCGGTAAGCGAAAAACCTGACATTTAATCGATCCTCACGGGCAAACCATTCGCGCGGAGCTTTTCTTTGGCCTCGCGGATCGTGTGCTCGCCGAAATGGAAAATGGAAGCGGCGAGAACCGCGCTGGCATGGCCATCGCGAATACCCTCGACCATATGATCAAGCGTACCAACGCCGCCTGAAGCGATCACGGGGATCGATACCGCATCGGCAATCGCGCGGGTAAGCGGGATATCATAGCCGATTTTGGTGCCGTCTCGATCCATCGAGGTGAGCAGAATTTCACCCGCGCCTAAGGCTGCAACCTCTTGCGCGTAAGCCACCGCATCAAGGCCGGTGGGTTTACGCCCGCCATGGGTGAAGATTTCCCAGCGCAGCGGTTCGCCCTCGCCCGAGACTTTTTTAGCGTCAACCGCCACGACAATGCATTGCGTGCCAAATTTTTCCGCCGCACGCCGCACGAAATCGCGGTCATGCACGGCAGCCGTCATAATCGAGACCTTATCGGCACCCGCCAGCAAGAGATTGCGAATATCGTCAACGGTGCGAACGCCACCGCCAACGGTCAGCGGCATAAAACAAGCTTCCGCCGTGCGGCTGACCACATCCATCAAGGTGCCACGGTTTTCATGGCTGGCGGTGATATCGAGAAAGCAGAGCTCATCGGCCCCTGCGGCATCATAAGCCATCGCGGATTCAACCGGATCGCCCGCATCGCGCAGATCGAGAAACTGCACGCCTTTGACGACGCGACCATCTTTCACATCAAGGCATGGGATGACGCGGACCTTAAGCATGGGCTGCATCTTTCCGCGAACGGATCAGCGCCAAAGCCTCGGTAGGATCAAGCCTTCCATCATAAAGCGCGCGACCGGTAATCGCCCCTTCGAGGACGGCACAATCGGGTTGCGTCAGGCGGGCAATGTCTTCGATCGAGGCCAAACCGCCCGACGCAATCACTGGAATGGTGAGTGCGTTGGCAAGCGCCAGTGTTGAGTCGATGTTCAAGCCCTTAAGCAGACCATCGCGGGCAATATCTGTATAAATAATGGCGGCAACACCCGCATCTTGAAAGCGCAGGCCCAATTCTTCCGCCGACATTTCCGAGAGCTTTGCCCAGCCATCCACCGCAACCCGGCCATCGCGTGCATCAATGCCAACCGCTACGCGACCGGGAAAACGCCGCGCGGCTTCGCGCACAAAGGATGGGTCTTTAACAGCCGCCGTGCCGATAATGACGCGGCGAATACCAGCTTCAAGCCAGCCTTCTACCGTGCGCATGTCCCGAATGCCGCCGCCCAATTGAATGGGCAGTGAAATCCGCTTGACGATAGCACGCACCGCCTCGGCATTGACGGGTTTACCGGCGAAAGCACCGTCGAGATCGACAATATGGAGCCATTCAAAGCCCTGCGTCTCAAAGCTCGCGGCTTGATCGGCAGGTGAATCGCTGAACACGGTGGCTTGCGCCATATCCCCTTGGATCAGGCGAACGCAGTGACCTTCCTTCAGGTCGATGGCAGGAAACAAAATCACGGACGCCACCTCAGAAAATTGGCAATCAAAGCAAGGCCGAGTTTTTGGCTCTTCTCGGGATGAAACTGCGTGCCCGCCACCGTGCCCTTGGCAACCAGCGCGGTAATCGCGCCGCCATAGGAGGTCGTGGCGACCACATCTTTGGGGTCGGATGGATTCACGTGAAACGAATGGACGAAATAGGCATGCAGCCCATCAGGCCCCGTTTGAATATTCGCCAAGAGCGGATGCTCGCGCTTCTGAGCCAGCGTGTTCCAGCCCATATGCGGAATTTTGAGCGATGCATCCTTAGGCTTGATTTCGACAACATCGCCGCCGATCCAGCCGAGCCCTGCGGTGGTTTCGTGCTCAAGCCCGCGATCGGCGAGCAATTGCATGCCGACGCAAATGCCTAGAAAGGGCCGCCCTTTGTCCTGCACCGCTTCGGTCATCGCCGTTACCATGCCGGGCACAGCATTAAGCCCGCGACGGCAATCGGCAAACGCACCAACGCCCGGTAGCACGATGCGGTCGGCAGTGCGGACGAAATCAGGGTCGGAGGTGACAACAATCTCGCCGCCGAGGCCAGATTCCGATGCGGCGCGCTCAAACGCTTTGTGGGCCGAGTGCAGATTGCCCGAACCATAATCGATAATGGCTACCTTCATAACCGGGCGCCTTGTTCGGGAAACAGCCCGATCACGCCATAGCTGCGCGAAGTGGGCCGCGACATCACGGTAGGGGTTGGTGCAGGCTGCTCTGCAGTGAAGCGGTCAAAAAACCGGTATTCGGCATCCTCGAGCGTGTCGGCTTGCACGACATCGGCGAGCTCAAAGCCGCGACGCTCCAGCGCTAAGCCGTACCAATGGCGTGCTTCAAGGCCGACAAATACCATTTCGAGCAGACCAGCCAGCGTCAGTGTTGCGGGCGGCAATCCAAGACGGCTACCCAGAACCATCAACGCGACATCAAAGGCGAGGATCACCAACAGCCAGCGCCAGACCCGATGCACCAGAAGCCAGATCACGGGCACAAAAAACGCGGGCCATGAAAACCCGTCACGCACAAAACGGGCGCGTTCGAGCCGATCAGGCCGAGCGCCGGTTTGTGCATGGGGGAGATAGACAGAAAAGAGCGCCATTATCGCGTCCTGATTCTAACGCTTACAGAGTACCCTTGGTGGAAGGTACGCGGCCTTCTTCCCGTGGATCGATCGAAACCGCAGCTCTGAGCGCGCGGGCTAAGCCCTTATAGCAGCTTTCGGCGATGTGATGGGCATTCTCGCCATACAGCGTTTCGACATGCAGCGTGATGCCCGCATTGATCGCAAAGGCTTGAAACCATTCGCGCACCAATTCGGTATCGAATTCACCGATTTTTTCGCGCGGTAAGTCGGTTTTGAAGATCAAAAACGGCCGCCCCGAAACGTCAACGGCAACGCGGCTCAGCGTTTCATCCATTGGCAGATAGGAATGGGCATAGCGCGTAATGCCCTTTTTATCGCCGAGCGCTTGTTTGAAGGCCTGGCCAAGTGCGATGCCGATATCTTCCACCGAGTGGTGTTGATCGACATAAAGATCGCCGGTGCAGGCAACTGTGATGTCAAACAAAGCGTGCCGGGCCAAAAGCGTCAGCATATGGTCCAAGAAACCAACGCCGCTTGCAACTTTTGCAACACCTGTTCCATCAAGCGCGATGCTGACGGCGATATCGGTTTCGCCCGTCTTCCGCTGGATTGCCGCAGACCTCATTTTTCGTCACTCCACCACTGGGTTGGAACCATTCCCCGTGTCTCTAGCAATTTGAACGCGCGGACGCCACCTGTGTTCTACGAATAGGAGGATCGCATTTCAGCGAACAGGCTTTGCCGTTAGGCAAGGTTTAAGCTAGATGCGAGGGTGGGATTGGAACGGGAGCGTTGGGTGATGATGGAAGAGGGCGATAAAAAGTGGCGGGCCACGACGATTTTGATGGTTCGCAAAGGCGATCGCGTCGTCATTGGCGGTGATGGGCAGGTGAGCCTCGGGCCAACCGTGATGAAGGGCAATGCGCGCAAAGTGCGCCGTTTAGGCAAAGGCGAGGTTATTTCTGGCTTTGCGGGTGCGACTGCCGATGCGTTTACGTTGTTTGAGCGGCTCGAGTCGAAACTCGAACAATATCCCGGCCAATTAATGCGCGCTTGCGTTGAGCTCGCTAAAGACTGGCGCACCGACCGCTATTTGCGCCGGTTAGAAGCCATGATGCTGGTGGCGGATAAAAATGTCGGCTTAATCTTGTCCGGCACCGGCGATGTGCTGGAGCCCGAAAGCGGTATTATGGGTATTGGTTCGGGCGGCAATTACGCGCTCGCCGCCGCCCGTGCCTTGGAAGACAGCGATCTTGATGCTGAAGCCATTGTGCGCAAAAGCCTTGGCATTGCCGCTGATATTTGCGTTTACACCAATCATTCGCTGACCATTGAATCGCTAGAGATTGCAGGTTGAGCCCCATGACCAATTTTTCGCCCCGCGAAATTGTTTCCGAACTGGATCGTTTCATTGTCGGCCAGAAAGACGCCAAACGGGCGGTAGCCATTGCGCTGCGCAACCGTTGGCGCAGGCTGAAGCTTGAAGGCGCGATGCGCGAAGAAGTGTTGCCGAAAAACATCCTGATGATCGGGCCAACCGGTTGCGGCAAAACCGAAATCGCCCGTCGGCTCGCAAAACTCGCCGGTGCTCCCTTCCTCAAAATCGAAGCCACAAAATTTACCGAAGTTGGCTATGTTGGCCGCGATGTGGAACAAATCATCCGAGATTTGCTCGAAATCGGCATTTCTCTGGTCAAGGACGCTAAGCGCAAAAGCGTGCAGGCGCGGGCTGAACTGGCGGCGGAAGAGCGCGTGCTCGATGCTTTGGTTGGCCAGACCGCCAGCCCCGCTACGCGGGAAAGTTTCCGCAAACGGCTGCGGGCGGGCGAACTCGCCAAAAAAGAAATCGAGATTGAAATCTCGACCTCTTCAGGCGGTGGTCTACCGATGTTCGATATTCCTGGCATGCCGGGCACGCAGATGGGCGCGGTATCGCTGAA
Organism: uncultured Hyphomicrobiales bacterium; assembly: GCA_903900975.1. Taxonomy (GTDB): domain Bacteria; phylum Pseudomonadota; class Alphaproteobacteria; order Rhizobiales; family Beijerinckiaceae; genus CAIUPE01. The sequence continues at coordinate 25,268 of CAIUPE010000054.1, read as the reverse complement.
CGATATTTTCGGCAAATTGGGTCGCCAGACCAAAGCGCGTCGTGTGACGGTGGAAGAAGCCCATACCCCGCTGGTGGCCGAGGAAAGCGACAAGCTGTTTGATCAAGAGCAGATCATTGCGGAAGCCATCCACGAGGTCGAAAACAATGGCATCGTGTTTTTGGACGAAATCGACAAAATCTGCGCGCGAGAAAGCCGCGGTGGTGCGGATGTTTCGCGGGAAGGCGTGCAGCGCGATTTGCTACCTTTGATTGAAGGCACGACCGTTTCAACCAAACACGGCTCGGTCAAGACCGATCATATTCTGTTTATCGCCTCAGGCGCGTTTCACGTATCGAAACCCTCGGATCTATTACCTGAATTGCAGGGCAGACTACCAATCCGCGTCGAGCTGTTATCGCTGAAAGAGGATGATTTCCGGCGCATCCTTACCGAAACCGAGGCCAGCCTCGTCAAGCAATCCATCGCTTTGATGGCAACTGAGGGCGTTGATCTCGTCTTCACGCCCGATTCCATCGACGCGATTGCCAAGATTGCAGTTCAGGTAAATTCCAATGTCGAAAACATCGGCGCGAGGCGTTTGCAAACAGTAATCGAGCGGATTTTGGACGAAATCTCCTTTACGGCCTCGGATCGTTCTGGCGAAACGGTGACGATTGATGGGACTTACGTGGAGAAAGCCGTCGGCGATTTGGCCAAAAATGCGGACCTTGGCCGCTTTATTCTCTGACAGCGGGATAAGCGGCCTCTTGCGCTTGTCCCTGCAGGTTGTCATAAGCCGCGCAACGGAAACGGGGCTTTAAGACGATGGCTGCTTTCAAGGAATTGGTGTTTTCGGGCGTTCAGCCAACGGGTAATCTGCATCTGGGCAATTATCTCGGCGCGATCACAAAATTTGTGACGCTGCAGGAGAGCCATGATTGTATCTATTGCGTGGTCGATTTGCACGCCATCACGGTGCCGCAAGAGCCTTTAACGCTCACCAACAATATCCGCGAAGTGACGGCGGCGTTTATCGCCAGCGGCATTGACCCGAAAAAGCATATTATTTTCAACCAGAGCCAAGTGCCAGAGCATGCCGAATTGGCTTGGGTGCTCAACTGCACGGCGCGGCTTGGGTGGTTGAACCGCATGACGCAGTTCAAGGAAAAGGCCGGTAAAGACCGCGAAAACGTGTCGGTCGGGCTTTATGCCTATCCAACCTTGATGGCGGCTGACATTCTCGTTTACCGCGCAACCCATGTCCCCGTCGGCGAAGACCAGAAGCAGCATCTGGAGCTGGCGCGCGACATTGCGCAGAAATTCAACAATGATTTTGCCGATTCCATTGCCTCGCATGGCTTTGGCGAAGAATTTTTCCCCTCGCCAGAACCGTTGATCCAAGGCCCCGCCACCCGCGTGATGAGCCTGCGCGACGGCAACAAGAAAATGTCGAAATCCGACCCGTCCGATTATTCGCGCATCAACCTTACCGATGATGCTGATGCGATTGCGACCAAAGTCCGCAAGGCGAAGACCGATCCGGAACCATTGCCATCCGAGGAAAAGGGCCTTGAGACCCGTCCAGAGGCCGATAATCTCGTGGGCATTTATGCCGCATTGTCCGAGACGACCAAAGCTGCGGTGTTGGCGGAATTTGGCAGCGCGCAATTCTCGACCTTCAAATCGGCTTTGGTCGATCTCTCAGTTGCCAAACTCGGCCCGATTGGCGGCGAGATGAAACGGCTGGTGGCGGATCATTCCTATATTGATAGCGTTCTGGCGGACGGCTCGGAACGCGCCAGCGTTTTGGCCCGCCGGACGATGAATTCGGTGAAGGATGTTTTAGGCTTTATCCGGCGCTAGGCTTTAACGAAGAACCATGCACCGCTGGTGGCAGAACGAGCGGCGCGGTGTTATATATACATGATCCGAAACCATCCGCCGGCCTTGAACCGGCTGCGAGGGCAACATGTTTATCCAGACTGAAACAACGCCTAATCCTGCTACGCTGAAGTTTCTCCCCGGCCGGGAGCTGATGAACAGCGGCACGCTTGAAATTCGCGATGCCCACACCGCCGAGCGCTCGCCGCTCGCCAAACGCTTGTTTGCCGTGCCGGGTGTTACCGGTGTTTTCTATGGTCAGGATTTTGTGTCCGTCACAAAATCCGAAGGTGAATGGCAACATTTAAAGCCTGCTCTTTTGGGCGCGATCATGGAGCATTTTTTGAGCGGTGATCCGCTCTTGCTCGATCAGACGCCCGAACAACATGCCGATCAGCGGGAAGATGAGTTTTTTGAACCATCAGACGCGCCAACGGTTGAAACCATCAAGGAATTGCTTGAAACCCGCATTCGTCCGGCGGTGGCGGGCGATGGGGGCGATATCGTGTTTCGTGGTTTTAAAGACGGTATTGTCTATCTAGCGATGAAGGGCTCTTGCTCGGGTTGCCCGTCTTCCACCGCAACGCTTAAAAACGGCGTGCAGAATTTGTTGCGTCACTTCTTGCCGGATGTGCGGGAAGTGCAAGCAATTTAATCGACACTGATCGGCGAAGGGGTAGCGGCACCGTGCGAATTTTGGCGATCGATACGGCGTTAGGCCTTTGTTCGGCATGCGTTTTTGACAGCGATACGGATACGGCGATTGCGCTCGAGAGCATCGAGATGGTGCGTGGCCATGCCGAAGCGCTGATGCCGCTAATCGAGCGTGTGATCAACCAGGTTGAGGGTGGATTTGATACGCTCGATCGCGTCGCCGTCTCGGTGGGGCCGGGCAGTTTTACGGGTTTACGCGTGGCGCTTGCTGCGGGTCGAGCGATTGGGCTTGCGACGGAAATCCCCGTGATCGGCGTCAATACACTTTCAGCCTTTGCCGCACCTTATTTGGGCATTGAGAGTGTCGATCACATCGCCAGCGTCATCGATGCGCGGCATGAGCATGTCTATATGCAGATGATCCGGAACGACGGCAAACTTGTGCTGCCGCCACAAATCACGCCGATTGTGGATGTTGTCGCTGCCATTGGCTCGGCAAAGGTGCGCATTGTCGGTTCTGCCGCGTCCTTGCTTGTCGCGGCGATGCGCGAACAAGGGCACCATCCGGATGTGGAACCGGATCTAGCAGGTCCTGATATCGCCTGGATCGCCCGGTTGGGCTTGATTGCAACGCCGGAACAAGCGCCGCCCTCGCCGCTCTATCTTCGTCCGCCGGATGCAACCCCGCAAACCAATGGCCGTATCGCGCTGGCTTAGGATGGGTTCGATGCGACTGCCGTTTTTCTCAAAGCCAAAAGCAGTGCTCAGGCCCGCGCGAACAACGAATGCCTCCGCACTTGCCGAGATTCATGCAGAAGGCGGTTTTGCAGGCTCATGGAGCCAAAGCGAATTTGAGAGCCTGTTGGCGGACCGCGCGGTCATCACCGACATCGCCAGCGATAGCCGCAAAACGGATGTGTTGTTCGGTTTTGTGATGAGCCGGATGGCCGCGGATGAGGCGGAAATCCTAACCATCGCCGTTCGCCGGAAAAACCGAGGTAACCGTATCGGGCAGCGTTTAATGGACGCGCATATCGCGCGGTTGGCTGCTTCTGGCGTCAAAACGCTTTATCTTGAGGTGGAAGAGGACAATCACGCGGCGTTGAAACTTTATGAAAAGACGGGCTTTATAACGGCTGGCCTGCGCAAGGGCTATTATCGCAAGCCCGATGGCGGCGTTGCCAACGCGCTTATTATGAAGCTCGGGCTCGAAAACCTGTGACCGGCTCCCTAAACTGTCGTCGCTTTGTCATAGAGATCAGGAAAAGTTCAGCCTTCGTGATCAAGGGAAAATGGGCCTGAACATGCTGGCGCGCTTCCGAATTACCATATTTTTGGGCCTTGTGACGCCCTTCACGCTTGTGCTGATTCCGGTGCAATGGCTGGCGATTAAAGCCGATCTGCGATTTGCCCGATATTTGCCCGTTTTCTACCACCGCGTGGTGTGTGCGCTTTTGCGCCTCAAGGTCACGGTGAAGGGTGATCCGGCTTTGGGCCGTCCCTTGCTGCTTTTATCCAATCATTCCTCTTGGCTTGACATCGTGGCGCTTAGTAGCGTGATGCCGGTTTCGTTTATTGCCAAATCCGAAGTCGGGACCTGGCCGATTTTTGGTCTTTTTGCACGGTTGCAGCGCTCGGTGTTTGTGGACCGCTCGCGCCGCATGGCGACGCGTGATGCGCATCATGCCGTTTCCAAGCGGTTGAAGGATGGCGACGCGATGGTGCTGTTTGCCGAAGGCACCACCAGCGACGGCCATCGTGTTTTGTCCTTCCGCTCCTCGCTTGTGGGTGCAGCAGGCGATTTGCTGGGTGGCGCGCAATCACGCATTCAGCCGGTGGCGATCACCTATACCCGCCGCACGGGCCTACCAATTCATCGCTCCGAGCGGCCTTGCATCGCCTGGTATGGCGATATGGAATTGGTGCCGCATTTTAAGGGCATTCTGCTTGGAGGCCCCATTGAAGTTACCATTTCCTTCTGCGATCCGCTGACGGGCGAGGTCGCGCGTGATCGCAAATCAGCCACGCGCGCTGCCGAGCAGGCGATCAGGTTGCGGGCGGCCTATGTCATGCGCGGGCGGGTTTCTGCATGAATATGTGGCTTACCCACGAATTTTTGTTCTCTTATGACGCTTTAACCGCTTATACTACGCCTAAATTGAACGGTCGGCCTGATTCTTTGGTTTTAACGCCCGACCTCTGGCGAGACGAATGACCATCATTGCGGCAAAACGTGTTTTCGTAAAATCCTATGGTTGCCAGATGAATGTCTATGATGCCGAGCGCATGGCAGACATTTTGGAAGGCGAAGGCTATGCCGCAACGGACGTGATCGAAGACGCCGATCTCGTCGTACTCAACACCTGCCATATCCGCGAAAAAGCCGCCGAGAAGGTGTATTCCGAGCTCGGCCGCATCCGCGAGATGAAGCAGGATCGCACGGGACGCGGTCTTGAGACGCGCGTTGTGGTCGCGGGCTGTGTGGCGCAAGCGGAGGGCGCGGAGATTTTGCGCCGCGCTCCGGCGGTTGATCTGGTGGTTGGTCCGCAAAATTATCAGAATTTGCCATCGCTTCTCCGACAGGCGTTGAAAAAGCCCGTGGTTGAAACCGAGTTCCCGGCAGAAGATAAATTTGTCTCTTTGCCAGCGCCAACGCCTAAAACCATCCGTTCGCGCGGTGTTTCGGCCTTTGTGACGGTGCAGGAGGGGTGCGATAAATTTTGCACCTTCTGCGTCGTTCCCTACACGCGCGGCGCGGAGTTTTCCCGCTCGGTTGCTGAAATCATTACCGAAGTTGAACGTTTGGCATTATCTGGCGTGCGGGAAGTGACACTTCTGGGTCAAAATGTGAACGCGTTTCACGGTCTCGATGAGGCGGGCGAGCCGGTCAGCCTCTCGGAATTGCTTAACCGCGTTTCCAAAGTGCCCGGCATTGCCCGGCTGCGGTATACGACAAGCCATCCGCTCGATATGGATGAGACTCTATCGCTGGCCCATCGGGATAATCCCGCTTTGATGCCCTATCTGCATCTGCCGGTGCAATCGGGTTCCGACCAAATCTTAGAAGCAATGAACCGTCGCCATACGGTCACGGATTTCAGAGCGGCTGTAGCGCTAGTGAAGCAGTATCGGCCCGATACGGCGTTTTCCTCCGACTTCATCATCGGCTTCCCCGGTGAAACGGATGAGGATTTTGCAGGCACGATGCGGCTTGTCGAAGAAATCGGCTTTTCGAGCGCCTACACGTTCAAATATAGCCCCCGCCCCGGCACACCAGCGGCCGATATGGCCGATCAGGTGCCAGAATCGGTGAAAGATTCGCGCCTTCAGGCGATACAGGCTCTGGTCACCAAGCAGCAACGCGCGTTCCAAGAATCCATGGTTGGAAAGACGCTGGATGTTCTGGTCGAGCGGATTGGACGCAAACCGGGGCAGGTTGCGGGTAAATCGCCGCATCTTCTGGCGGTAGCCTTTGAGGGAAGTGCCGATTCAATCGGGCATATTGTGCAGGTTGATATTGTTGAGAGCGTAACGAACAGTCTGATTGGACAATTGTCCGACCGCCCTCGCGCGGTCGCTTGAACAGGAGAAGCGCTTGAGAGCCACCGATGGTGCGACCCGTTTTCCGAATTCGCCCCGTAAACAGGGAATGGTTGAATCGGCTGATCTTCGATTATCTTTCGCCGATAACCGCGTGGCGGGCCAGATTTTTGGCCATTTTGACCAAAACCTCGCCCATATTGAGCGGCGCCTCGGTATTCAGGCGGTGGCCAATGGCAATCAGGTGATCCTGAAGGGTAGCCCCGAGCAGACCGAACAAGGTCGCTTTGTGCTTGAACGGTTAAACGAGCGGGTGCTTGAAGGGCTCATCATCGCCAAGGGTGACATTGACGGCGCGATCGAAGAAGCGGCCATGCAGGGTTCGCTGTTTCCGGCTATTGCGACGGGCGTATCGGACAGGCTGGCCTTTGACGAGATCATCACGCGCAAAAAGCGCATCAAAGCGCGTAATGCCGCGCAGCATGTCTATTTAAAAGCGCTCAAAGAGCAGGAGCTGGTTTTTGCCGAGGGTCCGGCGGGAACGGGTAAAACCTGGCTTGCGGTCGGTCATGCCGTGCAATTGATCGAGCAGGGCGTGGTCGAGCGGCTTATTTTGTCGCGTCCCGCAGTGGAAGCGGGCGAGCGGCTTGGCTTTTTGCCGGGCGATATGCGCGAGAAAGTCGATCCCTATCTCCGCCCGATCTATGACGCTCTGTATGATTTCATGGAAGCGCGCCATGTCGAGCGTGGCCTGCAAACCGGCATGATTGAAATTGCACCATTGGCCTTTATGCGTGGTCGTACGCTCACCAATGCCGTGGTTCTGCTGGATGAGGCGCAGAACACCACATCCATGCAGATGAAAATGGTGCTTACCCGCTTGGGCGAAGGCTCGCGCATGATTGTGACCGGCGATCCAACACAGATTGATTTGCCGCCCGGGCAGAAATCCGGACTGGTTGAATCTGCCCGTATTCTGGAAGGCGTCGAGGGGATTACGCGCGTGCGCTTTGCCGAAGGCGATGTGGTGCGCCACGATCTCGTTCGCCGGATCGTTTCGGCCTATGATAAAGACGACCGCACACGATTGGGTAACGTTCAACCATGACCACGATTTATCCCGACATCGAACAAGACAGCGCGCTCTGGGAGCAGCTCATCGATGCTGAGGCGATTGCCGAGCGCGCGCTTGAGGCGGCTGTCGAGATGGCGGGCGTTAACCTTCTGGATGGTGCCGAGCTTGGTATTTTGCTGTCGGATGATGAGCACGTCAAAAGCGTTAATCAGGAATGGCGCGGGATCGACAAGCCGACCAATGTGTTGTCGTTCCCAGCCGTTGAGCCGCCAAAGCTCGCTCGTGCGCCGTTTTTGGGCGATATCATCATCGCCTATGAGACGGTGGAGCGCGAAGCCAAAGCCGAGGGTAAAGCGTTTGCCGACCATTACGCCCATCTCGTCGTCCATGGTTTTTTGCATCTTCTAGGGTTTGACCATATCGAAGAAGCGGATGCCGATCGGATGGAAGCGCTAGAAATTGCCATTTTGGCAAGCCTTGATATTCCCGACCCCTATGCTGATCGCCCCGAGTCTGCACTGGGCTGAGCAGGACTGAACAGGACCCTATGACCGACGATTCTTCTCATCCGGTTACTTTAAAACCGGCCGAAGCCGCATCAACCGGCTTGATTGATCGATTGATGACGCTCGTTGGCTTGAAACACGCACCATCGATCCGCGAGGATATTGAAGACGCGTTGGCTGAAGCCGATATCGGGGCCGAGTTTTCGCAACGCGAACGCGACATGCTCAAAAACGTATTGGGTTTGCGGGCCAATCGCGTACAAGATGTTATGGTACCCAGGGCGGACATTGTGGCTGTGCCCGCCGATACGTCCTTGGGCGAATTATTGCGTCTTTTTCGCACGGCCGGCCATTCACGGTTGCCAGTTTATAATGAAACCCTCGATGATCCGCGAGGCATGATCCATATCCGTGATTTTGTCGCCTATATTTCCGAGCGGGCCGAGCGTAAGCTGGGGACCCGTCGCCGGAAGGCGGAAACCGATACGCCCGATCTTGGAGCGCTTGATTTGGCGGTGACACTGTCGCAGGCTAAAATCCTCCGCCCGGTGCTTTTTGTACCCCCATCAATGTTGGCGCTTGATCTCTTGGTGAAGATGCAGACGACGCGCACCCATATGGCGCTGGTGATTGATGAGTATGGTGGCACTGATGGGCTAATTTCCATCGAAGATCTTGTCGAGATTGTGGTTGGCGAAATTGAAGATGAACATGATCTCGAAGAAACGCCGATGATCGTATCATCCGGCGATGGTACCCATGTTGTGGATGCCCGTGCGGATCTGAACGATGTCGGTATGGCGATCGGTCATGATCTTTCGCACGGCGAAGACGCCGAAGAAATTGATACGATCGGCGGCCTCATTGGTATGTTGGCTGGGCGGGTTCCCGTGCGCGGGCAAATCATTCCCGGGCCTGGGACATTGGAGTTTGAAGTCCTGGACGCTGATCCGCGCCGCGTCAAACGCATCCGCATTCAGCAGCGGGCCGGAGGCAATAAAGAGCGTCCGGCATCTAAAAGCCGGCGAAAAGTTCAAAATGCCGAGGCAGCAACCGAAGCGCCGCCGGAAGCCGACAAAGCGTGAATGTGTCGGCTCGCATGAGGATATCGGAAGGCGAAATCCTGCCCGCCTCGGCCATTCCAAGATACGCACTTGCCTGCTTTTCGGGCGCTTTCGGTGCGCTCGCCATGGCTCCCATCAATCTGTTTATCGCCATGACGGTGCCTATGGCCATGGCGGTCTTGCTGCTTGATTCGGCACCGTCAGCTAAAAATGCGGCATGGTCGGGATGGTGGCTTGGCTTTGGATATTTCGTCGCTGGGCTGTGGTGGCTGGGAATGGCTTTCTTTGTTGAGCCTGACTTCATCTGGGCCGCACCTTTCGGCATTTTTGGATTACCCGCTTTGCTTGCTGGGTTTTTTGCCGCGGGATTCTGGGTTGCTTTCTCTTTGTGGCGTCCCGGCTTCGTTCGAATCTTGATTTTAGCGGGTGCGCTGGGGGTTGCCGAGTGGTTGCGGGGCACGGTTTTAACCGGCTTTCCATGGAACAGCCTTGGCATGGCGTTGGGTAATACGCTTGTTTTGGCTCAAACGGCCGCCTTTATTGGGATGAATGGTCTTACCTTTCTGGCCATAGCGTTGTTCGCGATGCCTGCTTTGGTGTTTGACGGCGCGGGGTCCATTCGCCGGTTTGGCGTGCCGGTCGTCTATATCGGCGTGTTGGCTTCCCTTTATGGTTATGGTTCATGGCGGGTGCACATGCCTGACTCACCTACTGTCGCGGGGGTCAAGCTTCGTCTGATGCAACCGGATATGCCGCTCGATGATCGATTCAGCCGTTCCCATGCTGGCGATATCTTGCACCACTATTTTGAATTGAGCACGCAGGGCAGCTATCCCTCGCTATCGGGGATGGAGGGTGTCACCCATCTGGTTTGGCCCGAGACGTCTTTTCCGTTTTTGTTGGATGCGGAACCGCGGGCTAGATCTGAAATAGCGCATATTCTGAGCACGGGAAGTTTGCTGATTGCCGGCGCCGTGCGGGCAGAAGATCCGCCGGACGAGGATAACAGGCTTTATTATAATGCCATTCAGACGATGAACGCCGATGGACAAATACTAGAAACCGCTGACAAAGCGCATTTAGTGCCTTTTGGAGAATATTTGCCGTTTAGCGGCTTATTGTCAGCTCTTGGCTTGCGTCAATTTGTTCATGCACCGGGCGGTTTCACGCCTGCCAGCAGGCGCCAGCTGATGCATATACCGGGGCTTCCCGCCGCCGTTCCCTTAATATGCTACGAAGCAATCTTTCCTTCCGAACTTCTTCCCGATGGTGCCGAACGTCCAGGGTTTCTTTTGAACGTGACCAACGACGCCTGGTTCGGAATTTCGCCTGGTCCCTCACAACACTTTGCTCAGGCCAGACTTCGGGCCATCGAGCATGGATTACCGCTTGTTCGTGCAGCCAATAATGGCATTTCGGCAATTTTAGATGGCTATGGGCGCCAAATTGCCCTTTTGCCGTTAGGCGCGACAGGGGTTATCGATGGCGTTTTACCGCAAGCGCTTTCGCCGACATTTTATGCGGGTTTGCCGACAATCCCCATCTCCGGCTTTTTCTATGCCCTTTTGATAAGCATGTTTTACATGACGAAACGTCAATTGACACTTACAAGCGAGTCACGTATTTATACAACCGCCAATTGATAGGCGAGATGTAAAATTTTAAAAAGTTAACTTGTAGTGATTATGTAAACTTTCCTATCAATATCATTATTCAATGTATTGAGGCGATGCGATGATCGGTACGACGGCTTAATCGTTGTTCGATTTCAAGAATGTTATTCTATTTATTTTAAAATGGGTGGATCAATGACTGTTCCCGAAAAATTGATTATTAGAAAAGCGCCTAATCCGGTTGATCGCCATGTTGGCAGTCGGGTGCGAATGCGCCGCGTTTTGGTTGGCTTAAGCCAAGAAAAGCTCGGCGAGGCGTTGGGCGTTACATTTCAACAAGTCCAAAAATATGAAAAGGGCACTAATCGGATTGGTGCCAGTCGTTTGCAGCAAATGTCCCGAATCCTTGGCGTTCCGGTCGAATATTTTTTTGAAGGGGCGCCGCAGACCATTGAGCGGATGGCGTTATCCGGCTTTGAAGATAATGGCTCAACGGCCTATGTTGCAGACTTCCTCGCCACGAATGAAGGTATTCAGCTTAACAAAGCGTTCGTACGGATCAGTGATCCAAAGTTGCGGCGGCGTGTGGTTGAACTGGTTACGGCAATTGCTGGAGATGATATTCCAAACTGATTTAAAGAACGATATCGTACTATAAATCAAACATGTTCTTTCTTTCAGCTTGACTTGTCTCTTTTACCCTGTCACGGAAACGCAAATTATCGATGGTCCACACACGCCATCGCTGCGTTGCAATGGGTAAATTCATCACGCCGGAGATCGACCGTGGCACGTTCTGATTTTTTATTTACCAGTGAATCCGTATCTGAAGGGCATCCCGATAAGGTTTGCGACCGGATTTCGGATGAAATTGTCGATTTGTTTTTCCGTGAAGGCCCGAAAGCGGGCATTGATCCTTGGGACATTCGCGCTGCTTGCGAAACCTTGGCGACAACCAATAAAGTGGTCATCGCGGGTGAAACGCGCGGGCCATCGACGGTCACCAAAGACCTCATCGCCCATACCGCGCGTATGGCAATCCGCGACATTGGCTACGAGCAGGATGGCTTCCACTGGGATACGGCCGAGATCGATGTACTCTTACATCCGCAATCGGCCGATATCGCGCAGGGCGTCGATGCCCGCCAGCCGACCAATCAAGAAGAAGGCGCTGGCGATCAGGGCATCATGTTCGGCTACGCATGCCGCGAAACCGATGAATTGATGCCCGCGCCGATTTACTATGCCCATAAGATTCTTCGGCTGATTTCTGAAGCGCGCCATTCGGATGCCGAAAAAATTCTTGGTCCCGATTCGAAGAGCCAGGTTACGGTCCGCTACGCCAATGGCAAGCCCGTCGGCGTGACGCAAATTGTTGTCTCGCATCAGCATTTGATCGAGGACATGACGTCGCATCAAGTGCGCGAATTGGTAGAGCCCTATGTTCGGCGTGCGTTGCCCGATGGCTGGATTTCGAAAGATACGGTCTGGCACATTAATCCGACGGGTAAGTTTTATATTGGCGGCCCCGACGGGGATTCAGGTTTGACGGGTCGTAAAATCATTGTTGATACCTATGGTGGAGCAGCACCCCATGGCGGCGGCGCCTTCTCGGGTAAAGATCCGACCAAGGTTGACCGTTCGGCAGCCTATGCAGCGCGCTATCTGGCCAAGAATGTGGTGGCTTCGGGCGTTGCTGACCGTTGCACGATCCAGCTGTCTTACGCCATCGGCGTCGCCCGGCCGCTGTCCATTTATGCCGATTTCCATGGTACCGGTCAGGTGGATGAAGCTGCTGTCGAGCGATTGCTGGCACAGGGCAACCTGATGGATTTGACGCCGCGCGGCATTCGTCGCCATCTTGATCTGAATAAGCCGATTTATGCCCGTACCTCGGCCTATGGTCATTTTGGCCGGTCGCCCGATTCGGATGGTGGCTTTTCCTGGGAAAAGACGGATCTGGCCGACAAGATTAAAGCCGGCCTTTGATCGCCTCCGCGCCAATGGATGAGATTGACGAGCGCGGTGGAGCCTTTTTTGGCCGCCGCAAGGGTAAGAAGTTGCGTCTTGGACAGGCCTATCTGTTTGAAACCCTATTGCCGCAGTTGAGAATTGATCTGGCCGGTGATCTTTCCCCGTCCACGCTGTTCAAGAAGCCGGTTGAGGAGCTTTGGCTCGAAATCGGGTTTGGCGGTGGAGAACATCTGTTGCAACGAGCCGCAGAAAATCCTTCTGTCGGCTTTATCGGGTGCGAGCCTTTCGTCAATGGCATGGCTAAAATGTTGGCTGCCATTGATCGGGAGAGCTTCGACAATATTCGGCTGTATGATTCGGATGCGTTGGACATGCTTCGCTCCTTGCCAGACGCTTCGCTTGGTCGGGTTTATTTGCTGTATCCTGACCCTTGGCCTAAACGTCGACAAAACAAGCGGCGGTTTGTTTCCAATAAAACTCTGGCCTTAATTGCGCGTGTTTTGAAGCCCGGCGGCGAGTTCCGCTTTGCTAGCGACATTGATCATTATGTAGGCTGGACACTGGAGCGGGCGACCCGCTCGCCGAACTTCCGGTGGATAGCCGAGCGACCGGACGACTGGCGTCTGCCGTGGGTTGGCTGGCAATCGACGCGGTATGAACTTAAAGCGCAACGCGAAGGCCGCAAGTCAGCCTATCTAACCTTTGAACGGCTTTGAGAAGCGCCTGAGGCGGCGAGGGCATTTGCGCGGCTGGTCACGAAGTGCATGACTTTCTTCGCGGTCGCTTTTGACAAAGCATGAAAGCTCGTCAGGTTTTGGTCATGCTGGCTGCGCGTTAGAGGTCCGCCCTCTTTGGCTGTTAACAGGGCTAAAAAAACACTCCATTCGAGGGACGCTGCGCGCGCGATGAACAAAAGGGAATCGGAGTGGGGCGAGGCAAAGGCTTGCTCGATCGTTTCCCGGGGGACTTCTGCGAGATACGCGATGCCTGCCAGAGCTTCCATGATTTCGCCGCGTTCGATTTGTCCGGCAATCCGCTTTTGATCGGTTGGCCAAGCAGGCCAAAGAACCGTTGAACCAGCGCTCCGTTGGGATAGCTCACCAAGCTCAAAAACGCCGGAATTAAAGAAAACAGCTGCAGCGCCAACATCCAGCGCATGTTCGAGAATAGCCGGTTCGTCGGTCAAGTCCCGCATTTCGGTGCGGGCCCTTTGCTTAGCCGCTTCTAAAATTGCGCCGATATGGCGTAAGGCAAGATCCGGTCTGCCCCGTAAAATTCGATATAAGCGCGTATCGCCTGTGGCCCGTTCGGCCAAAAGCCGCAGTCCGAAATCGGATAATGCCTGCCGATTATTTTCGGCAATCCGCTGAACGATTTCGCTATCCCCTCGTTCCAGCAGAATATCCGTGACGGTCGAGGTCAGGTTTTTCCGTTTGGAGAGGGCTTCGAGAAATTCATGGGGCCGTTTTTGAGCAATCTGCGCCAAATCTGCTTCATCAAGGCAGGGGCTGCGTTCAAGGACGGGACGCGCAACGGCAATCTCGGGATCATAGGCCAGATTTTGGATGGTCTTACGTGGCCCGCGCGTTAACGCAGCAAGCCGTTCGGATAATTCGATCCGCGCTGCAAATTCAATTTCAAGCGCTAAACACAAGATGACTTCGTCGAAGACGGAAATGTGATCATCGTTGAGATCAGGCGCCTGATCGATAAACAGCCCTGTTACCCGATGAAGCAAAACATGCCGCCGCTCACCTGAGGCGTCGCCTAGGGCGTTCTCGATATCGGCAACAAGGGACGAGATAGAATTCATTCACATACTCCGCAGCGGAGCGTTCATACGCCGCGAGGAATGACTAAATCGTATAAAAACCGATCCAATTGTTTTCGACTTGAAAATTTTCTCCGGTCCTGTATAGATGAGGCGTCGTTAAGACATCTCATAGCGGTTTGGTTGAACCGATAGTTTGAGAGTGGGCCCGTCCGGACCCGCTCTTTTTTATTGCCTAATGGAATTTTTGCAACGTGATGGCAGAAGAGCCCAGACTGATCGAAGAACACGGCATCGCCGCTGGCGTGGCGCGCATTGTCGAGCCCGTGCTGGTCGATCTTGGTTATAGGCTTGTTCGGGTGAAGGTCTCTGCCGTAAACGGATGCACCGTTCAGATCATGGCTGAAAAGCCAGATGGCTCCATGAGCGTTGATGATTGTGAAGTTGTGAGCCGAGGCATTTCGCCCGCGCTCGATCTCGATGATCCGGTCGGCAAGGCTTATTATCTTGAAATTTCCTCGCCTGGCATCGACCGCCCTTTGGTTCGTAGAGGCGATTTCGAGCGTTGGGCGGGCTATGAGGCCAAAGTTGACATGAAAATTGTCACCGAAGGCCGCAAGCGCTTTCGCGGCATGCTTCGTGGTGTCGAAGGCAATGCGGCAGTGATTGAGCGGCTGGATGCGCGTCCTGATGAAGAGGCGCAGGTGTTGTTGCCGCTGGTTGATGTGAGCGATGCAAGGCTGGTTCTCACCGACGATTTGATCCGCGAATCACTTCGGCGCGGCAAGGCATTGCTGAAGCAGGATACCGAAGAAGCCACAGAGAATGAAGAAGCTGAGGCCACTACGGCCGAGGTTGAAAACCCCAAACCACCCGGCAAGAACCGCAAGGCAAAGCCTTGAGCGTGTCGTGTCTTGAATTTTAATCGAAGGAGTCATCCGTTATGGCCATCAGCGCAAACCGTTTAGAGCTGCTTCAGATTGCCGATGCCGTCGCCCGCGAAAAGCTGATCGACCGCCAGATTGTTCTGGCCTCGATGGAAGAAGCTTATGCGAAAGCGGCCCGCTCGCGCTACGGCATTGAAACCAATGTTAAAGCCGAGATTGATCCGAAGACCGGCGAATTGCGCCTTTGGCGGCATTTGCAAGTTGTCGAACTTGTTGACAATTCGGCCACCGAGATTTCATTGGAAGACGCCAAGCGCTCCAATCCAGCCGCTCAAATCGGCGACGTGATCGCTGATAAGCTGCCCCCTTTCGATCTTGGTCGCATTGCGGCCCAGTCGGCCAAGCAGGTCATCGTGCAAAAAGTGCGCGATGCCGAGCGGGATCGTCAGTTCGATGAATATAAAGACCGCATTGGCGAGATTATTAACGGCCTCGTCAAGCGCGCCGAATATGGCAATGTGATCGTCGATCTGGGTCGCAGCGAAGGCATTATCCGCCGCGACGAGTTGATTCCGCGCGAAACCTTCCGCCCCGGCGATCGCGTCCGCGCCTACGTATTCGACGTTCGCCGCGAGCCACGCGGTCCGCAGATTTTCTTGTCGCGTACCCATCCGCAATTTATGGCCAAGCTGTTTGCGCAAGAAGTGCCGGAAATTTACGATGGCATCATCACGGTGAAGGCCGTTGCCCGCGATCCGGGTTCACGCGCCAAAATCGCGGTTATTTCGCGCGATAGTTCGATTGATCCGGTCGGCGCCTGCGTCGGTATGCGCGGTTCGCGCGTTCAGGCCGTTGTCGGCGAATTGCAGGGCGAAAAGATCGATATCATTCCGTGGTCGCCCGATGTGGCTACCTTCATCGTCAACGCCCTTCAGCCTGCCGAAGTAGCCAAGGTCGTTCTGGATGAAGAATCTGAGCGCATCGAAGTGGTGGTTCCGGATGATCAGCTCTCGCTCGCCATTGGCCGTCGCGGCCAGAACGTGCG
The DNA here is from genome assembly GCA_903900975.1 of uncultured Hyphomicrobiales bacterium. Taxonomy (GTDB): domain Bacteria; phylum Pseudomonadota; class Alphaproteobacteria; order Rhizobiales; family Beijerinckiaceae; genus CAIUPE01. Next base: position 9,276 of record CAIUPE010000054.1, on the reverse strand, counting down.
TTTGGCGTCGCAGCTCACCGGTTGGGATATTGATATTCTGACGGAAGCCGAAGAATCTGAGCGTCGCCAGAAGGAATTTGTCGAGCGCACCGCCATCTTCATGGAAGCGTTGGATGTCGACGAGGTGGTTGGCCAGTTGCTCGCCTCCGAAGGCTTCCGCTCCGTGGAAGAGCTGACTTATGTGGATGTGTCCGAATTGGCGTCAATTGAGGGCTTCGATGACGAGACGGCGGCTGAAATTCAGAGCCGTGCAGCCAATTTCCTGGCCGCCAAAGAAACCGAACTCGATAATGCCCGCTTGGCGCTTGGCGTATCGGATGAATTGAAGACGGTCGCCGGCGTCACGCTCGCTATGTTGGTCAAGCTTGGCGAAAACGACGTTAAGACGGTTGAGGATCTCGCCGGTTGCGCCACCGATGATTTACTGGGCTGGACCGAGCGCAAAGGCACCGAGACCATCCGCAATGCGGGTTATCTTGATGGTTTTGAACTGACGCGCGATGACGCCGGAGCCATGATTATGGATGCACGCGTGAAAGCGGGTTGGATCGAGGCGCCTGTTGCTGCCGAAGAGACGGCGGAGGCCTAAGGCTATCGACGTGATTGAAGCGATGCCCACCGCGAGCGATGACGAGGATACGGGTTCCGAGCGAACCTGTATTGTCACGCGCAACCGGGCATCGCCGGATACCATGCTGCGCTTTGTGCGGTCGCCGGACGGTTTGGTTGTGCCGGACCTAAAGCGGAAGCTGCCCGGCCGGGGGGTTTGGCTCACGCCAAGCCGAGTGGTACTGGAAACGGCAGTTAAGAAAAAGGCCTTTGCAAGGGCATTTAAGGCGGAAACTAAAACTCCGCCGACGCTTGCCGAGGATGTCGATCGGCTTTTGGAGCGCTCAGCGCGCGAATCCTTCAGTCTCGCTAATAAAGCGGGGCAGGTGGTCGCGGGCTTTGGTAAGGTTGAAGAAGCATTGGGTCGCGGCCAGGTATTGGCTGTGCTTCATGCGTCTGATGCCGCCGATGACGGCGTAAGAAAGGTCGGCCAACTCGTCCGCCGTGCGGTCGAGGCGGGTGCGGGTCAAATAAAAATCATCACTTCTTTGCCTTCCGATGATTTGGGTTTGGCATTAGGGCGGTCACATGTGATACATGCAGCGCTTCTGAGTGGATCCGCTGCGCTGGCGTGTCTTGCTCGAATGGAATTTCTCGGGGTCTACCGGGCGGCGGATGACGTCGTTCAAGGCTTCGATACACAGGTTAATCAACCGGCTTGAAGCGGCTTAGCCGCAGGATATGGACTGAATGAACGACAAAAACTCATCGGGCGACAAGACGTTGCATATGTCTCAAACCAAGACGCTTAGCCTTAAGCGTCCGGTCGAGCAGGGCGTGGTGCGTCAAAGTTTTTCGCACGGCCGCACGAAGGCAGTCGTTGTTGAGAAGGTAAAGCGTCGTCTGGTTGGCCCGGGCGAAACGCCTTCGGTGAGCGAGGCTACGCCGGTTGTCGCCAAGCCAGTTGTGCAACCCGCTGTGCCTGTAGTGGCACCGGTTGCCGCTCCGCCGCCTCCGCCACGTCCGAGTGCACCGTCACAATCCACCCGCCCGTCGGGTGTTGTGTTGCGGACCCTCACCGAAGACGAGCGTGATGCCCGTTCGATGGCGCTTGTTGAAGCACGCAAGCGTGAAGAAATCGAGCGCCAGCAGGCTGAAGTTGAGGCAAAGGCACGCAGCGAGCGTGAAGCCGCCGAAAAGATCGAGCGCGAAGCGGCAGCAGCCCGTAAGGCCGAAGAAGATGATCGTCGTCGGTTCGACGATGAAGTCAAAAAGAAATCCGAAAGCGAAGCGCGCCGCCGCTCCGGAGATGGTGAAGGCGAGAAATTGCCGCCACCATCGCAAGACCGCGTTGTAATTCCGCCGCGCCGTACGGGCGCTGCAATGCTCGAAGCCGACGAAGAAGAGCGCAAGACGACGATCCGTCGCACAGGTGGTGGTACGCCGGTTCGCGTGCCGGTTCCAGCCAAGCCAGCACCCCGGGTTGATGACAAGCGCCGTGGCCGTCTGACGGTAACGAGTGCAACGGGTGAGGACGAAGAGCGCGTCCGCTCGCTCGCAGCCTTCAAACGCCGCGTGCAGCGGCTCAAAGGCCATCAGCAGGTCGAAGCCAAGGAAAAGATTTCACGCGAAGTCGTTGTTCCTGAAGCAATTGCCATTCAAGAACTCGCCAACCGTATGGCCGAGCGTGCCGTTGACGTTATCCGCTTCTTGATGAAGCAGGGCCAAATGGTCAAGATCACCGATGTGATCGACGCCGACACCGCCCAGCTCGTCGCTGAAGAATTCGGCCATACCGTCAAGCGCGTCGCTGAGTCTGATGTTGAAGAAGGTCTGTTCGATACACCGGACACGGGCGAGCATCTCGTTTCGCGTCCACCGGTCGTTACCATTATGGGCCATGTCGATCACGGCAAAACCTCATTGCTCGACGCGATCCGCAAGGCCAATGTTGCAGGCGGCGAAGCCGGCGGCATTACCCAGCATATCGGCGCCTATCAGGTGGTTGCTCCAAATGGCGCGAAGATCACCTTCATCGATACCCCGGGCCACGCCGCCTTTACGCAGATGCGTGCCCGTGGTGCGAAGGTTACTGATATCGTCGTGTTGGTGGTTGCAGCCGATGACGGCGTGATGCCGCAGACGATTGAAGCGATCAATCACGCCAAGGCCGCCAAGGTGCCGATGATTGTTGCGATCAACAAGATCGACAAGCCTGACTCTAAGCCAGACCGCGTGCGTACCGAATTGCTTCAATATTCGGTTCAGGTTGAATCGATGGGCGGCGAGACCCTGGAAGTCGAAGTTTCGGCTACCAAGCAGATTAATCTCGATAAATTGCTTGAAGCGATTGCGCTGCAGTCCGAAGTGCTTGATCTTAAGGCCAATCCTGAGCGGGAAGCCGAAGGCACTGTCATCGAGGCCAAGCTTGATCGTGGCCGTGGCCCTGTGGCAACCGTGCTGGTTCAGCGCGGCACCTTGCATGCGGGCGACATTGTGGTTGCCGGTTCCGAATATGGCCGCGTCCGTGCATTGCTCTCCGATCTCGGCGCTCCAGTGAAGGAAGCCGGTCCATCGGTTCCCGTCGAAGTGCTCGGGTTCAACGGCGCGCCGGAGGCGGGTGACCGTTTGGCGGTTGTTGAATCGGAAGCGCGTGCCCGTGAAATCACCGAATACCGTCAGCGCCAGAAGCGCGAGCGCACGGCGGTGCGTGCAGGTGCAGCGCGTGGCTCGCTCACCGATATGATGAGCCAGCTGAAAAGCTCGGGCCGCAAGGAATTCGTGCTGCTCATCAAGGGCGACGTGCAGGGCTCGGTCGAAGCGATTATCAATTCGCTTGAAAAACTCGGCACGGACGAAGTGGGCGCGCGTATCATCCATTCGGGTGTTGGCGGCATCAATGAGAGCGACGTCACTTTGGCAGAAGCCTCGGGCGCAGCGATCATCGGCTTCAACGTGCGTGCGAATAAAGAAGCGCGCGATGCGGCCGAGCGTTCCGGCACTGAAATCCGCTATTACAACATCATCTATGATCTCGTAGACGACATCAAACAGGCCATGTCTGGCCTGCTTGCCCCGACGCTCCGCGAGGAACGGCTTGGCGAGGCGCGCATCCTTCAGGTCTTCGCGGTATCGAAGGTCGGCAAGGTCGCGGGTTGCTTGGTGCAGGATGGCCGCGTCGAGCGTGGTGCCAATGTTCGCCTTATCCGCGACAACGTGGTTATCCACGAAGGCAAGCTGTCGACGCTCAAGCGCTTCAAGGACGAGGTCAAGGATGTTGGCTCGGGTCAGGAATGCGGTATGGCGTTCGAGAGCTATCAGGATATGCGCGAAGGCGACATCATCGAGTGCTACCGCGTCGAAGAGATCCGTCGTTCGCTGTAAAAATTTGCGCTCTAAGTATTTGGCGGGCCCGGCAGTGTTCGGGCCTACCTCTCTTCCCTTTCAACCCCTTTGTCCGGTCCCAGCCCGGAATGGCGGTGCGTGATGAAACATAAGCAAGAAAACCGTTCCGGCCCCTCCCAACGCCAATTGCGCGTTGGCGAACTCGTGCGCCACGCAATTGCTGATCTTTTGCGCCGCGGCGAAATCATTGATCCCGTGATCGAGGCGGCGATTATCACCATTCCCGAAGTGCGCATGTCGCCCGATCTGAAGCTCGCAACGGCTTACGTGTCGTTGCATGATGAGAGCCAGGAAAAGGCCGTGCTGAAGGCTTTAGATAAATTCAGCGGCCTGTTTCGCATGGATATTGCGCGCAAGGTGAATTTGAAATCCGCCCCGCAAGTGCGTTTCCGGCCCGATGAAACGCTCGAAGTCGCCGCCAAGATCGACGCCTTGCTGCGCCGCCCCGAAGTGCAGCGCGATTTGGGTGGGCTCGACGAGGCCGACGAGGACTAATCCCGTGAATGCTCCGAAGAAACACCGCAATGACGTGCATGGCTGGATCGTGCTCGACAAGCCATTGGGCATGACGTCGACGCAAGCCGTCGCCATTGTCCGCCGGATGCTCAACGCCAAAAAGACAGGCCACGCCGGAACGCTCGATCCTTTGGCAACAGGGCTGTTGCCCTTGGCTTTTGGCGAGGCCACCAAAACGGTGCCTTATGTCGTAGATGGCGAAAAAGCCTATGCCTTCACCGTCACCTTCGGCATCGAGACCGATACGGATGACGCCGAGGGCCGCGTGGTTTCAACCAGCGATCAGCGCCCGACGGAAGCTGATATTCTCAATGCGCTGCCGAATTTTATCGGCGCCGTCACGCAAGTGCCGCCGCAATATTCCGCGATCAAGGTCGATGGCGAGCGCGCTTATGATCTGGCGCGCGGCGGCGAGACGGTTGAATTGCAGCCTCGTACGGTCGAGATCCACGCACTTCGGCTCGTTTCCTATGACGGGCAAGCCGCAGTGTTAGAGGCCGAATGCGGCAAAGGCACCTATGTACGCGCAATTGCGCGCGATCTGGGCCGGTTGCTCGGCTGCTACGGCTATGTCTCGGCCCTCCGCCGCACCCGCGTTGGCCCCTTTAGCGAGGCCGATTCTGTTACCATGGTAACGCTGGATGCCGATCCGCAAGCCGTCTTCCAAGCCTTGCGCAGTGTCGATACCGGCCTTTTGGAACTGCCCTGCGTGAGGGTAACATCAGACGGTGCGCTTCGCCTGCATCGTGGCCAATCGGTGATCGTGCGCGGCGCAGATGCACCCGAAGAGGGCGAGGTCGCCTATGCGACGCTTAATGGCGTAGTGGTCGCCATCGGCATGATCGAGCACGGCTCGCTGGTGCCGAACCGGGTGTTTAATTTGTAAACGCGGGCAATTCCATGTCCGTGGAAGCCTTGAATGGCCGGTGCTAATTCTGTATATATGCTACATATCTACAGGAGGTCCCCATGACCGATCAGGCATTGGCGAAATTGTTCAAACACGGCGGCAGTCAGGCTGTGCGGTTACCGAAAGCATTCCGATTCGAAGGCGATCGGGTCAAGCTGACGAAGGTTGGCCGAGGCGTTTTAATTGAGCCGGAAGAGTTCGATTTCGAGGCTTGGTTCAAGCGTTTGGATGCGCTTGCTGATCCCGACTTTATGATCGAGGGGCGTGATCAGCCGCCGCTGCCTGCCGACGAGCCGAGCCCGTTCGATTGATGCTTTGCCTCGATTCAAACATCATCATCGCATCCATGCGCGGCCATCGACCTGAACTCAGTGAACGACTTTTCCGTGCATTTGAGCAATATAAGACGATTGCAATTCCTGTGATCGTTGTGATGGAATTGCAATATGGGGTTGCGCGGGCGCGAAATCCGATCCGCGCAAGAGCGACACTTGAGAATTTTCTAATAGCACCCTTCGAGATTTTGCCTTTCACGGAGGATGATGCGGAGCGAACGGGCATTATTCGGGCCGATCTTGCACGGCGTGGCCTAACCATCGGCCCATTCGACGTATTAATAGCGGCACAAGCGTTAGAACGTGATCTGACGCTTGTGACAAATAACACGCGTGAATTTTCGCGTGTGCCGGGACTTAAGATCGAGGATTGGCTTTAGTCGCTTCGCCCTCCTCTTTTCCGCTCGCATTCCGCCCAAAATCATGTATACATCCGCGCATCGCGCCGGGGTTTCGCCCGGCCGTTTCCGTTTGTTTGGACCGTGCTGGACGACATCCCGGCCCGGCCCGCAGGCGGAGTGAGGCGGCCTCATCGCCGTTAATATTTTACCCATAAGGAACTCATCCGATGTCGATTACGCCAGAACGCAAGAACGAGCTCGTTGCGCAATTTGCTACCACGCCGGGTGATACCGGTTCGCCAGAAGTGCAGGTGGCTATTCTCACCGAGCGCATCACCAATTTGACCGGCCATTTTAGAACGCATGCGAAGGATAACCATTCCCGTCGCGGCCTTTTGAAGATGGTTTCGCAGCGTCGTTCGCTGCTCGACTACGTCAAGAGCAAGGACGAAGCCCGTTATCGTTCGATCATCGAGCGTTTGGGCATCCGCCGCTAAGGCAGCGTTCAAGCTTTACGGCCCCTCCTCACCGAGGGGTCGTTTTCTACCGGAAGTGTGATGCTTCCGATATCCGGATGGGGGGCGAGGCGCCTCTCATTCTAAACCCTGCTTCCTTTCGAGGATCATGGCAGGATTGCCAGATGCTGGATCCAACCCGCTCCGCCAGCCTCTTGTCGTCTTGCTCGTGGTCTCCTAAGAGGCTTTTTTGAGAAGTGACAAGACACACATGTTCGATATCCAGAAAGTGGAACTTACCTGGGCTGGCCGCAAGCTGACCCTGGAAACTGGTCGCATTGCGCGCCAGGCTGATGCTGCCGTTCTCGCCACTTATGGCGAAACCACCGTTCTCGCCACCGTTGTTTCGGCGAAAGATGCCAAGCCCGGCATCGATTTCTTCCCTCTCACCGTGAATTATCAGGAAAAGGCGTTCGCCGCCGGCCGTATTCCCGGTGGTTATTTCAAGCGCGAAGGTCGCCCATCGGAAAAGGAAACGCTGGTTTCCCGCCTGATCGACCGTCCAATCCGCCCGCTCTTCGTTGAAGGCTATCGCAACGAGACGCAGGTGGTTGTCACCGTTTTGGCCCACGATCTTGAAAATGATCCGGATGTTGTGGCGATGGTTGCAGCTTCCGCAGCACTCACCCTTTCCGGTGTTCCTTTCATGGGTCCGGTTGGTGCGGCACGCGTTGGCTATATCAATGGTCAGTTCCGATTGAACCCAACATTGGCTGAAATGGCCGATTCGGTTCTTGATCTGGTTGTTGCAGGCACCAATGATGCGGTTCTCATGGTTGAATCGGAAGCCAAAGAGCTTTCCGAAGACATCATGCTCGGCGCTGTCATGCATGGCCACTCGGGCTTCCAGCCAGTGATCGATGCGATCATCAAGCTCGCCGAAGTGGCAGCCAAGGAACCACGCGATTTCACGACGCCGGATCACTCCGAGCTTGAAGCCAAGATCTTGAAGCTGGTCGAAGCTGAACTCCGTGACGCGTTCACGACGCCTGCCAAGCAGGACCGTCAGAACAAGGTTGCTGCGGCAAAAGCCAAAGTTATGGCCGAGTTCTGTGGCGAAGGCGTTGCCGAGCCATTGGCTCCAACGCTGGTTGGCGGTGTGTTCAAAGAAGTCGAAGCGAAAATCGTTCGCTGGAACATTCTGGACACCAAAAAGCGCATTGATGGCCGCGATCTGGTCACTGTTCGTCCGATCATTGCCGAAGCCAGTATTCTGCCCCGCGCCCATGGTTCGGCTTTGTTTACCCGTGGTGAAACGCAGGCCATGGTCGTTGCAACGCTCGGCACGGCTGATGACGAGCAATTCATCGATTCGCTCGAAGGGACGTATAAGGAAACCTTCCTGCTTCATTACAACTTCCCTCCTTACTCGGTGGGCGAGACAGGTCGCATGGGTTCCCCAGGTCGCCGCGAAATCGGCCATGGCAAGCTCGCTTGGCGCGCTATTCGCCCAATGCTTCCAGCCCATCACGAGTTTCCCTACACGATCCGTCTGGTCTCGGAGATCACCGAGTCGAATGGTTCGTCCTCCATGGCAACCGTTTGCGGTTCCTCGCTCGCGCTTATGGATGCCGGCGTGCCGTTGAAGAGCCCTGTTGCCGGTATTGCAATGGGTCTGATCCTCGAAGACAAGCGCTATGCGGTTCTCTCCGATATTCTTGGCGACGAGGATCACCTCGGCGATATGGATTTCAAGGTGGCCGGAACCGAGAATGGCGTCACCTCGCTGCAGATGGACATCAAGATCGCCGGTATTACTGAGGAGATCATGAAGGTCGCGCTGCATCAGGCTAAAGACGGCCGTTTGCACATCTTGGGCGAAATGGCCAAGGGCCTTGCCGGCGCACGCGCTGAGCTGGGTCAGTACGCCCCTCGCATTGAGACGATGAAGATCCCGACCGACAAGATCCGTGAAGTAATCGGCACCGGCGGCAAGGTTATCCGCGAAATCGTGGAAAAGACCGGCGCGAAGATCAACATTGAAGACGACGGCACCGTGAAGATCGCCTCGTCCGATGGCGCTTCGATTACGGCAGCCATCAACTGGATCAAGTCGATCGCTTCTGATCCGGAACTCGGCATGATCTATGACGGCACCGTGGTGAAAACCGCCGAATTCGGCGCTTTCGTCAACTTCTTCGGCGCAAAAGACGGCCTCGTTCACATCTCGCAGCTTGCAGCCGCGCGCGTGAACAAGGTCACCGATGTGGTCAAAGAAGGCGACAAGGTAAAGGTCAAGCTGTTGGGCTTCGATGATCGCGGCAAGGTTCGCCTGTCGATGAAGGCCGTCGACCAGACCACCGGAGAAGATCTGGAAGCCAAGGGCGTAGCAGAAGACGCTGGCGAGTAATCGCTGAGGTTTTATCGCAAGAATTGAAAAGGCGGCCTTTGGGCCGCCTTTTTTATTGCTCTGACACGTTGGCAAGGGCGCTTACGCACCCACAATCGTCATTGCGAGCGAACGCGAAGCAACCTAGCTGATATTTCAGGATAAAATTGCATTTCATAGCCGAACGACGTGATTGAGTTTTACGCTTCACCATCAGCTGGTTTGCTTCGCTCACCGCTCGCAATTGTGTGTTTGAAGTGTGTTAATTTGGAGGTGGGTGGGGACCGTTCGCAATGAGGTCTCGTACGACCGTCGTCATCTCGGTTCCCCACCCGGCTTCCCGACCGCTTGAATGGTAGGAAGGGTCTGACGCCCG
>CAIUPE010000053.1 GCA_903900975.1 uncultured Hyphomicrobiales bacterium | reverse complement strand
GGATCAGACAGGCGATTACGCGCTCGATTGCCGATCAGGCGCGCACCATCCGTATTCCGGTGCATATGATCGAGACGATCAACAAGATCGTGCGCACCTCGCGCCAGATGCTGCACGAGATCGGCCGCGAGCCGACGCCGGAGGAACTTGCTGAGAAGCTTGCGATGCCTTTGGAAAAAGTGCGCAAGGTTTTGAAAATCGCCAAAGAGCCGATCTCGCTTGAGACGCCAATTGGTGATGAAGAGGATTCGCATCTCGGCGATTTCATCGAAGATAAAAACGCGATCCTGCCGATCGATGCCGCGATTCAATCGAACCTGCGCGAAACCACCACCCGCGTGCTGGCCTCGCTGACGCCGCGCGAAGAACGCGTGCTGCGCATGCGCTTCGGTATCGGTATGAATACCGACCACACGCTGGAAGAAGTTGGCCAGCAGTTCAGCGTGACGCGTGAGCGTATTCGTCAGATTGAGGCAAAGGCCTTGCGCAAGCTGAAGCATCCGAGCAGAAGCCGGAAGCTGAGGAGCTTCTTGGATAATTGATAAGAGGGAATAATGACGCAAGAAGCGCTGATTGCGGCGTTAAAAGGGTGCCGCTCTGCTCTTGAAGCAGAGGGCGCCACGTCTTTATTCCTTTATGGTTCGCGGGCACGAGGGGATCATCGGGCCGATAGCGATATCGATATTCTCGTCGATTATGATGCCGCAAAAAAGTTTAGCCTGTTTGATCTGGCGGGCGTTAAACTCGTCATTGAGGGTGAGTTGGGTCTTGAAACCCATGTAACCACGCGTGATGCGCTCTATCCATCGCTCAAGACCCAAATTGAACAACAGGCCATCAGGATTTTTTGATGCGGGATAGTGGCGTCGTCATCCTCGACATTTTCGATGCTAATTAGGCCGTGCGCGAAGCTAGGGAAAAAGGTTCATTTCAGGCTTTTTCCAATAACCGACTTGCCCGATTAGCGACAGAACGCGCCATGGAGATTATTCTGTAAGCGGTCCGCTATTTGCCCGACGAGGTGTGCGAACGCCATCCCGATATCGCTCGAGCAAAAATTAAAGCAATCGGAAATGTACTCCGCGATGAATACCGCCGGATTGCGCCCAAAATAATTTGGGATGCGGCGCAGTATGACTTGGATAGCCTTGAGCGTGTTATGAGCATGGAACAGGCTAGGTTGGCGGAAGGCTGAGGGATGAAACATTTCTTATTGTTGCCCCCTCACACGGAACCTCAACCTCTGCCGCCGCGTTGATGCATTACAGGCCCCCTAAGGGGCACGGGCGAAACCGGTGGGTTTGGCCGGTCTTGTATAGAGGGGGGAGCGCGATATGGCGGATGCAGCAGAACTGGTGTCGCAACATCTCGTTTCCCTCGTCGGAGATGCGCGCCGCACCGGCTTAAGGCTCGAGGACATTACCATCGAACTTGCGGCCCATGCGGCTTGTGCGGCGCTGGCGTATTGGAGCCCGCTTGATTTACATGCCTTGATTGATGTTGCCCAAGATGATGACACCGTGCGTGAGCCTCGGCGACCCGCGAAGCAGCCTTGTATCATTCTTTCCTTTCCCACCCGACCCGTGCCACGGCCCTGAACGTGAGCCTATCGTCCGGAAGTGATTAAAGAATTTCTGTCGAAAGCCGTTACTCTTGAGGCTTGCGATTGGAACGATAACGCGGGCGGACCCGCGATATCTCTCGTTGGTTCGTTCGTGATCCGGGAGAGAATGTGTGGAAATTCAAGAGATTGAAAAGCCAAAAGGCCTAATTGGACGGGCGCGGTACGAATTGTACCGGGTGATGTTCGAGACGCCTAATGCGCCGAAAATCCACCATTATTTTGACCAATTCATCATGTCGCTCATTGTGTTGAGCGTTTTAGCTATTTTGCTTGAACATGATGACGCGATCCATGAGATGTTCCATTGGGAATTTGCGCTCTTTGATCGCATTTCCGTAATTATTTTTACGTTCGAATATGTCGGCCGCTTGTTGTGTGGCGGACTTGCGCCCAAATTCAAGGAAAAGCGTTTCGGCACCTTGAGCTATGCGCTGACACCGATGGCCATTCTTGATTTCCTGGTGGTCGTTCCGTTCTATCTTACCTTCATTATTGAACTCGATCTGCGCTTTCTGCGGATATTGCGGCTTCTTCGAATTTTGAAACTGATGCGGTTTATCCTGCCGGCCTGGCAGGAATTCTGCGTTATGGGCCCTGAACATATCGACCGCCATCTCGAAGATTTGGCACCCGCTAAGAACTGGTTCGGCAAAGTTCGGAATTTTGTCTACCGGATCATGTTCGAAACGCCGAACGCCCCGAAGATCCATCACATTGTCGATCAATTTATCATCGGTCTCATTGTCGCCAGTGTCATCGCGATCATGCTGGAGCATGTCGAGGCCTTGCATGAGGTCTACCATGACCAGTTCGCGATGTTCGATCAGATTTCTGTCGTCATCTTTACGGCAGAATACGCCCTTCGATTATTCTGCGCCGATTTGAACCCGATCTATAAAGGCATGAAGTGGAAACTTCTGCGTTATATGCTGACGCCTATGGCGTTGCTCGATTTTTTTGTGGTCGTGCCGTTCTATCTAACCTTTATCTTCGAACTCGATCTGCGCTTTCTGCGCATTTTGCGCCTGCTCCGTATCTTCAAGCTGGCGCGGTTTCTCATTCCAAAATGGCAGGAGTTTAAAGAACTCAACGCCCATCGTAGCTTCCGCCAACAGATTTACAGCATGCTCAATGAGGACGAGCATTCGGGCGAAATTCAACACATTATCGACGTCGCGCTCGTTGGCCTGATCTTTTTCAGTGTCGTCGCCGTGGTGCTCGAAAGTGTCGAAGAAATCCACAGCGTGATGGAATTTGAGTTCCATTATTTCGATCGCTTCTCGGTCTTTGTCTTTTCGCTCGAATATGTTTTGCGTGTTTTCACGGCGGTTGAAAATCCCAATACACCGCGCCCCGTCATGGGCCGATTGCGCTACATGGTAGGGCCAACGCAGATCATCGATTTGCTGTCCGTGCTGCCGTTCTATTTGACATTGTTCATACAGATCGATTTGCGCTTTTTGCGGGTCATGCGGCTGCTGCGCATTTTGAAGCTGACGCGATATTCGACCGCGATGACGACGGTGATCGAAGTTATCACGGAAGAACTTCCTTCGCTCGGTGCTGCTCTTTTTGTCTTGATGCTGATCACGATCTTTTCGGCCAGCGTGATGTATCTTGTCGAGCATGAGGCTCAGCCCGATAAGTTCACCAGCATTCCGATGGCGATGTATTGGGCGATCATTACGCTGACATCGATCGGCTATGGTGACTTGTATCCGGTTACACCCCTTGGCCAGTTTTTAACGATGATCATGGCCTGTGTTGGCTTAGGCATGATCGCTTTGCCGACCGGCATCTTGGCAACAGGCTTTAATGAAAAGTTACGCAAGCGCGCGGAAGCCTTTAAGGAATTGGTCGAGGCCAAGTCCGTTGGCGGTGTGATCTCGGAAGATGAACAAAAGGAGCTCGACAAGGCCGCTCATCAAATGGGCTTGAGCCGTGCTCGTGAACGTCAATTCGAGGAAGAGGTTACCAAGGGCCATGTTCGTGCGGCTGCTATGACGCCGGGGCTTGCGGTTACCTTTGCGCCGGATGATCGGGTCGACGCTATTTTTAACATGATTGAACCGTTGACCCTTCATCATAAATCAATCTTGTTGGCACGCTTGGCGATCAGTCTGCCGAGCCACTCGATCGTGGTTCAAAAGCCGCCGGTCAAAGAGCCGGACGAGCCTGAAGGCGTGTGACCCGATACATCCGACCCTGCCGCAGGATCAAGCTGCCGATGCAGCAGGGTAGAGCCCGCTATCACAAGGGCCACGAGCCCGAAAGCGATTTGAAAATCGACGACGGCCAAGTGCCCGTCGCCGCGAATCCATTGCAGAGTTTCCAATATGATCGCCGAAAAGGCGACGCCTACCGAACCCGACACCTGTTGGACCACGCTTGCGAAACTGGAAGCGCGGCTTAAATCCGCAGGCTCGACTTCGGCATAGGCAATGGCGTTAAGGCAGGTAAACTGGAGCGAGCGAAAGAAGCCGCCGGCGAGCAAGACGGCCAAAATAGCGAGATGCGGAGTTGAACGGCTAAACAGGGCGATGATGCCAAAAAACGCGGCCGAAATCAGTCCATTGGTGACCAGAATGGCTCTAAAGCCAAAGCGTCGCAAAATCGATGGCGCGCTGAATTTCATAAAAAACGCACCAGCTGACGCCGCGAAGGTCAGCGATCCGGATTGAAACGCCGAGAGGCCAAAGCCGATTTGCAACATCAAGGGCAATAAAAACGGGTTGGCACCAATTACAGCGCGAAAGAAAAAGCCACCGAACATGCTGGTTCGAAATGTGGGTAGTTTCAACAAAGCGAGCTTTAAAATCGGATGCGGGATCCGCTTGGCGTGTTGCGTATAAAAGAAAAGCATGAGGATGCCGAAGCCAACCAGCGCAGGGGCCGCAAACACAGGCAAGATGTCGCGGCCAAACACTGTAAGGCCAAAAACAAGGCTTGAAAGGCCAAGGCCTGAAAGAATAAATCCCGCAAGATCAAGTTTGGACCGATGCTCGGCTTTGACGTTTGGGACAAACATGGTCGCCAACACGATGCCGATTAACCCCATGGGTAGGTTTATAAAAAAGATCCAGCGCCAATGGAAATAGGTGGTGAGAAAGCCGCCGATCAAGGGGCCGACAACCGGACCGATCAAGGCGGGAAGGGTTAAGTAGGAAAGCGCTTGCACAAGTTCATTTTTCGGGATCGCGCGCACCAGAACAAGACGACCCACGGGCACCATCATGGCCCCTCCCATCCCCTGAACAGCGCGGGCGATAATGAATCCTTCAAGGGTATTGGTAAAGGCGCAGCTGAGCGAGGCCAAGGTAAATACGGCAATGGCAAGCCGAAATACCTGACGTGCACCAAACCGATCCGCCATCCAGCCACTAATCGGGATAAAAACGGCGAGACTTAAGAGATAGGACGTAAAGGCCAATTTGAGCACGATCGGATCCTGATGCAAATCAAGGGCGATGGCAGGAAGCGACGTCGCAAGAACCGTCGAATCCATATTTTCAAGAAACAGAGCGCTTGCAATTACAAGCGGCAAAATCATTCCGTGTGGAAGCAATCCTCGCTTTGGGTCGGTCGGCTCGGCGTCAGGCGTAGAAAGCAGGTTGGCCATCAAACCCTCGGCTGGCATGTCGGTGAATCGCAGGTGACGTCCATGGTAGCAGAGCTCGACGTTTGAAACGATAGTGCTGAAAGAATAGCTCGGATGACGGGAATTGTTGCCTATCATTTGGCGTGACTTGCCAAACCGACGAATTCTGAATAGAGGTCGAATTTCCGCTGGGGGTGCTGTGCGACTGCGCGGCTGAGAAACACCCTTTGAACCTGACTGAGGTAATCCTCGCGCAGGGAAGCAATGATGGTATGCCGTTGTATGACGGCTTCGCCGCTCAAGCTTTCCTGTCATTTGATCTGATGGAGATCGACATGGCAGACGTCCAAATTTCTAATTCACAAACCCCAATTCCCTCTTCCGAGCGGGTTTTTGGCTTTCGGGATCAAAGTGCCCTTTGGTTCAGCTTAGGCGTTGGCCTTTTGGTGATGCAGGCGGGTGCCTCGCTACTCCCCGGCTTGAGCCCGCAAGAGGCGTTCTGGGCTATTCTGCTAGGGTCGGTGATCGGGTCGGGTGTTTTGGCGGTCGTCGCCCGCCTCGGTCAGGAAAGTGGCCTGTCATCAGGCGGCATCATTACTACCGCCTTTGGCTCGGAACTGGGGCAAATTCCGGTCTTGGCCAATGTCGTGCAGCTCGTCGGCTGGGCGGCATTTGAGATTATCATCATGCGCGATGGTTCGCTTGCTGTGATCAAGCAATCAACCGGCATCGATACGCCTATGATGAGCATTGGTTTGACGCTGGTGTGGGGCGGCATTCTGATGGTGCTCATGACCGGCTCGATGACCAGTCTCGTTCGGCGTTTTCTATCTCGCATCGGCTTGCCGCTTGTTATCGCTTCGCTGCTTTGGCTGTCTTACGTCTTCGTTACCGCGACATCAGCCAAGGGTTGGGGCGCTTTCTGGAGTCAGACGGGTACAGGGGATACCGGCTTTTGGGGTGGCGTCGATCTCGTAATCGCGATGCCCGTTTCGTGGCTTCCGTTGGTGGCCGATTACTCCCGCTTCGGGCGCTCGAAGGAAGGGGCGACTAACAGTACCTTTATTGGCTATGTTATCGCAAATATCTGGTGCTATGCGCTGGGTGCGCTGATCGTATTCAACCAGCCTTCAGACGATTTAGTCACGGGCCTTTTATTGGCGCAAGGTGGATTGATCGCTTTGACGTTGATCGTACTGGATGAGCTTGATAACGGCTATGGCGATCTCCATTCCGGTGCTGTGAGCACGGAAAGTCTGTTGGGTGGTTTCAGCCTCAAGACACGGGGCATTGTACTGTCTGCCTTGGCCTTGCTTCTCGCTCTGATCTTGTCAGCCCTATCTGAATCAACCAGTCAGCTGGTAACCCAGTTCTTGACGATTTTGAGTTCGATCTTTGTTCCACTCTTTGGTGTGATCTTGGCCCGTTACGTGGCGATCCGTCATGCGGCGGTGCACGCTGTAGCCACGCCGACAATTGAAGCCGGTGCCTTGATCGCATGGGCGGTAGGCTTTGTTCTCTATCAAGTAGCGGCGAACCTCTATCCGGATTGGGGATCGGCTCTGCCAAGCCTCATCATTAGCTTTGCTGTTGCGAAAATCCTGCCGCAACGGAGCGCCTAATACCAAAGTCCCAGTTTTTTATGGGGGTGTCTAAGCCTTTTGGCGTAGACACTGTGGTGCTCGAGACCGTAAATGTTCTGCAAACGAACCGATAAAAGGAGGAGACGGCATGTCGACGATCGAAATCAAGGGCCCGATGGGGCCTCGCTACGCCGAAATTCTGACCGATCCGGCCTTATCGTTTCTGACTGAACTGCATACGCGCTTTAACGCAACGCGGCTGAGCCTGTTGGCCGCCCGCGGTGAGCGGCAAAAGCGGTTTGATGCGGGTGAATTACCGGATTTTCTTACCGAAACCAGAAGCATTCGCGAAGGCGATTGGCATGTTGCGCCGATACCTGCCGACCTGCTCGATCGTCGGGTTGAGATCACGGGTCCGGTTGACAAAAAAATGGTTATCAATGCGCTCAATTCGGGTGCCAAAGTTTTTATGACCGACTTTGAGGATGCTTCGTCCCCGACCTGGGCCAATATGGTCGAAGGTCAAATCAATCTGAAGGGTCTTTTTGCAGGTAAGCTTGGTTTTACCGATGAGGTTACCGGCAAGTCCTATGCCGTCGGCGCTAATCCTGCGGCATTGATGGTTCGTCCGCGTGGTTGGCATTTGCCGGAAAAACATGTGCTCGTTGATGGCGAGCGCATGTCGGGCTCCTTGTTCGATTTTGGACTTTATGTGTTCCACAACGCGACGACCATGCTGGCGCAAGGCAAAACACCTGCTTTTTATCTTCCCAAGATGGAAAGCCATAAGGAAGCGCGGTTGTGGGACCAGGTCTTTACCTATGCCGAGGAAGCCTGCGGTTTGAAACATGGCTCGTTGCGCTGCACGATTCTGATCGAGACCCTACCTGCAGCCTTCGAAATGGACGAAATTCTCTTTGAATTGAAAGACCATATTTTGGGGCTCAATTGCGGCCGTTGGGATTATATTTTTTCTTTCATCAAGCGCTTGGGCAAAAATCCCAATTTCCTTACGCCCGACCGCGGTGTGATGACGATGGCGTCGAACTTCTTGGCCGCCTATTCGCTGTTGCTGATTAAAACCTGCCACCGTCGTGGTGCGTTTGCGATGGGGGGGATGGCTGCTCAAATTCCGGTCAAGGGTGACGATTCCAAAAATGAGGCGGCTTACGCCAAAGTGCGTGCCGACAAGGAACGCGAAGCCGCTAACGGGCATGATGGTACATGGGTTGCACATCCCGGCATGGTGGCGTTGGCAACGGAAGTGTTTGATCGCTTGATGCCGTCGCAAAACCAGATCAACAAGCAACGGGATGACGTGCACATCACCCAAGCCGAGATGCTCTCGCTCCACACGGGCGAGCGAACGGAAGGTGGCTTGCGCGAAAATATCCGTGTCGGCGTGCAATATATTGAAGCCTGGCTGAAAGGCCGCGGTGCAGTGCCGCTTTATAACCTGATGGAAGATGCAGCGACCGCCGAAATTTCCCGCGTGCAAGCATGGCAATGGATACACCATCAGGTGGCGCTGAAGGATGGTCGCAAGGTAACTCCGGAATTGTTCAAGGCCACCTTGGCCGATGAGATGGCGAAAGTGCGCGAGGCGGTTGGTCCTGCTATTTACGATAAGGGACGTTTTTCCGAAGCAATCGAGCTATTTTCGAACATGTCGCTGGCAAAGGAATGTGCCGAATTCCTTACGCTGCCCGCCTATGAAGTGCTCGACTAAGGGAAAGTGCCATGATCGACACCGGCGACAGGGTAGCCGTTCTCGATCTTGGCAAAACCAATATCAAGATTTTGGTTGCTACGGCGCTCGGTGAGCCGGTTGAGATCCTGTCTTATCCTAATGCGCCTGATGCATCCGGGCCCTATCTGGCCATCGATTTAAACCGCATCCAATGGCTTATCTTGGATGCCTTGACCGCGTTGGGTAAGCGGCACCGTATTCGCGCCATCGTCGCCACCGCGCATGGTTGCGGCGGCGTATTGGTCGATGATCACGGCCCTATTTTACCCGCCTTCGATTATGAGGCGAAACCGCCGGACTGGCTTGCTACCGCCTATGCTGAGGTCGGTCCGGGCTATGAGGAAGTTTTTTGCTCGTTAAGCGGCGGTGTCATGCGACCCGCCCAAGGGTTGCTTTGGCAATCGCGTGCATATCCTGATGCGTTTGCTCGCGCCAAATATTTTCTTCTGACGCCGCAATATATCGCTACTTGGCTGGGTGGACGGCCGGTGACGGAAATCTCATCGCTTGCCGCGCAGTGTCATCTTTGGAACCCGCTAAAGAATGAATTTTCATCGATGGTCAGCGCCATGGGCTGGCGGCATTTATTCCCTGTATTTGCTAAAGCAGGTGAAGTTATCGGAAATCTCTCGCCTGCTCTAGCTCAACGCACCGGACTGGATCCAGCTGTTCAAATTCTGGCTGGTGCCCACGACAGTAACGCGAATTTCTACCGGTATAAAGCCGCGGGAATGGCAGACTGCACGGTGCTTTCAACCGGCACCTGGATGATCGGCTTTAACCGTGGCCGCCGGCTTGAGGATTTTTCCGAAGCACGCGCGATGGTCGCCAATGTCGACGTTGATGGCGCCCCAATAGCCTCGACCCTTACAATGACGGGACGGGAATACGCTATTTTGGCAGGCGACCATCCGATAAGCGATGCACGGGCGCTTCAAGCGACGGCAAAACTCGTCGCGCAACGAACAATGGCGATCCCGTCTTTTGTGGACGATCCGGGTGCCTTTCCGGGTACGGCGGGCAAGGGCTTTCTTCTTGGTCCACCGCCAGCTGATGAGATGGAGAAAGGTGCGCTTGCTGCGCTTTATGCGGCTTTTGTTGCTGACCTGTGTCTCGACGTGCTGGGTTCGACAACGCCGATTGTGGTAGATGGCGGTTTTGCCAGCAATGTGGCCTTTGGGGCTTTATTGGCGGCTCTTCGACCGCACCAATCTGTTTTTCTCAGTCGCTCGAAGGATGGAACGGCGTTGGGTGCGGGCTTACTGTGGCAGCGTTTCGAACGAACCGAGCCTGTTCCAAGCGTCATTCTGGATCAAGCCCTTCCCGCGGAGGTGCCCGGCCTGTACGATGCTTCGCAACGCTGGCGGGTTTTGGCCGATACTCAAACCCGGTTATGATTCCATAACGGTATTTTTAAGGGAGGATGACGTTTATGAGCCATAAGAAACTCCGTCAGGGCTTGATTGAAACCTGCATCGCAATGAATGAATCGGGCCTCAATCAAGGCACATCCGGTAATCTGTCCCATCGTATTGAGGGCGGCATGTTGATCACGCCGACGAGCATGCCTTACGACCAGATGAAAAATGATGATATCGTGGAAATGGCATTTGATGGAACGGTAACGGGAAAACATCGCCCTTCGTCGGAATGGCGCTTCCATCGTGATATTTTGCGAAAGCGGTCCGATGTTAACGTCGTGCTGCACACGCATTCCGTTTATTGCACGACGCTTGCGACGCATGGGCGCGGCATTCCTTCCTTTCATTATATGGTCGCCGTTGCAGGTGGTACGGATATCCGCTGCGCGCCCTATGCTTGCTTTGGCACGCAAGAGCTTTCCACGGTAGCGCTCGAAGCGTTGAAGGATCGCACGGCCTGTTTGCTGGGGCACCACGGCTTGATCGTATTGGCTGAAACCTATGAAAAGGCGATGTGGCGCGCCATTGAAATCGAGACGCTTGCGAAAATGTATGTCCACGCGCTGGCGATTGGCGAGCCGCCTCATCTCTCCGAAAAAGAAATGGCACAAGTCATCGAGCAAATGCGCCGTATGGCGTATGGCGACGCGCCTGACCTTGACAAGGTTAAGGATACGCCAAAGCTTCCTGTCGCACGTTCAGCATCAGTTGCGCCGGACACCAAGGCTGAAAAGCCTGCTCGTCAATATCCGAAAGCTCTTAAAGTCAAAGTCACGGTCAAATCGCCCGCCAATTCCGCTACAAAATTGGCCCCTGTTCAAGGAACGGTTGCCGGAAAGGCCGTTGCTCCGAAAGAAAGCGCTAAGACTGTTGCAGCACCAAAGGCGGCTTCTCCAAAGACAAGATCGACAAAAGCCCTTGCTACGAAGGCAACCACACCTGCTAAAAAGACAATCGCTTCCAAGAAAAAGGCAACCACTGAAGCTGCCCCCGTTGCGACCGGTTCCGCCGCGACAAGCTTCAAATCGCTTGTTGGCTCGGCGTTGAGCCGCCGCAAATAAGCCGTTGGAAGGCAGATAGCGAAGGTAAGTTCAGCTTAGCGTTCAATGGCGGCCGTTTGATGTCCGTTGCTTCAAGGCATCGTTGAACGGGCGCTCTTCGCTTCCCCTTCGTTCTTTCCTTTGCTAAAGAGAGCTACGGCCAAAACGCACAGCGTGATGGCCTATCGCTAGGGGTGCCGCAGCTTGTGCTTCGGCTGAGATTAGACCCTTTGAACCTGATTGGGGTAATGCCCGCGCAGGGAAGCATGGTGAATCGACCGGTCGGGTCGCCTCTCCCGCTTCCAGCGCGGTAACGGGAAGTGTGAAGGCGCATGAAGATTGCGGTGATCGGGGCAGGGGTGATGGGGCTGACGGCAGCCCATGTCTGCGCGCTTCGGGGTGCGGAAGTGCATCTTTATGAACGCCGTCCGCAGATTGGGCGCGGCTGCTCCTGGTATGCCGGTGGCATGCTGGCGCTGTGGTGCGAGATGGAAAGCGCCGAGCCTTTGATTGGCGAATTAGGGCTTGAATCCATTGCCTATTGGCGGATGCATTTTCCGCATGTCGTGGAGAAAGGCAGCCTTGTTGTCGCGCCGCCCCGCGATGTTTCCGAGCTAAAACGTTTTGCCCATCGTACCTCGCATTATGAGTGGATCGCGCGGGAGAAAATGGCCGAGCTTGAGCCAGACCTCGCTTCGCGTTTCGAAACCGCTTTGTATTTTGGCGAGGAGGCGCATCTTGATCCGCGCGAAACGCTTGATCTGTTGAGGGCTAAACTCGTCATCGACTATGGCGCCATTTTCCATACCGATACGCTGCTTTCGCCGGAGAATGCCGAGGGCGATTTCGTGCTTGATTGTCGCGGCTATGAGGCGCGCGATGTCCTTCCTGATCTGCGCGGTGTGAAGGGGGAAATGCTCATCCTTCGCACTACAGAGGTGACGTTGTCGCGTCCGGTGCGGCTTCTGCATCCGCGTATTCCGGTTTATATTGTGCCGCGCGCGGATCATCATTTCATGGTGGGTGCAACGATGATTGAAAGCGGCGACCGCACGCGCTTTTCGGCGCGCTCGATGGTTGAGCTTTTAAACGCGGCCTATGCGGTGCACCCAGCCTTTGGTGAGGCGGAGATTGTCGAGATGGGCACCGATGTGCGCCCGGCCTTTGCTGACAATCTGCCGCGCATTCGGCGCGATGGGCGCATTCTGCGGTTAAACGGCCTTTATCGCCACGGTTATCTCGGCGCACCTGCATTGGCGCGGCGTGCGGCTGATATTGTGTTTGATGGCGCGGTCTTTCCGGAGGTGGAGCGGTGAGGGTGGTTGTTAACGGCAACGAGATGGAGATCGCATCCACTACCATCGCGGATTTGCTGATCGAGATGGGCTATCAGGATATGCCGGTGGCAACCGCTGTGAACATGGCGGTGGTGCGTAAGAGAGATCGTGCGCAAACCGTGTTGAAAGCCGGTGACCGGATTGAAATTCTCGTGCCGATGCAGGGGGGCTGAATGGCCGATACAGTGGCTTTTTACGGCGTTGAGGTTGCTTCACGTTTAATGCTGGGGACGGCGCAATATCCATCTCCCGCTATTTTGACCGACGCGATCAAGCGCTCGGGTTCCGACATCCTCACCGTCTCGCTGCGGCGTGAGTCGACGGGCGGGTCCGGCGGGCATGATTTTTGGTCAATGATCGGCAGGTTAGGCGTGCGTGTACTGCCCAACACGGCGGGTTGTCATTCGGCCAAAGAAGCGATCGTTACCGCCGAGATGGCGCGTGATGTGTTTGATACCGACTGGATTAAGCTCGAAGTCATCGGCCATGCCGACACCTTGCAGCCCGACGTGTTTGGTCTTGTCGATGCCGCGCGTGAATTGGTGGGGCAGGGGTTCAAAGTGTTCCCCTATACGACCGATGATCTGGTGGTGGCTGAAAAGCTTCTGGCGGTTGGCTGCGAAGTGCTAATGCCATGGGGCGCGCCGATTGGCTCCGGTAAGGGGCTCAATAACCGCTTCGGTCTGAAAGCCATGCGCGCGCATTTCCCGGGTGTTCCGTTAGTGGTTGATGCGGGGCTTGGTGTGCCTTCGCATGCGGCCGACGCGATGGAATTGGGTTATGATGCGGTGCTGCTCAACACGGCGGTTGCCAAAGCGGGCGACCCTGCCGGAATGGCGGAAGCCTTCGCGCTGGCTGTAAAAGCGGGGCGGCTTGCCTATCTGTCGGGCGCGATGGAAGCGCGGGATATGGCGGTGCCGTCTACGCCTGTCTTCGGGCAGCCCTTTGTATGATCTGTTTGGAGTTTCTCGATGCTTGATCGGTTCTATTTGATTGTTGATTCCGCCCAATGGTTGGAGCGTCTTTTGCCACTCGGCGTAAAGACGGTTCAGCTGCGAGTGAAGGATAAAAGCCATGCGGAATTGACGCATGAAATCATCCGCTCCCGCACGTTGTGCGCGCAACATGGCGCGACGCTCATCGTGAATGATTATTGGCAGATTGCGCTCGATGAAGGCTGCGATTTCGTCCATCTCGGCCAAGAGGATATGGACGGTGCTGATTTCAAAGCCTTGAAAGCGGGAGGGGTGCGGGTGGGCCTATCCACCCATACGCCGGAAGAGCTTGATCGGGCGTTGACCTTCCAGCCGGATTATATCGCGCTAGGGCCTATCTATCCCACGGTCTTGAAGCAAATGCCGTTCCCGCCACAGGGCTTGGAACGCATCGGGCAATGGAAGCGTGCCATAGGCGATATCCCGTTGGTTGCCATTGGCGGGTTGACGCCTGATCGCGCCAAATTGGTGCTCGATGCCGGAGCCGATAGCGCGTGCGTCGTGACGGATATTTTGCTTAATGTTGATCCGGAGGCCCGGACACGGGAATGGGTGGAAGCGGTACGGGCCTAATCGCGCCCGCTTCCAGCCGAGACGTATTACGGAATCATGCTTGTTCCGAAGCTATCTTCAGCCGATGAAACGAGCTGCTGGCAATTCTGCGCATTGATATCCAATTCGGCTTCGTTTTTGGCAATCTCGATATGGCGGCCCTGTTGAATAGCGCAGGCTTGGCCGTTAATCCGAGCCGTAATCGATAGAATATCCCCTTTAGGCCGATGTGGCAGGAAGAAATAGCCATCCTCGTTGGATTCGGTTGTCAGCAAACCATCCGTTACCGATGAGGCGCGAATTTTGATGTGCGCCATTCCTTTTTGGCCATCGGATGTGACGCGGCCGGCAATCAGCTTGCTGCCATCGTCGGCCTCACCATTGGGGTTGGGACGCAAGGCGCGCAGATCTGATAATTCGAGAACGGTGCCCGGTCTTGCATTGACGAGTGCGATGCGGACACTTTTAACTTTTCCGATGGGCAGAGGCGGACGGGTCCACTGCGGGGAGCGACGATCAAAATCAGGCCAATCTAGGGCGGCGACATCAAGCGTTTCATAACGCCAATCATCCGAAACCGTAACCGGATTAATGTGCCATTGGCTCGATGGCAGAAGCTCATCTTCCGGCGTATCGGCCTCGTTGATTGACACGATCTTGCCATCATCCATTACGAAATCAATTTCGACGTTGCCTGCGGCCGCATTGCGACGGTAGGTGGGTAAGCCAAGTTTGCGAAGCGCCAATTGAAGATGGCTCGTGTTCCAGAATTCAAGACGAGAAGGACGGAACATGACTTCCGCGCGTCCCGTTTCATCCGCTGTCAGCGAGAGGATGCGCGAATCCGTCGGATCATTTTCCTTAGGCTCCCGCTCTCGTGCCGAGCCATTATCGACGGCAACCTGCCCCTTTTCAAACAAGGCAACATGGTCAAGCACCGCTGAAGGCGTGTTGTCATCGACCAAGGTAATCGATGGGCGTCCGGTTTCATCAGGAGGGTTGCGGGTAAAGGCATGCAATTCGGATTTCCCGAGATACACCTTCGTCATCTGCGGATCAGCGACATAGACCGTCAAACCATGAAGATCGCGGCTACCTGCATGCGGGTCTGGCAGGGTGCGGCCTGTAACAGGATCCACCCATGGATCGATCATAACCAAATGAGAAAAATCATCGATCCGAATGTGATCGGCAATCGCGGTTCGCATTTGCTGATAGCGCACCCAAGTTGAGGCGGGGGGCGACCAAACGCGCTGATAATTCGGGACCGTGCCATCAAAATTATAGACCAGGTTGGACAGCTTTTGCATCCATTTCCGCACCATCGGCGTCACGGGTTCGGCAATCGTATGTTCAAACTGCGATCCGCGCGATCCGAAATGCGAATACCAGAAATGCCTGACCGTATCGCCATTGCGGATCATCTCGACGCTTGAAGCCACCAGCATGGCGAGCGAATCCCCTTGCGCGCTATCGCAATTAAGACCGCAATAGAGATCTCGCCGATCATTATACGGAAGGTTAGGCAAAATCTGGCCGAGGTCGGCAGCAAAAGCATCCGCTGACGAACGATCAAAATTACCTGTCGTTGAGCGCGGAACATTATAAAAACCGGGATAGGTCTGCGTCAGCGGCGGCAACGGCCGCTTGGCGTCGCTCTTCAATGGGCCAAAATAATGCGAAGGGTCGGCCGGAAAATACGACCAAATCCCCTCAACACCCATGGCTTTCAAAATATCGGCATGAAACGCATGGCTGGTTTCATCCGCCGCATGGGCCTCGCGACGTACCACGACGGAGGCATCACTGAAAATCGTACCGGGCGAACGGGGCACTTCGTAGAATTTTCCCGAAACGCCAAAATCTTGAGCCAGCGTATTGCCGCCATGCGAAGTGAGGAATGCCGGACGCATGTTCCATTCGGCCAGCGTTGGCGCTTCGCTTAAAACCGTTGCACGGCTGAAATCATCACGCTCGATCCGGGTTACTGCAATCGGGCAGCCGCTGGCGCAAGAAGGTGCATCAAGCGTTACCTTGGTCATCAAGCCCGCATTAAGGGCCAGACGGTTATGGGTATCGCCTTCGGTTGGAATCAACAATTCGACAATAATGTCCGCATCACCGGTTTTCAGCTGAACTTGCCGGCCTTTTGCGATTTGCTCTGGACCATAAGCAAGGGAACGTCCCGTGCTATCGGTAAGTGTGACGGCAAGGTCTGATGGTGGCTCGGCTGTCAGATAAAGTCGCACATTTTGCCGCTGCTCATTTGCTATTTCCGATGCCGTTGGGGGCAAGGCCACTTCCGAGTGTGCCGACGAGAGCTGAATGGCAGGCTCAAACACATTGCGCAGTTGAAAGCTCGAATCTTCCTGCCAACCATGGAATTGATCGATGTTGCCCCGGTGCCATTCACGTAACAGGAGGGCATAGACGGGCAGGCCATCCACGCCCGAGGGCGTGCGGTTTAATCGGTCAGGTCCTAAAAATACAGTCGAAAGGCGGTTGCTGCCATGGGGCCAGATCGAATCGGTCACCGGCAGGCCGATTTCCTGATTGAAAACGCGGTGAATGGCTGCGGCATGCCAAGGTTTCAATTCGTCCGCATCATCACTGAAGCTGACAACATGGCGATAGGGGTAAGGCAGTTCGCGCAGACGTGATGCATCTTCCGATCCGGAGACGATGCCGGACCCGAAGAGCGGTACAAAGATCAAGAAGGTTGCAGCCGTAACGGCCAACCGACGCGACATACCTAGCACAGACACACCAAACCCTCAGTTGGTTGGGCAAACCATTCCCAGTCGTTTTCCATTCGGCCTGTCGCACCTGAGCAATAAACCGGTAGCTTGACTGCACCCCTGTGACAGCCAATTATTGCTAAACCGTGACAAAATTGTGCAGGATGCTGGGCCATCGGCGTCATTTTGTTCAAAGACTCCAGATGTCGACATTGTCCGGCCGGGATGCCTTGGGCAAAGTGCCCTTAACATCCATCACAATGGCCTTGCCGGGCTTCAAAAGGCCCGAAATCAACGCCCAGCCCTCATCCATGTAGGATTTATGGGCAACGGCGAGGATAATTGCGTCGGCTTTGGCCAATTGGCTCTTTTCCACAAGCTTGATGCCAAATTCGTGCTCAACTTCTTCAGCAGACGCCATCGGATCATGGGCCTGCACCGTGATGCCGAAATTTTTCAGCTCCGTGATAATATCAACAACCTTCGAATTGCGGATATCGGGCACGTCTTCTTTGAACGTCAGGCCAAGCACGGTGACAACGGGATTAGCGCGGCCATCGGCAAGCAGACGTCGGATGCATTCACGCGCAACGCGTGGGCCAACCGCGTCATTCGTGCGGCGTCCGGCTAGAATAACTTCCGGATGGCAACCGGCCTTCTCCGCGCGATAGGTAAGGTAATAGGGATCAACGCCGATGCAGTGGCCGCCAACCAAACCCGGGCGGAAGGGCAGGAAGTTCCATTTCGTGCCAGCGGCTGCGAGTACATCCAGCGTATTGACGCCAAGCGCGTGGAAAACCTCAGACAGCTCGTTCATCAGCGCGATATTGAGATCGCGCTGGGTGTTCTCGATGACTTTGGCAGCTTCTGCCACTTTGATCGAAGGCGCTTTATGGATGCCGGCTTTAACGACCGAGCCATAGACAGCGGCAACAATCTCAAGCGTTTCCGGCGTCTGGCCGGAGACAACTTTGGTAATGGTTTCAAAGCGATGGACATGATCGCCGGGGTTAATCCGCTCTGGCGAATAGCCGACGGTGAAATCGGTGCCGGATTTCAGGCCCGAGACACGCTCGAGCACGGGCACGCAATCTTCTTCCGTAGCACCCGGATAGACGGTTGATTCATAGACGACGATATCGCCCTTTTTGAGCACATTGCCGACCGTTTCCGACGCCTTCAGCAGAGCGGTGAGATCGGGGCGGCGGGCTTCGTCAATCGGTGTCGGCACGGTGACGATGAAGAAATCGGCGGTTTTCAACGTGGCGCGGTCATGGGTGAAGGTCAGCGTCGGCGCTTTCAGGCGCGCGCTTTCAACTTCCAAGGTTCGGTCATGGCCGTCTTTAAGCTCGGCAATGCGGCGCTGGTCGATATCAAACCCGATCACCGTTTCGCCGGCGGCTGCAAAGGATACGGCCACGGGAAGGCCGACATAGCCAAGTCCGATAACGGCGATTTTTCTGAGATGAGCCACGCTAATTGTCTCCACTTCCATTGTTCAACAGCCGTCTAGACGGCAAACTGTGTATCAGCAATCCTCAATTCGGCCATGTCCCGGTAAATCGCGGCGATTTCACGGCCAATGGCTACTGAGGAGAAGGTCTTTTCGACGTGTTGCCTGCCGGCCTCGCCAAGTTTCTTTCTCAAATCCGGATCAACCGCGAGTTGCTCGATGGCAATGGCCAGCGCTTTGGCGTTATCGACGGGCACGAGAAGGCCGGTTTTGCCGTCGATTGCGACATCGCGGCAGCCGGGAACATCGGTGGCAACCAGCGGACGACCAAGGGCTGAGGCTTCAAGCAGCGCTTTCGGTAGCCCTTCGCGGCGGGAGGGGAGCACAGCAATGTGGCAACGCGCCCAGAAACCGGCAATATCATCGACATGGCCTAGCCATTCCACGCCGGGTTGGCGGCCAAAACCTTGCAGATCAGCCATTTGGATGGCGGAACGGTTGGTGGGGTCGTAATCACCTGCAAGCAAAAGTCGTGTATCGAGCCCCTTGCGATGCAAAATGGCCTGCGCTTCAACCAGCGGACGAATGCCTTTATCTTCCAGCATGCGGGCCGCAACGCCTATGCTAATCGGGCCTTCAGGTTCCGGCAGCGGCTTTAAGAGATCGGTATCAACGCCTGAACCCGCCACAAGCCTTATGCTGTCTTGCGGCACGCCGATGGATTGAAGCGCCAGCCGGTCATCCTCGTTTTGTACGACGGTTAGTGATTTGCGGCGGGTTAATAGAGTGCGCAGCGCGAGGACGAGGCCGGTTTTGAGGATTTTTCCCTTGAGATCGCGGCCAATAAAGCCCGAACCTAAGCCCGCAATCGTGTTGACGGTGGCGATAGGGAGGCCTGTGGCCGCCAGCTGGCCGAACATCACCGGAACCAGCGCAATATGATGGACAAGATTCGGCTTCAGGGTTTGATACAGCCGCCTGATGGCCCAAATATCCTTTACGATATCTAGAGGGGAGCGCTTGAGCTTTTCCCAAGGCAGGTCGTGAACGGTGAAGCCCTCAGTGCGGATCGCCTCGCCATAGTTTTTCACCCGCGTGCCAACATGCACCTCAAAGCCAGCCGCCACCGCTGCCCGCGCCATCGGCAAGCGATGGGACATGAAATAGCGGTCATCGGTGACAAGAAAGAGCAGTTTGGGCGAGGCCATGCGGATCGGATCAATTCCAAATGGGGTTGGCTAAGGGATTTCCCTCAGCGGTGCCGCTGCAATAGCTTAGCAATCCTGTCTGGCCGATGAACGGCAATCCATTTTCCGTTATTGCGAGGTGAGGAAAGGTTCTTGCGGAGCAAGGACGAGCCGATCCAGTGAATCGTTTCGAATGACGAACGCGAAGCAACCCAGCTAGCGAAACTCATTAGAATACAATTTAACCATCGCATTTTTTCGGTATCATCAGCTGGGTTGTACGTCTCCTCTTCTATCTTCCTCGGGTGAACTATGGAAGATTAGGGGGCAGGATGACGAGATCGTTGCT
>CAIUPE010000052.1 GCA_903900975.1 uncultured Hyphomicrobiales bacterium | reverse complement strand
CGAATTTCGCGGATCATGTCCTTTTCTTTGGCGACAAACTCTTTCCAGCCACGGGTGCCGAGCTTGGAAACGCGCAACAGCCACTTCGGATCAAGCTCCGAGCCCTGATAATTGCGCAAAAAGTCTTCGCGGCCGACGCGATGGCTTTCCGCCAACCGCATCAGGCGGCCTTCAAGCCCGATCAAACGTTTATTAATGTCATATAGCTGCTCAACCAACGCTTCGATGCGGTGGGAGTTGAGCGACAACGACTTCACATCCGTGATAATCTCGTCTTTGAGCTTTTTATATTTACGCTCTTGTGAGGGCGAGAGTGAGTCGTTTTGAAGCTTTGACTCAACGTTCTGCTCCTGCAACCGCCGCAGCTTTTTGTAAGCCGAGGCGATGCGATCAAAGGTTTCGAGCACCTTCGGCTTCAGTTCCGCTTCCATGGCGGAGAGCGAGACATTGTTTTCGAGATCGTCGTCGTCGAGTTCGCCTTCTGGAACCGGCGGCTCTTCGCCCTCCGCTAGTGCCTGTGGCTCACCACCTTCGACCGGTAGAACGGCTAGGCCATCGACCTTCGGGATATTTTTTCCCTCAGGTCCGGCATAGGTTGCCTCTAAGTCGATAATATCGCGTAGCAATACTTTGGCTTCGACCAGTTCATCGCGCCAGATAATAATAGCCTGAAAGGTAAGCGGATTTTCGCACAGTCCCGCGATCATTGCCTCTCGGCCAGCCTCGATGCGCTTGGCTATGGCAATTTCGCCTTCGCGCGACAAAAGCTCAACCGAGCCCATCTCGCGCAGATACATGCGAACTGGATCATCCGTACGGTCTGTTGGTTCTTTGGCCGTGGTCGTGGCGGGCAGCGCAGACCGGGTGGCTTCCACCAGATCGGTGCCGGTCTCCTCTTCCTCGTCGCCCTCAGACTTTTCTTCTGCCGCGTCGGCTTCAGCTTCTTCCTGCTCAACGACATTGATGCCCATATCGTTGAGCATCGCGAATACATCTTCAATCTGGTCGGAGGTTACTTCCTCGGACGGAAGAACTTCATTGATTTCTTCATAGGTGACAAAGCCTCGCTTTTTGGCGAGCTTGATCATCCGCTTGACGGCCTGATCGGAAAGATCCAGCAGCGGACTATCGGTGGTCGGCGTGTCAAGAACTTCGCCGTCGCCTTTGTCCGTCGTCTTGGTCGCCATGGGTCTTATGCTCCACACACTTCGATGAGCCGTTCTTGCAAACGGGGCCGGCCTGTTCCGAAAGCACAAAAAGGCGCGCGCGTCCACAGGGGTCGCACCGCCCTTAATGCCCAGAAGGTCAGGTCAGCCAAAACTGACTACCTTCCCCTAACCTATTACGCCGCCGGAGAAAAGCTCCCCTTCAGCCTGTCATATTTTCTCCATATGCCGATAAGGGCGATTATTGGAGAGAAAAGTCCGATTCGCGCTCAATTTCCGCTTCTGTCCCATCCAGCGCCAAGATTTGCGCCTTTAATTCGGCCAAAAGTGAAAAATTGGCTTCACTGGAATCTTCAGAAAATGCACGTTCAGCTGCGCGTAACTCCGTATTTAGGGTGAGCGCGCGCCGTTGCAAGGTCATCGCCTGCCTTAAAACGCTATCTTGATCGATTTTTTTATCATCCGTTCCCCGAAGCCTGTCACCCGGACGTAACGCAGCTTCGATCCGAACCAGCGCAGAACGCAAGCCGCGCCTCTCCAGCTCGGCACCCAAGGCATCTTCGGTCAACGGCGATTCGCCAGCCTCCGCTCGCGCGAAAAAGTCGAGCACCGCGCGGCAAACACCGCTGGTATCGGCATGGGTGAAGCCGATTTGAGCCAATTCATCGGCGTGTCGAGGTAAGCGTTCAGGTTCCCGCACCAATTCTGTCAGGATCAGTGCTTCACGGGCCGAAATTGTGCTTGAGCGCGCGAAGATCGCCGTACGAATTAAACTTTCACTCGGCCGAATGGATTCGCGGATTGAAGCTCCGGCGGGCATGGGCATTTGGCGTCCGTTACCGCGTTGATATCGACCGGGTACATTTCTAACGCGCTCCATTCGCCTCGGCTGGAACTGAGCGGCCAGCCGCCGATCCATATCTTCGCGGTAATAGCGGCGCAGATTATCATCAGGGATGACCTGCAATTGCTCACGCAACCGCTTTTCAAACGCTGCCCGCCGCTCCGGCGTATCAACGGGCCCTGCCTCCAACGCGCGCGACCAGAACAACTCGACCAGTGGCATCGCACGGTCCAGCACTGCTTCAATCGCCATAGCACCGCCCGTTTTCAACAGATCATCGGGATCTTGGCTTTCTGGCAACAGCGCAAAGCGCAAGGATTTACCCGGCTGCAAATGCGGCAAAGCGATGTCGATGGCGCGAAACGCCGCCCGCCTACCCGCTTTATCGCCGTCAAAGCACAAAATGGGTTCATCCGTCATGCGCCAGAGCAGACCAAGCTGATCTTCGGTCAGCGCCGTGCCCAAAGGCGCAACGGCATTGCCAAACCCCGCGCGGGTCATGGCAATCACATCGACATAGCCTTCAACCGCAATCACAGTTCCGCGATCATGCGCCGCTTTGCGTGCCCGATGATGGTTATACAGCACACGGCCCTTCTGAAAGAGCGGCGTGTCGGGCGAATTGAGATATTTTGCCGATACTTCCGCCGACATCGCCCGCCCGCCGAACGCAATCACGCGGCCGCGCACATCATGGATCGGAAACATCACACGGTCGCGAAACCGGTCATAAGGAACGGCGATATCCTCGCCATGCACCAAAAGCCCCGCCTCGATCATCAGCTCCGAGGGCACGCCCTTGCCTGCCAGATGATCACGCAGCGCAAACCGTTCGCCGGTCGCGTATCCGAGGCCGAACTCCGCCCAGATCTCGCGGGGAATACCCCGCCCATCCAGATAGGTCCGTGCTTTGCCGCCGTTTGAACCCTTCAAAACATCCTGAAAATAAGCCTCAGCCAGCGCCATGACCTCAACAAGCCCTTTGGCCTGCACTTCACGTTGCTCGGCTTCCACCGACATTTTCGGCAGCGTCACGCCCGCATCAGCGGCTAATCGCTCGACAGCCTCGCCAAAGCCAAGCCCTTCTATTTCCATCACAAAAGAGAAAATATCGCCATGCTTGCCGGAGGAAAAATCGTGGTAGAAGCCCTTTTGATCGTTGACGAAAAAGGACGGGCTCTTCTCGGCATTAAACGGCGAAAGCCCTTTAAACTCACGCCCCGCTTTGGTGAGTTTGACACGCCGACCCACCACCGCCGACACCGGTAAGCGGGCACGGATTTCATCCAGGACGGAGGGCGGATATCTCATAGAAGTTTACATAGCGCGAAAACGGGCGAGAACGAAACGGGAAGATTAGAGAAGGAAAAAATAGATCCCGTCATTGCGAGCGCCAGCGAAGCAACCTAGCTAAAAGAACTTAATGATGCCCCATAGCTCTTACGAGCTTCAACGATCATCATCAACTGGGTTGCTTCGCCTTCGCTCGCAATGACGGAAAAATTGGAAATTACAGCCCCTCACGCCCCGCTAAGCATGCCCTTCACGGTTCCGCTGGCTTTTGCGAAATCCATCTGTCCGGCATAGCGATCTTTCAAAAACGCCATCACTTTGCCCATATCCTTGACGCTGGAAGCACCCGCCGCCTCAATTGCATCGGCAATAGCCGCTTTAACTGCAACCTCATCCATCTGCGCAGGCATAAAGCCCATGATGATGGCAATTTCTTCTGACTCTTGGGCCGAAAGATCATCGCGACCGGCCTGCTGGTAAATCGCGAGCGATTCCTGCCGCTGCTTCACCATTTTTTGCAAGAGGCCCAGAATTTCATCATCCGTCAGGGGCTCTTTGCCCTGTCCGCGCTGCTCGATATCGCGGTCTTTCAAGGCCGAGGTGATCATGCGGATGGTAGATACCCGACGCTTGTCGCCCGCCTTCATGGCTTCTTTTAGCAGTTCGGTAAATTGCTCACGCATGACGATCTCTCCGGAGTTTTTGACAAAACAGCGGAGTTTCTCCGCGGCCTGTCCACATGAAAATAACTAAATCCCTGATAAGAAGGCAAAAAACCTCTTATCCCCTTGGTTGACGCCAAGCCGATTCCACCTTACTTCCCGTCTTCTAGCCAACGCATTATGAAACGCATCAACCGCCAGCCGGTTCGACAAAGCACGTCCGGGTCGATTTAGGGTGAAAACCGCCATGCAGCAAGCCTCTTCCGAGCACTCCCTTCATCCGACGCCGCTTACCGATGCGCAGGGCTGGATCGAGCCGAAGCCGACCGCCATGCTGGTTTTGGCCGACGGCACCGTTATATCGGGTCAAGCGATCGGGGCTGAAACCACCGCCACCGGCGAGGTTTGCTTCAACACTGCGATGACGGGCTATGAGGAAATCCTCACCGATCCGTCCTATGCGGGGCAGATTATCACCTTCACCTTCCCCCATATCGGCAATGTCGGCACGAATGAGGAAGACATTGAGACGGTGGACATGGCGCATTCCGATGGCGCGCGTGGCGTTGTCGTGCATACCGATATCACCAGCCCATCGAATTGGCGCGCCTCGCGGCATTTTGATGCTTGGCTGAAGGCTCGCAACATTCCGGGCATTGCAGGCGTCGATACCCGCGCGCTCACCGCCCATATCCGTGATCACGGCATGGCGAATGCAGTATTGGCTACCAATCCGGATGGAAAATTCGATCTTGCCGCGCTCAAAGCCAAGGCCGCGCAGCTTCCTTCCATGGACGGGCTCGACCTTGTCCCAAGCGTCGGCGCCAAAAAGGGTTTTGACTGGACCGAAGCAAGCTGGTCGCTCGAGAACGGCTATGGCACGCTGGGCCATGGCAAGCATCATGTGATCGCTATCGACTTCGGCGTGAAGCGCAACATTCTGCGCCTGCTGACAGACCGTGACTGCCGCGTCACCGTTGTGCCCGCGACCGCTTCGATTGAAGAGATTTTAGCACTCAAGCCCGACGGCGTGTTTTTATCGAACGGCCCCGGTGACCCGGCAGCGACCGGCACCTATTCGGTTCCCGTTATCCGCGCCCTGATTGAAAAGAACGTGCCAACCTTCGGCATCTGCTTGGGCCATCAGATGCTCGCTTTGGCAGTTGGTGCCAAGACGATGAAAATGCATCAGGGCCACCATGGCGCAAACCATCCGGTGAAGGATTTCACCACCAATAAGGTTGAAATCGTCTCGATGAACCACGGATTTGCGGTTGATCGCGACAGCCTGCCGAAAAACGCGGTGGAGACGCATGTCTCGCTTTTTGACGGCTCCAATTGCGGCATCGCTCTAACCGACCGCCCCGCTTTCTCGGTACAGCACCACCCCGAAGCCTCCCCCGGCCCGCGCGACAGCCATTATCTGTTCGACCGGTTTGTCGAGCTGATGGCAACGCACCATAAGGCGGCGTGAACCGATGATCTTGGCTAGGTGTTGGAGTTATTGACAACACTCTAAAGTGTTGGCATTCTCTCCATCATGGCCGCGGAATTGATAGCGCAAGATCGCTTTCCCCTCGATGATCATTCGTTCGTGGCTTTAGTGATTTGGCGGCTTCCGCAACCTGTGCGTGGGTGCAGTCATTCTTTCAAATATAGGTTGGCCTATGTTGAAAAGGATCATTGCGTTATTCGATTCGACAATGAAGCCGGAAAAGGTCACCATAAACATATTGGTCGCCATGAGACTCGGATCCAGTTTGTCTCAATCGCTCGGCTTTATGACGACTTTTACGAGGAGGTCGACCAATGGCGACAGACCCGATGAAATCCGTAATTATTGGTATTGAAACACGGGATCAAGCCAAAGCGCGCTTAAATGCCGCCCTCGCAGACAAGCCACAAGGCAGCTTCATCTCCTTTGTTTCCATTGATCTCATGTGGAAAATGCTAACTCCCAAACGCTGGGAAATCATCCGCGCGATGACGGGAGCCGGTCCACTTTCAATCCGCGAGGTTGCACGCCGCGTTTCTCGCGACGTCAAAGCCGTCCATGGTGATGTGACAGCCCTCATCCAAGCGGGCGTCATCAACAAGACTGATGAGGGAAAAGTCCATTTTCCCTATGATCGCGTGCATGTCGAGTTCGAACTCGAAGCGGCCTAAGCCACTGCCTATCGCCGGAACGTAAAAAAACGGTGGGCTAAAAAGTTGAATACCAGCACCACGCCATAGGTGAAAACCCGCGCGATGATCGGCGGCAAGCCCAATCCGCCGACAAAAATCCGCATCGCATAGCCGGTGAGCAAAAATCCACCCGCCATCACCGCGATAAACCGCATAGCAGCCGAGCGATGCGAGCGTGTCGTTGCAAACACATAGCGGCGGGTGAGTGCATAGGAAACCACCCCACCAACCGCATAGCCGATAAGCGCCGCAAGGGTTGGATCGAGGCCAAGCCCGAAAAATCCGGCTAAAAACACGCCATAATCGATAGAAGTCGCCACCGCGCCGACGCCAACAAAGGCGATAAGCTGGCGGATGACGCGGATGGGAGCACTTTCAACCATAAAGAGGAAATAGCGGCTTTTTGGCAAAAGGTCACGTTCACTACACGCCCGAAATCAAGATTGCATTTGTATATGCAAATGAGCTACAATTTTCCTGTGCGTTCGAGGACGTTACATGGAGATTACCGGCTTCGATTGGGACACCGGAAACCAAGCGAAATGTAACATCCATGGCGTTACAGCCGGAGATATCGAAAGACTTTTTACAAAGCCGATACTTGTAATTGACGACCCTCACAATGCGTCACGCGAGCGGCGGTTTAGGGCCATCGGGAAATCATCGAAAGATCGTTTTATTTTTGTCGTTTTTACAATTCGCAACGGGATGATCCGCCCTATTAGCGCGCGTTTCATGCATCAGAAGGAGATTAGGCGATATGAAAAAGACAATCCCAACCTTCACCAGCGATAAAGAAGCTGTCCGTTTTGTTGCCCATGCCGATCTCAGCCAATTTAACCTGAAGGGCCAAATGGTTACCTTTGAATTGCTCCCGAAAGACAAAACGGTCAGCCTTCGATTGCCCGATGCGCTGTTGGAAAAGGTTCGCCAACGAGCCGCTAAAGTCGGCATACCTGCCCAGCGCTTCATGCGGTTAGCGCTCGAACAGGCTGTGAAAGAGGACGCCTAGAGCATGTTTCGATTAAGTGGAAGCCGGCTAATCGTAAAAACATGCGACAAAACAAAAAACTAGAGCATGGTTTTGATTCCATCAAAACCGGGCTCTAGTCCAAAATCGCGCTCCCACTTTTGGTGGACAGGTCACGATTTTGCCTTGAAAATGTAAGCTCTTGCCTTCCCTATTGGGTGATTCTGGGCTACCACACATCGATAGGGAGTGTGGCTCTTCGAAGAGACGGCGAGCCACTTCCAAGATTTGTCCGGCAAGGACGCGCTCTGGCCTTTTGATCGGCCAAAAGGCGCGGCCTTTTTTTATGTGCGCGATTATATGATCGGCGCACGGCGGTAATTGAAGACGAGTGAACGAGCACCATGCCAAAGCGCACCGATATTTCCTCGATCCTGATCATCGGCGCAGGCCCGATTGTTATCGGACAAGCCTGCGAGTTCGATTATTCTGGTACCCAGGCCGTGAAAGCGTTGAAGGAGGAAGGCTACCGCGTCATTCTCGTCAACTCGAACCCCGCTACGATCATGACCGACCCCGACATGGCGCACCGCACCTATGTTGAGCCGATCACGCCGGAAATTGTCGCCAAGATCATCGAAAAAGAACGCCCCGATGCGCTGCTCCCCACCATGGGCGGCCAGACGGCGCTGAATTGCGCGCTCTCGCTCAAGAAAATGGGCATCTTGGAAAAATACAATGTCGAGATGATCGGCGCCACCGCTGAAGCCATCGACAAAGCCGAAGACCGCGAATTGTTCCGCAACGCGATGACCAAAATCGGGCTCGATACCCCGCGCTCGCACCACATCAAGACACTGCCGCAGGCGCTTGAAGCGCTTACTGACATCGGCTTGCCCGCGATTATCCGCCCGTCTTTCACCATGGGCGGCACTGGCGGCGGCATTGCGTATAACAAGGCGGAATTCATCGAAATCATCGAGCGCGGCATTGACGCTTCGCCGACCAATGAAGTCTTGGTCGAGGAAAGCGTGCTGGGCTGGAAAGAATATGAGATGGAAGTGGTTCGCGATAAAGCGGACAATTGCATCATCATCTGCTCGATTGAAAACATCGACCCGATGGGTGTGCACACCGGCGATTCGATAACGGTGGCCCCTGCGCTTACCCTCACCGATAAAGAATACCAGATTATGCGCGACGCCTCGCTGGCCGTTTTGCGCGAGATTGGTGTCGAGACCGGCGGCTCGAATGTGCAGTTCGCGGTTGATCCGGCCACCGGCCGTATGATCGTGATCGAGATGAACCCGCGCGTGTCGCGCTCCTCGGCTTTGGCCTCCAAAGCCACCGGCTTCCCGATTGCGCGTGTCGCAGCAAAACTGGCTGTCGGCTATACATTAGATGAGATCGATAACGACATTACGGGCGGTGCAACGCCGGCGTCCTTTGAGCCGACGATTGATTATGTCGTCACCAAAATTCCGCGCTTTGCGTTTGAAAAGTTCCCCGGTGCCGAGAAGACGCTCACCACCTCGATGAAGTCGGTGGGCGAAGCCATGGCGATTGGCCGTACCTTCCAGGAATCGCTGCAAAAAGCACTGCGTTCGTTGGAAACGGGACTTAATGGCCTCGATGAAATTGAAATCGAAGGCTTGGGCCTGGGCGATGATCGCAATGCGGTGAAAGCGGCCCTTGGCACACCAACGCCTGATCGCATCTTGCAGGTCGGCCAAGCCTTCCGCCTCGGTTTCACCATCGATGAAGTCCATGAATCCTGTAAAATCGATCCGTGGTTCTTGGAGCAGATCAAGGATTTGGTCGATACCGAGGCCAAGATCAAGGAATTCGGCGTTCCAAAAACGCCCGAGGCGCTTCGTCGCTTAAAAAGCATGGGCTTCTCGGACTCGCGTATGGCCATGCTGACCGGCGGGCACGAGGCCGATGTCTCCAAAGCGCGGCGTGAGATGGGCATTCTGCCCGTCTATAAGCGCATCGATACGTGTGCCGCGGAATTTGCTTCGCCCACGGCCTATATGTATTCGACCTATGCCTCGCCCTTTAACGGCCAGATGGCCAACGAAGCGCAGCCTTCAGATCGCAAGAAAGTCGCCATTCTCGGCGGTGGCCCTAACCGCATCGGCCAAGGCATCGAATTCGACTATTGCTGCTGCCATGCGTGCTTCGCCCTTGGCGAGGCTGGCTATGAAACGATCATGATCAATTGCAATCCAGAAACGGTTTCAACCGATTATGACACGTCGGACCGGCTCTACTTCGAGCCTTTGACGGTGGAAGACGTGGTTGAAATCCTCCGTCTTGAGCAGTCGAAGGGCGAGCTGATTGGCGCTATCGTGCAGTTTGGTGGGCAGACGCCGTTAAAGCTCGCTCACGCTCTCGAGCAAGCGGGCATCCCGATCCTCGGCACATCGCCCGACATGATCGATTTGGCGGAGGACCGCGACCGGTTCAAGCGCCTGCTCGATAAGCTCAGCATGAAGCAGCCGCAAAACGGCATCGCCTATTCGGTCGAGCAGTCGCGTTTGGTGCTGCAAGAGCTCGGTCTGCCGCTGGTTGTGCGCCCTTCTTACGTGTTGGGTGGCCGCGCGATGGAAATCTTGCGCGACGAGCAGGCCTTCGACCGCTACCTCTTGCGCACGCTGCCAGAACTCGTCCCCAACGACATCAAAGCGCGTTATCCAAACGACAAAACGGGCCAGATCAACACGCTATTGGGCAAAAACCCGTTGCTGTTTGACCGTTACCTCTCGGACGCGATTGAAATTGACGTCGATTGCGTCTCCGACGGCAAAGACGTGTTCATCGCCGGTATCATGGAACACATTGAGGAAGCGGGTATTCACTCAGGCGATTCCGCCTGCGCCCTGCCGCCCCATTCGTTAAAGCCGGACATGATCGCCGAGCTCGAGCGCCAGACGAAGGAACTCGCACTCGCTTTGAATGTTGTAGGCCTTATGAACGTTCAATATGCGCTAAAAGACGGCACCATTTTTGTGCTCGAAGTGAACCCACGCGCCTCACGCACGGTGCCTTTTGTTGCCAAAGTCATTGGCAAGCCGATTGCCAAAATCGCCTCGCGCGTGATGGCTGGCGAAAGCCTCGCCTCGTTCAAATTGAAGCACGAGCCTTATGACCATATCGCGGTGAAGGAAGCCGTCTTTCCGTTTGCCCGCTTCCCCGGCGTCGATGTCGTGCTCGGCCCTGAAATGCGCTCGACGGGTGAAGTAATCGGACTTGATCGATCCTTCGGGGTGGCCTTTGCAAAAAGCCAGCTTGGATCCGGCACCGTTGTTCCGAAAAAGGGAACCGTTTTCGTTTCGGTTCGCGATGGCGATAAAGAACGGATTGTCCCTACCATGCGCATGCTGTCTGAGCTCGGCTTTGACATTATCGCAACGGTCGGCACGCTCAAATATCTGGAAGATCACGGCGTTAAGGGTAAGGCAATCAACAAGGTTCTTGAAGGCCGTCCTCATATCGTCGATGCTATCAAGAATGGCGGCGTGCAGCTGGTATTCAACACTACCGAAGGCAAGCAGGCCTTAACCGACTCCCGCTCCCTGCGTCGCACGGCCCTCTTGCATAAAGTGCCTTATTACACCACCTTATCAGGCGCGATCGCGGCAGCCGAAGGCGTTAAGGCCTATCTGGCAGGTGACCTTGAAGTTAAGGCGTTACAGGACTATTTCGAAGGCAAGGCGACGAAAGCGTCTTGAACCATTGCAACCCATTCAAGGAGCCAAGCCGCATCGGCTTTGCTCCTTTTGGATTTAAGAAAACTGATCGGATCATGTTATGGAATTAATCCCGATGACCACCAATGGCTTTAAGGCGCTCGAAGAAGAGCTGCGCCATCGCCAACAGGTTGAACGCCAACGGATTATCCAGGCCATTTCCGAAGCCCGTGCCCATGGCGATCTTTCGGAAAATGCCGAATATCACTCCGCCAAAGAGCAACAATCGCTCAATGAAGGGCGTATTGCCGAATTGGAAGACAAAATCGGCCGCGCTCAGGTCATCGACGTATCCAAATTGTCCGGTGCAACCATTAAATTCGGCGCTACTGTCAAGCTCATTGACGAGGACACCGAAGAAGAGAAAATGTATCAGATCGTCGGCGACAGCGAGGCTGATGTTCGCGACGGCAAGGTTTCCATCAGCTCCCCCATAGCACGCGCCTTGATTGGCAAAAAGACGGGCGATGCCATCGAGGTCAACACGCCCGGCGGAGGCAAGAGCTATGAAATCATCGATGTCCTTTATCGCTAGTCGGCGCCGTTTTTGCAGCAGGATCGTGCTCGCCGTCCTTTCGGCAGGGTTTTTGGCGGGCTGTAATACGACGGCGGGGCACGAAACAACTGGGCCTCTTTATTCAGCCATCATTGTGAATGTCGAGCCAGTGCGAGCCAAAAACATCGGCGCATATGCCGACAAGATTGGCACCGATCTGAAACAAGCACTGACCGAGACTTATTCTGGTGCGGTTAGCACCGGAAATGCATCTCTTCCGACGCTTACTATAGAAGTGAAATCAATTTATTTTGGCAACGCTGTCCCGGATGCTGCGATGGGGATTTCCGTCACACAGCCGATGATTACGGCGTTCCGGTCGTCGAATGATACCCTTGATGGCGATGCTGTGATCCGAAAAAATGGTCATGAAATCAAGCGGATCAATTTCTACACGACCAATACAAGGCACGTTCACAATCCGCTTCCCGAGGAAGACGGACAGGAACGGCTGGTTGAACTTACTCAACTTTATGCCGATCGCTTGCGTCAGGAATTAGGTGACTGATCCTTTGACGCGGTTATCCGCTAAGCCTGTGACCCTGTGGGCGCTGCTTCTGCCCGAAGCAGGATTTCGTAGTCAGGTGCTCGGTTTAGCCGAACGCTTGGGCGCCACTTTGATCGAAAAAAATGTAGATCTGCGTAAGCCTTGGTCGATCTTACCCGCCAGACTTTGTCCGTTTCCGCTCTTGGGTCTAGATCCAAACCTGGATCGATTGGAACCGCCCTGGCCCGATGTCGTGATCGCCTGCGGGCGTCGCACCATCCCGCTAGCCCTTGCAATCAAACGTGCTTCGGGTGGACGAACAGTCGCCGTTTATATCCAAAACCCCAAGGGCGCGACGCCATCCTTTGATCTTGTCGTGTCGATGCGTCATGACGGTTTGGAAGGGCCCAATGTTATGGTGGTCGATACCGCCATCCATCGCGTTACTCCTGACAAGCTGGCCGCCGCTCGTGACAAATGGCGGGAACGCTTTGCCACCCTACCCCATCCTTTGGTCGGCGTCATTTTAGGCGGAAAAAACCGTTCCTTCCGATTTACCGAAGCCGTTGCCGACCGAATGATTGAGCAATTAATTGCCCTCTCGACGACCGATGGAGCGGGCTTTATCATTACACCGTCGCGCCGAACCGAACCGGAGATTTTCGAAAAGTTCAAACGCTTTGCCGCCGAACATCCGGCGATT
Source organism: uncultured Hyphomicrobiales bacterium (assembly GCA_903900975.1). GTDB lineage: Bacteria > Pseudomonadota > Alphaproteobacteria > Rhizobiales > Beijerinckiaceae > CAIUPE01. Next base: position 10,617 of record CAIUPE010000052.1, on the reverse strand, counting down.
GTTAGATTCTGGGATGGGCATGGTGACAACCCCTATTTTGGGTTGCTGGCCCTTTCCGACGCGCTCATTGTTACCGAGGACTCGGTATCGATGGTCTCGGAAGCGCTCGCTTCCGGAAAGCCCGTGGCCACCGTGCAACTGGAAGGCAAGGCCAAACGTCATCAGACCTTTATCGAGAATCTGATCGATAAACAGGCAATATCACGTTTTGATGGCACACTACCGCAAGTGAATGCGGTACCAGCGGCGGACCAGACGGAACAAGCCGCCGAGATGATCCGTGCCATGCTGGCCGTCCGCCTTACTTCCTGAACGGATTAGCCCGCCGTTACCAACTGATCCGGGAAGGCCAGCTGTTCGCGCGCGCGCCAATCCGGCGTGACATAATTCAAAATCAATGATTTACGAACGCCCGGAATTTCACGTGGCTCAAATCCATGCCACGTATTATCGGCCGGAATGAAAATCATGGCGCCATTCGGACGAAACGGTGAGGTCGCAACATGGGTATCCTTGTCGCTATAAATATCGGTGCCGAGTGCCTCATGACCCGCATCTTCCGATAGATAAATCAGCATCGTAAATTTTTTCACGCCAAGGTCGGTATGTGGCTCAAGCCAGAAGCCATTGGTGTCTTGCGCGTATTCCAACCGTAAATAGGTGCCTGAAAGATCAATCCCGCAGGCTTGGTTAAACATTGTGATTGTCTTAGGGTTTTGCAGAAAATCGGCAATTTCACCGCAAACGGAATATTTAGCGCGATTTTCGACATCAAAATATTGCCGCGTTGCATTATGTACTTCGCGTTTGCCCGAAATTCCGCCCAGTTCCGGAACTGGAAATGGCAAAACCGTCAGCGCCTCAGCAGCTTCCTTCGGAAAAACATTCGACACAAACCAATGCGGATAAGGTGCCTCGGAATGTTCAGCGGTTGCAAGACTCTTCACCAGTGCAGCTTGATAGGCAGATTGTGCAATCGTCATGCGTTTTTCCAATTCCCGGCAAGAATGACACGTTTGGATCACGATCCATCCCCATCAAATACCCCGATCAGCCGCCGGTCACAAGAAAAAACCACCCCATTGCCCGAGCCGCCTTTCGCACAACCCATGCAAAATTGATGGGACAAGCCACACCGGTCAGTTGCATTTCGCATATCTGGCGTTACATTTTAGTCTTACGTCGAAAAAGGAAAAAAGATGGCGCAGCATCACGAAAAACTGATCATTGTTGGCTCGGGGCCTGCGGGTTATACGGCGGCCATCTATGCGGCGCGCGCAATGCTGTCTCCTGTCCTGATTAGCGGCCTTCAACCGGGCGGCCAGTTGACCATCACAACCGATGTCGAAAACTATCCCGGCTTTGCCGATCCAATCCAAGGTCCATGGCTTGTTGATCAAATGCGGGCGCAAGCCGAGCATGTGGGCACACGTATGGTTTCCGATCTGATCGTGTCCGCTGATGTGTCGGCGCGTCCTTTCAAGCTCGTCGCCGATAGCGGGGAGCTCTACACCTGCGATGCCTTGATCATTGCCACAGGTGCACAGGCAAAATGGCTCGGTATTCCTTCTGAGCAAACCTATATGGGCTATGGTGTCTCGGCTTGCGCAACATGTGACGGCTTTTTCTTCCGCGGTAAAAATGTCGTGGTGGTTGGCGGCGGCAATTCGGCGGTAGAAGAAGCGCTTTATCTGGCCGGACTTGCCGCAAAGGTTACAGTCGTGCATCGCCGCGACACCTTCCGCGCCGAAAAAATTCTCCAGGATCGACTTTTTTCGCATCCAAAAATCGAGGTCATCTGGAACCATGCCGTTGCTGAAATCATCGGTTCAGGAACACCCGTGTCGGTTACAGGCGTTGACATTGCCGATACAAAGACCGGGGCGACCACACGGCTTGAAGCGGACGGTATTTTTGTCGCGATTGGCCACAGTCCGGCCAGCGCCATTTTTGCCGATCAGCTCAGAATGAAACAGGGTGGCTATATCTGGACCGCGCCCGATTCAACCGCCACGTCCATCGAAGGCGTTTATGCCGCTGGCGATGTGACTGACGATGTTTACCGTCAGGCCGTAACCGCTGCCGGTATGGGGTGCATGGCTGCACTTGAAGCCGAGCGATGGCTCGCTGCAAACGAGACCCATTTGAAGGCGGCAGAATAATGGGAAACTCCCCGAGTTTTGCACCCTCATCCGACATCGATTGGGACAAAGTCCGCATTTTCTATGTAGCAGCCGATGCGGGAAGCTTTACCCATGCCGGTGACGCGCTCTCGATCAGCCAATCCGCCGTCAGCCGTCAAGTTAGTGCGCTGGAGCGTGATCTTGGCGTGCCGTTGTTTCATCGCCACGCCCGCGGCCTGATCCTGACAGAACAGGGGGAACATCTTTTCCGCACCGCCAAAGAGATGATGCTGAAATTGGAAGCTGCGCGCACGCGGCTGACCGATAGCCGTGAAAAGCCCCACGGTGACCTTCGTGTCACGACGACCGTGGGTTTGGGTTCAAATTGGCTAACCCCGCGAATTGGTGAATTCCTCGATCTTTACTCCGATATGCGCCTACAATTGTTGTTGACCGATGAAGAACTTGATCTGGCTATGCGCGAAGCCGATGTTGCCATCTGGCTACGCCAGCCAACCCAGGGCGATTTAATCCAGCGGCGCTTATTCACAGTGCATTTTCATGCCTATGCCTCGCAAGATTACATCAAGCAACGCGGGGCACCGAAGGATATTTCCTCGCTGGAAGATCATCGCATTCTAACCTTTGGGGGCCCAACCCCATCGCATCTGCTCGATGCGCATTGGCTTACGACCATGGGACGAGAAACACGCAACCCTCGCCCTGCGGCCTTAACCGTCAACAACATTACCGCACTTTCGCACGCCGTTGCGCGTGGCGCGGGCATTGCGGTTTTGCCGGATTATCTCGTCGACAAAGAAGCAGGTCTCGTTCAGGTACTCAACGACATGGACACACCCTCGCTGGAGAGTTACCTCGTCTATGCCGAAGAGCTAAAAAACGTCGCCCGTGTTCAGGTTTTCCGCGATTTTCTTGTCGCCAAGGCTCAACGCTGGGCCCACTGAATCGCGAACAATATCAACCGAGGCCAGGCTTTACCGCAAGCTAGCGGTAAAGCGCTGGATTTTACCGCAAGCTTCCTCGAGCAGCTCGTTCGAGGTGGCATAGGAAATACGGAAGTTGGGACCAAGACCAAACGCGGTTCCATGCACGGCGGCAACGCCTTCGGCTTCGAGCAATTCTGTCACAAAATCCTCATCCGTCTGGATGACCTTGCCCGTTGGGGTTTTTTTACCAATGGCTTGAGCACAACTAGGATAAACGTAAAATGCCCCTTCCGGCACGGGGCAATCGAGCAGGCTGGCCTGATTGAGCATCGAAACTACCAGATCGCGGCGTCCTTCAAAAGCCTTACGGCTCACCTGAATGAAATCCTGCGGACCATTTAACGCTTCCACCGCTGCCCATTGCGAAATCGAGCATGCTCCCGATGTCTGCTGGCCTTGCACCATATCCATTGCTTTCATCAATACGTCAGGTCCTGCCGCGTAACCAATCCGCCAGCCTGTCATCGCATAGGCTTTCGACACGCCATTCATCGTCAGGGTGCGATTCAAGAGATTGGGTTCAATCTGTGCTGGCGTGGTGAAAACAAAATCGCCGAAGGTCAAATGCTCGTACATATCATCGGTCAAAATCCACACATGCGGATGGCGCAACAGCACATCCGTGATCGCCTTCAGCTCGTCACGCGTATAAGCGGCACCCGAAGGGTTTGAAGGCGAGTTAAGAATGATCCATTTGGTACGGGGCGTGATCGCGCGATCTAGATCTTCCGCTTGCAGCTTAAAGCCTTTCGCCAACGTGGTCGGAACAAAAACTGGCTCACCGCCACACAGCAAAACCATATCCGGATAAGACACCCAGTATGGGGCCGGAATAATCACCTCATCCCCCCGGTTAAGAGTGGCGACAAAGGCGTTGTAAAGCACTTGCTTTCCGCCGGTGCACACAATCGTTTGGTTGACCTTGTAGTCCAACCCATTCTCGCGCTTGAACTTATTGACGATTGCCTCGCGAAGCGGAGTGATGCCGGACACAGGAGTGTATTTGGTTTCACCGCGCGCGATGGCGTCGATAGCCGCCTTCTTGATATTATCCGGCGTATCAAAATCCGGCTCGCCGACCGACAGCGAAATAATATCGCGGCCTTGGGCTTTCAGCTCGCGGGCCTTCTGGGTTACCGCAATGGTAGCGGAAGGCTGGACGCGGGAAAGGGCATCAGCAAGAAACGCCATGATCGAACTCCGGATAAAAAGGTTGTTAAATCGCGGCCGGACCGTAATGCCGTGCTTGCGTTAGAGCAAGGCCGTATCCACCAATTCGGCTTTAAAAATGAACATGGCCATCCCAATGACATATGGGTATTCAACCCGATATTAACGTTGCGTTCATCATTGTGACATAAAAGTAATGCATCGTTCATCGCCCATGCAGGTTAGTGGCGATACTTTATCCTCAGGCCATGCGTTGGCATGGTTAATACCCCTACGCCATTGGAGAAGATCATGATCCGTCACATTGCCACCGGCCTCGTCATCGCTAGCATTGCCCTTGCACCAGCTGTTGCATTCGCTAAGACCTATAAAACCGAAAAGTCCTGCGTAAAGCACCACATGACATGGAAAGACGGCAAATGCGTTAAGGCCTAATTAGGCTTTAATGCCAGCCTTCTGCCGATAAAAACAACAGGCCCGGAGCAATCTGGGCCTTTTCGTATAGGATGATCGACGAAGGTTCGATTTGCTCGCTAAGCCATTAATCCCCGCAAGGGCGAGACAGAAGCAGAGCCTGGGAAAATCCGTTCTGCCATCACGGCGGCCGAAAGGCCCCACTGGTCGGCAAGAACCCCCTTCACCACAGCGCGCAAATCGGTCGTCGGAGCTAGATCGCGACCTTCAAAAAGGTTCGCTGGTTTAAGACCCGGCCAATCCGCAATCACGCGCCCGCCCTTTACTGCTCCTCCAATGAGAAACGCAACAGTTGCCGTGCCGTGATCCGTCCCAACGGTGCCGTTGATTTTTGCGGTTCGGCCAAACTCGGTCACAACAAGTATTGTGGTGTCCTTCCAAACTGGTTTCATCGCCTGTTCAAAGGCCAGTACGGCAGCATCCAACCCACCGAGCAATTGCGCGAGCCTTCCGGTTGCGCCACCTTCATTCGCGTGGGTGTCCCAACCGTTAAAAGAGAGCGAAGCGATGCGGGGCCCGTCCTCGGTCGCGAGCAAACGCGCCGCGCCGGTAGCAGCGATTTTCATCTGCTCAATCTCACCGCCGCGCGCCTTTAGCGCATCGCCCATTCCCGCCTTCGCTGCGATAGCGTCTATTTTCAACCCTTCGGTAAGCGCGTCATATAAAGGTCGATCCCGGATCGCGTATAATTCAGCCACGCGCGCCGCAAAATCATCACTCGCTTTTGGCAAGGATGGGGGTGCCCAACCCAACACGGGCGCGGGTCCGCGCAAAATCAACGGCGTGATGGATCCGACGCCAAGACCAGACGGAAGAGCGACCCGTTCGCCCTTCGGTAGGCTCTGCAGTGTCCGGTTAAGCCAGCCGCTATCCAGATTGGCTGCGACAGTTTCGTAGCCGCTTTCCAAACAATCCTGACCATCAAAGTGCGAACGATCGCGATAGGGCGTAGCAACCGCGTGAACCACCAAGGCTTGCCCGGCTTGATAAAGCCGAGCCAATTGCGGCATGGCCGGATGCAGCGCAAAAAATCCATCCAGTGGCAGAGCTGGTTTATCGCCGGTAACCGATAGGGCAATGCTATCACGTAGTACGACATAATCAGGATCACCCACGGGAGCGACGGCAGAGAGCCCATCCATCGCTCCACGAAGAATAATGGTAATGAAACGTGGGTCCCGTCCCTGCGCTGCGTGAGCAAAACGGGGTATGAAACTCCACGCGAATAAGCCTCCCGATGCGGCGATAAGGCTGCGTCGGGAGACGGCACGGGAAAAATGATCGTGGGGTACCATGGTTTATCTCCGCTGAAATTCTGGGGCCATCAACAAAAGCGCCAGCGCTTGCTCACGGCTCTCGGCACGGGACATCGCTACTTTGGTTTCTAGCGATAATCTGGCTGCAAAAAGCGAAGCCGCCAAAACATCGGGCTCCAAAGTGGTTCGACCGCGATGGGCAAATTGCAGGGCAACATCAAGTCGGGTCGTTATATTCTCTGGCGCAAGCCATGCCGAGCTATCAATCGGGTAGCCATTTGGCCCCGATGCCCGCCACATGGGCGTGCCAAGCACGTTCAGCGCATTCAACAACGGTTCGCAATCGGTCGGTATATCAAGGGCACGCAAGCTCGCCGCTAAAAATTCGTCGGGCGATCTGAGCTTATCAGGCGGCAGAGCCCAGGATTCGGGTGCCTCAACCAAAGCCCTTGTCACCACAGCCAGATCACCCTTGCTGTTGAGAAAGGCCGTCTCCAACCGTGAAACGAGCGTTGCCGGCGGACGATCGCTGACAAAGGCACGCGCCAATTTTGTCGCAATATGCCGCGCGGTTGCCGGATGGCGGGCAAAATCACGCAAGGCCGCTTCGCCCTGCTCCATACCACCCTCAGGATAGGTCTTGCCGAGCACGGAAACATCGCCCGGCTCATGGCGATTTGGCGCAAAGGTGAAACGCCCGCCATAGACATCATCATTGGAGGGGTCGGTATAAATCCATCCCGTCAAAATACGGGCAAATGCCGTAACATCCGCTTGGGTATAGCCGCCATCCACCCCCAGCGTGTGCAGTTCAAGCGCTTCGCGGGCAAGATTTTCGTTTAATCCTCTCGCGCCATTATTGCCCGCGCGGGAATTGGGCCCGGTTGAGGCCTGATTATCAAGATAGATCAGCATGACCGGATGCTGCTCAACGGCCAGAACCATGGTTTCGAACTTGCCCAGAATATTGGGGCGAATGGCTTCCCGTTCAAACGCACCCGTGGCCGCCGTCACAAAGCCGTTCTTTCCAGCCGATACCGTGAAGTGATTCATCCAAAAGGCGACGAGGCGCTCAAGTAAGGGCGTATCCGTTGTAGCCCACCGTGCAAAACGCGCGGTAACTTCCGCATCGAACATCGCGTCTTGGTACTGCATTTCCTTTTTGGGCTTGTCCGTTGGCTTACCAGCTGGATTGGCCATCATAGCGGTTGGCGCACTTCCAGCCATCATATTGGGGGCCGACGGCGGCGCATTGGCTGTCGCTTGGGCATTGGCTTCTCGCGCCCGTCGAATCATTTCTTCCTGATAGCGCTGATGCCTAAAAATAACATCGGTGGAGGGCAGCGCCGGATCCGACAGCAAGGCCAATTTCGACTTAGCCAATTGGCGCATCACATAGCCACGCGGATCAACGGTCGCCGCTTTGAGATCACCCGGTCGAGCGCCCAAGCCAAAACGGCTTAGCGCAAGTTGAGCAGCCTCCGATTTCAACGAAGCGGTAATAGACATTGTTAGCCCTACAACATCGGAAAGTTAGAACATGAACACCATAGGCACAATGGAAATCCCAATTATGACGAAGTTGACCGCCTAATTACGGTAAAATCATGTCGAGAAACCCACAGTTCAGCCCTTGCCCTTCGGCCTGACTCAGCCCATTTTGAAACCATGGCTAAAACTCCGAAATCTCCGTCCAAATCGACGGGCAAAGCGTCGAAACCCGAACTTCTGCCGCTCGATGAACATTTGGCAGCCTTGCTTAACCCTGCTTTGACGCAGGAGCGGCAATCGCAAGCCAATGCGCGGGCGCAGATTGAAAGCGGCCGCTCGGAAGGGTTTGGCGAGGCACCACAGGCAGCCTATAGCGCCGAGACAAGCCAACCCACCTCAATCACCATGGCCGATATCGCGCTGAAAAAAGCGCTGAGGATCGCCGAGGCCACGCCCGAAGGCCCGCGTCGGGGCGATCGCATCCGCGATAAAGATATCTCCCGCGATGCCATGTTGCAGGAAGCGCCACGCCGCGTGCGGCAAGGCAATGTGAAAAAGGATAAAGAGGAGCTGGACGACGAAACCGTCACCGGTTCCGGCGCCACGCTTACCGCGCTCAAAGAACTCCTCGAAGGTGGAGATCCGCGCTTTCGTGACAAGGTTGAATGGACGCCGCATCGCCCGGCCCGCCCCGAAAAGTCTGAGGGCGGCTATCGCTTCGAGATCGTGTCGGAATATCAACCGGCGGGCGATCAACCCACCGCGATCAAGGCCTTGGTCGAAGGCATTGCCGAACATGAACGCGATCAGGTGCTGCTGGGTGTCACGGGTTCCGGCAAAACCTTCACCATGGCGCAAGTGATCGAGAAGACACAGCGCCCCGCGCTTATTCTCGCGCCGAACAAAACACTGGCCGCCCAGCTCTATGGCGAGTTCAAGAGTTTCTTCCCCAACAATGCGGTGGAGTATTTCGTCTCCTATTACGATTACTACCAGCCCGAAGCCTATGTGCCCCGTACCGATACCTTCATCGAAAAAGAATCAACCATCAACGAGCAGATCGACCGGATGCGCCACGCCGCAACGCGTGCTTTGCTCGAACGCGATGATGTGATCATCGTCGCATCTGTTTCGTGCATTTACGGTATCGGCTCGGTTGAAACCTACACCGCCATGACCTTTGCCGTGAAGGTCGGTGAAGTGGTGGCGCAACGCCAGCTCATCGCCGATCTTGTGGCGCTACAATATAAGCGTTCCGGCGGCGATTTTGTCCGCGGTTCCTTCCGCGTGCGCGGCGACATCATCGAAGTCTTCCCCGCCCATTATGAAGACCGCGCTTGGCGTGTGTCGATGTTCGGTGACGAGGTCGAAAGCATTGTGGAATTTGATCCGCTCACCGGCAATAAAACCGCCGATCTTGAAGCGGTTAAAGTCTACGCCAATTCGCACTATGTCACACCGCGCCCAACTTTGTTGCAATCGATTAAGGGCATCAAAGAAGAGCTGAAGCATCGGCTGGATGATCTTCACCACTCGGGCCGTTTGCTCGAAGCGCAACGGCTGGAGCAGCGCACACTGTTCGATCTTGAAATGCTGGAAGCCACCGGCGTGTGCCAAGGCATTGAGAATTATTCACGCTATCTTACCGGTCGCAAGCCGGGCGAGCCGCCACCGACTTTGTTCGAATATCTCCCCGATAACGCGCTGGTGTTTACCGATGAGAGCCACGTAACCGTGCCGCAAATCGGCGGCATGTATCGCGGCGACTTTAAACGCAAGGCCACGCTCGCCGAATATGGCTTCCGCCTCCCCTCCTGCCTCGATAACCGCCCGCTGCGGTTCGAGGAATGGAACGCGATGCGCCCGCAAACCGTGCATGTTTCGGCTACCCCCGGCGAATGGGAAATGGAACAAACCGGCGGCGTATTCGTGGAACAAGTCATTCGCCCAACCGGTCTGATTGATCCCGAAGTCATCATCCGTCCGGCACGCGCGCAGGTCGATGACCTCTTAGGCGAAGTGCGTGAAGTTTCTGCGCAGGGCTTCCGAACCTTGGTGACCGTGCTCACCAAACGCATGGCCGAAGACCTAACCGAATATCTGCATGAGAACGGCGTCCGCGTGCGCTATATGCATTCGGATATCGACACAATCGAGCGCATCGAAATCATCCGCGATTTGCGCCTTGGCACGTTTGACGTTTTGATCGGCATCAACCTGCTGCGCGAAGGCCTCGATATTCCTGAATGCGCGCTAGTGGCCATTCTCGATGCGGATAAAGAAGGCTTCTTGCGGTCGGAAACCTCGCTCATCCAGACCATTGGCCGCGCGGCGCGTAACGTCGAAGGCAAGGTCGTTCTTTACGCCGATAAAATCACCGGCTCAATGGAACGCGCAATGGCCGAAACATCGCGCCGCCGCGAGAAGCAACGCGCCTATAATCTCGAACACGGCATCACACCTGAATCGATCAAGCGCGGCATTTCGGATATTTTAGACAGCGTCTATGAGCGCGACCATGTGCAGGTCGATATCGGCATGGCCAATGCGCCAAGCGCCGGCCACAACATGAAAGCCACGCTCGCAGATCTCGAAAAGCGGATGCGCGAAGCAGCCGCCAATCTCGAATTCGAAACTGCAGCCCGCCTGCGCGACGAAATCAAACGACTGGAAGCCACCGAGCTGGCCATCGCCAATGATCCGCTGGCGCGGCAATCCGATGTCGAGCGCGAGGCAGGACGGTTTAAAGGCGAGCGCATGTATGGCTCAGCGGCGAACCTGCCACCGACGCGGGCGCACAAGCCGACGGACGCGGATATGGGGCCGCATAATTGGGGTGGTGGGGAGGCTAAGCCGAAGCGGCGGTAATTTTACGCCCGTCATTGCGAGCGGTGAGCGAAGCAACCCAGTTGATGCTGCAGGAAAGAACGCAATCACAGACCAGCGTATAATAAATTCTGCTAGCTGGATTGTACGTCTCCTCTTCTATCTTCCTCGGGTGAACTATGGAAGATTAGGGGGCAGGATGACGAGATCGTTGCTGGGTGGAGCGTAAGCTCGCAAGCAATCTTGATCCGTCATCCTGCCTGACGGTCT
>CAIUPE010000051.1 GCA_903900975.1 uncultured Hyphomicrobiales bacterium | reverse complement strand
GACTAACACGTCTTACCCCTCACCCGACCCCCGTTCGGGGGCCACCCTCTCCCGCAAGGCGAGAGGGAAGCTAAATCTCGTTTTTAAAAAATTCCCCCAACAATGCCTTCATCTTCTCTCCCGCTTCCGCCGCCACACTCTTCGTCTCAGCGTGGGAGGGTGCTCCACCGAAGAGGCCGGTGCCATAATTGGTGACCATCGAAATGGCGGCGACCTTTAAGCCGATGCGGCGGGCCAGGATGACTTCCGGCACCGTCGACATGCCGACCAGCGTTGCACCCAGCAGTTTCGAGGCGCGGATTTCGGCGGGGGTTTCGAAGCTTGGGCCGGGGAACCAGTGGTAGATGCCTTCGCTCAAAGCGCCGCCGGAAGCAAGGGCTGCTTGTTTTAAGGAGGCGCGTAAAGCGGGATCATAGGCGTCGACCATCGGCACAAAACGCGAGTCGTCCGTTAGTCCGATGAGCGGGTTGACGCCCGACAGGTTGATGTGATCGGCCAAGAGCGACAAGGCTCCCGGTGGCACCTCTTCCAGCAACGAGCCTGCGGCGTTGGTGAGGATCAGCGTTTTAATGCCGAGGGCTGCCATGGTTTCAATTGGCGTGCGCATGATGGCTGCGTCGCCCTGCTCGTAATAATGCGCGCGGCCTTGCATGACGAAAACGCGGGCCTTGCCGATGGTGCCTGCGATGACCCGCGCCGAATGGCCCGAGACTTGGCCTTTGGGGAAACCGGGGATGTGGGCATAAGGAGCAATGACCGGGCTTTGGACGAGATCCGCCACCGGGCCCAAGCCTGTGCCGAGTACGAGGCCGAAGTCGAAGGGGCCTTCGACGCCCCATTCTTTAAGGGCTGCGAGGGCGGATGGAATATCTTGGGTCATGCTAAATCCATTGTGGCGTCAGGAAAGAGTTCCTTCCCCTTGAGGGGGAAGGTGTCGCCAAAGGCGACGGATGAGGGTCTGATGGTTGTTATATTTATCACACATTATCAGCGGGCAAAGCTCGGCATATCATTAATAACCATCAGAACCTCATCCCCCTGCTCCGCGGGGACCTTCTCCTTCAAGGAGAAGGAAGTCCTATGTTGTGTATATTAGGCAGCAAGTACCTCAGCTACTTCTCAAATCTCTCGGGCCAAAGGCGTGCGGTAGGAGGGCGTCAATGGAATGGATGATCGCTTCCCCCGTTGCGCCATCGCGGAGATGAACGCGGGTTGCGGCGTCTGAAAATTCAAAGATGCGTTGGCGGCACGCGCCGCAGGGATAGCAGGGGTTGCTCTTTAACCCGACAATCACGATGTCGGCGATTTTAGTTTCGCCTGTTGCGACCATGGCGGCAATCGCGCCCGCCTCGGCGCAGGTGCCTGCGGGATAGGCGGCGTTCTCGACGTTGCAGCCTAAAACGATATGGCCGGATGTTGTGCGAATGGCGGCGCCCACGGAAAAGTTTGAATAGGGCGCGTAGGCTTTTTGGGCGGCCAAATCCGCAGCATCAAACAGGGCTTTAAGCGAGGCGTCCATCAGCGTTCTTTCACATAAGGGATGCCCGAGGCTTTGGGCGGGATGGCTTTGCCAATAAAGCCTGCGAGCAAGATGACCGTCATCAGATAGGGCAGCGCCTGGATCGCCTGTACGGGAATTTGGCCGATGCCAGGAACGATAACGCCTTGCAGGCGAATGGCGACGGCATCCAAAAGGCCGAAGAGGAAACACGCCCATAGCGCGGGCCATGCGCGCCATTTGGCGAAAATCAACGCGGCTAATGCGATAAAGCCTTTGCCCGCTGTCATATTGGTCAAGAATCCCGCGGCTTGGCCCAGCGCCAGATAGGAACCGGCAAAGCCGCATAAAATGCCGGCGATGATCACCGCCGAATAGCGTAACCGAATGACGGAAACGCCTGCGGTATCAACCGCCGCGGGATTTTCGCCGACCGCGCGGATGCGCAAGCCGAAGCGGGTACGGCGAAGCACAAAAGCGCTCAGGATGGTTGCGACAAGCGCGCAATAAGCGAGCGCGGAATGGCCGGAAATCAAATGCGCGTAAATCGGGCCGATGATCGGGATGTGATCGATAGCCTCCGCACCTGGCCATGTGAGCGGCTGAAAGCGGGCATCGCCTTCAAGCGGCGGCGTGCGGCCACCTTGGGCGTACCAGGCGTTGCCGACAAGCGCGGTGAGGCCTGCGGCGAGCATATTGATGGCCACGCCCGAAACAATTTGATTGCCGCGTTGGCTGATCGCCGCAAAGCCGTGGATGAGCGCAAAGCCGATGGACGCGATAATGCCCGCGCCTAACCCGATGAGGGCGCTATTGGTGGCCTCTGCGGCAGCAGCGGAAGCAAAGGCTGCGACCAGCATTTTGCCCTCTAACCCAATATCGACCACACCGGAGCGCTCGGACCAAAGCCCTGCGAGACAGGCAAACACCAAAGGCACGCAGAGCCTTAGGCCCGATTCCAGAATAGCAATCAGCGTGGCGTAGATTTCCATCGCTCATGCCCCGCTTTTCAGGAGACGGGCGAAGACGCCTGCCACGGGTCGGCGGATCAAGCCATCTAAAGCGCCTGCAAAAAGAATAACAAGGCCGGAAATGGCGACGATCATATCGCGCGTGACACGGGGCATTTCGAACGAGAGTTCGGTGCCGCCTTGATAGAGCATACCGAACAGGATCGACGCCAAGACAATGCCGACGGGATGGGCGCGGCCCATCAAAGCAACCGCAATGCCGATAAAGCCGTAGCCCGATGAAAATTCGAGCAGCAAACGGCCTTGCACGCCCAGAATTTCATTGACCGCGAGCATACCGGCTAAAGCGCCCGAGATCGCCATGGTGATGAGCGTGATACGGCCGATGGAAATACCGGCATAGGTCGCAGCTGTCGGGCTATGGCCTACGGTACGGATGGCGTAGCCGAGCTTGGTGTGCCATACGAGAATCCAGATAAAGGCGGATGCGAGCAGCGCCAAAACAAACGAAAGATTGAGCGGCGATTTTGGAATTTTAATACCGAAATAGGCGAGCGCTTCATGCACATAAGGCAGATGGGCGGAGGCGGCAAAAACGCGGGTTTCCGGCGACATGGAGCCGGGCTTACCGATGACATTGACGAGCAGATAAACCACCAAAGTGGCTGCCAAAAAGTTAAACATGATCGTCGTGATGACCACATGGCTGCCGCGTTTGACTTGCAGATAGCCAGGAATAAACGCCCATAGAGCGCCCATCGCCATTGCGCCTAGAATGGCGAGCGGCAGGACGATGTACCAAGGGAGAAAATCCAAATTCAGACAGATGAGAGCCGCGCCAAGGCCGCCCATTGTCGCTTGGCCTTCGCCACCGATGTTGAAGAGGCCAGCGTGAAACGCGATAGCCACGGCAAGGCCGGTGAAGATAAAATTCGTGGCGTAATAGAGCGTGTAACCGATGCCTTCACCGGAGCCTAACGCACCTTGGATGAGCAGCACCGTGGCTTTGACGGGGTTCTCGCCAATGCCGAGCACGACGAGACCAGCGACGAGGAAAGCGACGATCACCGCGAGGACGGGAACGAGGCTGACATCCGCCCATTTGGGGATTTCAATCGGCGTGCTCATGCGGCGCGCTCCGTAACGCCTGCCATCAGCAAGCCAAGGTCGCGGTCGTTTGTTGTTTCAGGCGTGCGCTCGCCCGTGATCACACCGCCGCACATGACGATTATGCGGTCCGACAGGCTCATGATTTCGTCGAGCTCGACGGAGACCAGAAGGATAGCAATACCCGCATCGCGCAACGCAATCAGGCGCTTGTGGATGAATTCGATGGCGCCGACATCGACCCCGCGCGTGGGTTGGCCGACAAGCAGCACTTTCGGGTGATGCTCGATCTCCCGCGCCAGCACGATTTTCTGCTGGTTGCCGCCGGAGAATTTGGCGGTTTTTAAAGCAGCATCGCGGGGGCGGATGTCGTAGAGGTCCATTTCCTTGGCGGTATGGGATTGGATGGCAGCGGTTGAGAGCAACGGGCCCGTGCCAAATTCATGATCCGACTGGAAGCCCAAAATCATGCTCTCCGCCGCACTAAAAGCGGGGACGAGGCCCATGCGTTGGCGGTCTTCGGGGATATGCAACACGCCCTGCTCGCGCCGCTCGGCGGGCGTCGGGGCGAGGGTGATCAAATCTTGACCGTCGAGTTTGATGCTGCCAAGGGTGGGGGTGATGATGCCCGCGAGCGCTTCCAAAAGCTCGCTTTGGCCATTGCCTGCGACGCCTGCAAGACCCAGAATTTCTCCGGCCCTTATCTCGAAGGAGACATCTTTTACCCTTAGCGAGGCGTGGGTATCGCTAATGACGAGATGCTCCACGCTTAAACGCACGGGGCCGGGTTTGGCGGGGCCTTTGGCAACATCCAGCAAAACATGACGGCCGACCATCAGATCGGCCAATTGCACGGGGGAGGTTTCGGCGGTTTTAAGCGTCGCCACCATCTCGCCGCGCCGCATGACCGACACGTGATCGGTAACGGCCATGATCTCGTTGAGCTTATGCGTGATGAGGATCACGGTTTTGCCTTGGGCTGCGAGTGTGCGCAGCAGCACGAAAAGCTGCTCGGCTTCATCGGGCGTGAGCACGGCGGTGGGTTCATCCAAGATGAGAATATCCGCGCCTCGCACCAGCGCTTTTAGAATTTCGACGCGTTGTTGAAGGCCGACGGGGAGATCGCCGACAATCGCGTCGGGATCGATCACCAAGCCAAAGGTTTCAGCGAGTTGGGCCAGCGCCGCGCGCATCTGTGCTTCGCCCTTGGCGAGGATCGCGCCGCCTTCGGCACCCAGCATGACATTGTCGATGACGTTTAAAGGTTCCACCAGCATGAAATGCTGATGCACCATGCCGATGCCGACCGCGATGGCCTCTTTCGGCGAGCGGATGCGGACTTCGCGGCCATGAATATGAATAGTGCCGCGGTCGGCTTCGTAAAAGCCGTAGAGGATCGACATCAAGGTCGATTTACCCGCGCCGTTTTCGCCGACGATTCCGTGCACGGAACTTGGCGCAACGGTGAGGTTCACGTCGCGATTAGCGCGAACCTCGCCGAAGCGCTTGTCAATGCCGGTTAAGGCAATGGCGGGCGCTTGGCCCGCCACTTTATCCGTTAGTCGGGGCACTTGCTGTCCGACATGTAATCGTGGACGGTGATTTTGCCGGACGCAATATCGGCCGTTGCAGCTTCAACAGCGGCCTTCATATCGGCCGTGATAAGGTCCTTGTTGTTGTCATCCAAGGCCCAGCCGACGCCGTTTTCTTTGAGACCCAAAACGCTAATGCCTGGCTTCCATGTGCCATCTTTCGCAGCTTGGAAGGAGGCAATCGTGGCGTTATCGACGCGCTTGAGCATCGAGGTCAGAACTTTGCCGGGATGCATGCCGTTCTGGTTCGAATCAACGCCGATGCCGAGCTTACCCGCATCAGCGGTCGCGCGAAGAACGCCCACGCCCGTGCCGCCTGCCGCGTGGTACACCACATCCGCCCCGCGATCGATTTGCGATTTTGCGAGTTCGGCACCCTTCACAGGGTCGTTCCATGCAGCCCCCGTGGTGCCCGTCATGTTTTGCAACACTTCAGCCTTTGGATTGGCATATTTGACTCCCTGCACATAGCCGCAAGCGAAACGGCGGATCAGCGGAATATCCATGCCGCCAACAAAGCCGACTTTGCCTGTTTTGGAGGCTTTTGCAGCCAAGAGACCGACGAGGAAGGAGCCTTCCTGCTCTTTAAACACGATGGACTGTACATTCGGCGCGTCAACCACCATGTCGATGATCGAGAATTTCGTATCGGGAAATTCTTTCGCGACCTTCTCAACCGCCGAGGCTTGACTAAAGCCTACCGCTAAAATCGGCGAGAAACCGTCTTTGGCAAAGCGGCGAAGCGCCTGCTCGCGCTGGGCGTCGTTTTGGATTTCAAAATCACGGAACTCGATTCCGGATGATTTTTGGAACGCTTCGGCGCCGTGGAAAACGCCTTCATTGAAGGATTTATCAAATTTACCGCCAAGATCATACACAATGGCTGGCTTGATGGTGTCGGCGTGGGCGGCAACCGCCAAGCCCGCTGTCAGCATCGCGCCAAGAATAAATGAGCGCATGGAAAATCCCCTTTTCATTCATCAAACAACCCGATGGGGTTGCCTAGTCCCGAACATCGCACGGCACCATCAAAGCGTGAAGCCGAAATTTGCGTCAGCGGAGCGCGATATCTTGATGCTTCCGAAAATCGAGCGCGGCCCTTAAGATGGTTGTGACGACCTCGGAAAGGACAGGATGCCATGGCCCGCTTTAAACTCGCCCTCATCGCGCATGACCAAATGAAGGACCGCATGGTCGATTGGGCGGATAAGCATCGCGCCAATCTCGAGCTCTGCGATATTGTCTCAACCGGCACCACCGGCACCCGTATTTTAGAGCGCTGCCCCGAACTCACCATCGAGCGGATGAAAAGCGGCCCCCTTGGCGGCGATCAACAGATCGGCGCTCTGATTGCGGAGGGCAAAATCGACGGGCTGGTGTTTTTTGTCGATCCGCTCTCGCCCCATCCGCATGATGTGGATGTGAAAGCGCTCACACGGTTGGCCTTGGTGTATGACATCCCGATGGCGTGTAACCCGGCGACGGCGGAATTGCTGGTGGCGGGGTATATGGCGACGCGGTGAGGGGGCTTCTCAACCTATCCCTTTACGTTTGCAAGGCATCCATCACCGCTTGCGGGTTGGTGCTAAAGGGATATTTTTAGGGCGTGAGTACAAGCGCCGCTTGCAAAATTATAATTTTTTTGCACTGCAAAGCTCTCCCAAAATATGTATGATTTAATCATACACTCGGATATGTTATCCCCTAGAAGGAGCTTAAGCCATGCGCAATACTCACCCGATCAGCGTCACGCTGCCTCATGACATGGCGGCCATGGTCAAGGCAAAAGTCACGTCCGGCGAATATGCGAGCGAAAGCGAAGTTATTCGTGACGGCCTCCGGACACTCCAAGCTCGCGACGCGGCGCTTGAAAGCTGGCTAAAAGGCGAGGTCGCCAAGAGCTTTGATGAATTCGCAGAAGATCCGAGCAGCGGCGTTCCATCGGGCGAGATTATGGATCGGCTACGCGCTTCCTATCGTGAAAATGTGGCAAAACGCAAAAGCCGATGAAAGCGGAGAAGCGCGGGCGCAAACCTTTGTCGGCAAAATCGTTGCTACCTGCAACGCGCTCGTAACTTTTCCAGAACGCGGGACCAAGCGCGACGATATACGACCAAATTTACGTACAATAGGTTACGCTAAGAGCGTAACCTATTGCATTTTCCATCAACACCACCAGCGAAGCTGTTGCCATTCATGGTGTTTTTTATGGTGGTCAGAATTTCGAGCATAACCTCCGCGAAACCGATCACGACGATTGACCAAAAATATAGCTTGATGGCGACCCTTACGGCCTAACGGCTAAACTTTAAGTGCGAGATTTATCCAGCACCTTCTTCGCCCAATAGAACGCTAACGATACGGATTTCTCATCGTTTAAAATACGACGCCCAAAGCCCTCACATCGTCGCCCCAATCGTCCAAGGCACGAACTCCGCATCGCCATAGCCCAATTCTTCGGATTTCGAACGCGTGCCGGAAGCGACCTCCAAGATCTTGGCAAAAATCTCTTTGCCCTTATCCTCGATCGACACACCATCCAGAATGTCACCGCAATTGATGTCCATATCATCGGTCATCTTGCGGTAAACTTCGGAATTGGTCGCGAGCTTGATGGAAGGCGTGGGTTTGCAGCCATAGGCCGAGCCGCGGCCTGTGGTGAAGCATAAAATATTGGCGCCGCCTGCCACCTGCCCCGTTGCCGAGACGGGATCATAGCCGGGGGTGTCCATAAAAACGAAGCCCTTGGCGTCGACCTTTTCGGCGTATTCATAAACGCCGGTCATCGTCGTCGTGCCGCCCTTGGCGGCCGCGCCGAGGGACTTTTCCAAGATGGTGGTGAGCCCGCCGAGCTTGTTGCCGGGGGATGGATTGTTGTTCATCTCCATCTTGTTGCGGCGCGTGTAGTCTTCCCACCAATGGATGCGATCGACGAGCCTTTCGCCGATGGCTTTGCTGGCCGCACGCCGGGTTAGGAGATGCTCGGCACCGTAAATTTCCGGTGTCTCGGAGAGAATAGCAGTGCCGCCATGGCGGACAAGTTCATCAACCGCCGCACCGAGTGCGGGGTTGGCGGTGATGCCGGAATAGCCATCCGACCCGCCGCATTGCAGAGCGAGCATTAATTCGGAAGCGGGGATTGTTTCGCGCTTGGCCTTATTGGCAATCGGCAACATGGTTTTGACCGCATCGACACCGGCGGCGACCGTCTTTTTTGTGCCGCCCGTTTCCTGAATGGTCATGGTGCGGAAAGTGTCACTCTCGACAATGTTATAGGCTTCTTTCCAGCGCCCGATCTGGAAGCCCTCGCAACCAAGGCCGACCATCAACACGCCCGCGACATTCGGGTTGGTCGCGTAGCCCCATTGCGTGCGCTTTAAAACTTCATAGCCCTCGCCCTTCACGTCAATGGCACAACCGCCGCCTTGCACCAGCGGGATGATGCCATCAATGCCTGGATACTCGTTTAAGAGGCCCGAACGGTTCATCTCTTCGGCAATAAAGCGTGCCACCGAGGCCGAACAGTTCACCGAGGTCAGGATGGCGATATAATTGCGGGTGCCGACCGAGCCATTGGCGCGACGGAAGCCTTCAAAAGTCGCTTGCTGGCTGACAGGGAGAATGTCCTCTTTGCGGGCATCTTCGGCAAAGCGATAATCGCGCTCGAAATCATGCATCACGACATTATGCTCGTGCACCCATTCGCCGGGCTCGATGCCATTCAATGAAAAGCCGATGATCTGGCCGAATTTGATGATCGGCTCGCCCGCCGCCATGGCCGATATCGCCATTTTGTGACCGCGCGGCACACGGACCTTGGCGGTAGCGCCATGAATAACGGCTCCCGGCTCAATCGGGTCAACAGCGGTAACGACCGAATCGGCCGCATTCAACCGGACAAATCGAGGAGTGTTGGCAACAGGGGCATTCATGGCGTTCTCCGAATTGAATAGCGGCCATTTCCTTATTTGTCGCATGGCCTACCCGCATCGTGGGCGAAATGTCGAATTTCCGCAAGGTTTCCTCGACACCATTCCTGCATAGCAGCCGAAACCTTGCATTGGTTCAAAAAGACCGCAATTGTGGCGACCTAAAAGTAAGAATCGCCGAGGAAGGACAATCACATGCTCGCCATTAAGCTGACACCCGCCAATACCTTGCCGGAAGACGGTTATGCGGGCGTGCTCGCCGGTCGTGTTTTCAGGCCCGATGTGGATGGCCCTTCCGTTGTCGCGATCCGTGCTGATGGCGTTTATGATGTCTCGGCCCAGTTCCCGACAATGAGCGAGCTTTGCGAACAGGCCGATCCTGCAGCCGCTTTGCGCGCGGCAAAGGGTGAGCATCTAGGCTCGCTTGAGGCGATTTTGGCCAACACCCCGCCCGATAACCGCGACGCCAGAAAGCCATGGCTGATCGCGCCGAATGATCTGCAGGCAATCAAGGCCGCGGGTGTGACCTTTGCCGTCTCCATGCTTGAGCGCGTGATTGAAGAAAAAGCCCGCGGCGATTTTCAGGCAGCCGCCAAGCTGCGCACCGATATCACGGCGCTCATCGGCGATGATCTCTCGAAACTAAAGCCGGGCTCGCCGGAAGCCATGCAGCTTAAGGAAGTGCTGATCGCGCAAGGCGCGTGGAGCCAGTATCTTGAAGTTGGCATTGGGCCGGATGCGGAAATCTTCACCAAGGCGCCGCCAATGTCGGCGGTTGGAACAGGCGCGGATGCGGGTCTGCACCCGATGTCGACCTGGAACAATCCGGAACCGGAAGTGGTGATTGTGGTGGCCTCCACCGGCAAGATTATCGGCGGCATGCTCGGCAACGACGTCAATTTGCGCGATGTTGAAGGCCGCTCAGGCCTCTTGCTCGGTAAAGCCAAGGACAACAATGCCTCAGCCGTCACCGGCCCCTTTATCCGCTTCTTCGATGGGCATTTCACGCTCGACGATTTGCGCCAAGCCGTCGTGACGCTGCGCGTTGAGGGTCCCGATGGCTTCTCGCTCGAAGGCTCGTCTTCGCTCGTCAAAATCAGCCGCGATCTGGCCGATCTTTCCTCGCAGATGCTGGGCAAGCATCACCAATATCCCGATGGCGCTATTCTTTATACCGGCACGATGTATTCCCCCATCAAGGACCGCGACGCGCCCGGCAAGGGCTTTACCCATAAAATGGGGGATCTTGTAACCGTGTCGACGCCCAAGCTCGGAGCTATCGTCAGCCGCATGCAATCGGCCTATGATTGCCCACCATGGACATTTGGAACCTCGCACTTGATGCGCAATCTGGCCAAGCGGGGCCTGATCTAGCTGTTCACCTGACAAAAATCTGCTATCGAACTCCCAACCTTTTTTCGCGTGTTTTTTAAGGATACCGACGCATGACCGAACACTTCAAAAATCTGATCGCTGGCGAATGGGTCGATGGCGCTTCCGTCTCGATCAATATCAACCCGTCTGACACCAATGATGTGGTCGGCCATTTTGCCCGGGCGTCCAAGGAGCAGGCAGAACAAGCGATTGCTGCGGCAAAAGCGGCGTTTCCGGCTTGGTCGCGCACCACGCCGCAAGAGCGTTACGAGATTTTGAAGAAGGCGTCGGACGAGATTTTGGCCCGTAAGGACGAGCTCGGCAAATTGCTGTCGCGCGAAGAAGGCAAGACGTTGCCGGAAGGTATTGGCGAGGCTACCCGCGCCGGTCAGATTTTCGCGTTTTTCGCCGGTGAGGCACTGCGCCTGATGGGCGAGACGGTGCCGAGCGTGCGTCCGGGTGTCGGCGTTGAGATGACGCGCGAAGCCGTTGGCGTGATTGGTATGATCACGCCGTGGAACTTCCCTATTGCCATTCCGGCTTGGAAGATTGCGCCAGCGCTCGCGCATGGCAACACGATTGTGTTCAAGCCTGCTGATCTCGTTCCAGGTTCGGCTTGGGCAATTGTTGATATTTTGAACCGCGCAGGCTTGCCTAAGGGCGTGCTGAACCTTGTGATGGGTCGCGGCTCGGAAGTTGGCCAAGTCATTCTCAACCATAAGGATGTCAACGCGATCACGTTTACGGGTTCGGTTGGAACGGGTCGTAAGGTTGCGGAAGCAGCCATTGCGTCGTCGCCCATGAAAAAGATGCAGCTTGAGATGGGCGGCAAGAATCCGCTCGTCGTACTCAACGATGCCGATCTTAAAACTGCCGTTGAAGCGGCGGTGAATGGCGCTTTCTTCTCGACCGGTCAGCGTTGCACCGCGTCTTCGCGCCTGATCGTTGAAGAAGGCATCCATGACGCGTTCGTGGCAGCGCTTGCCGAGCGGTTGAAGGGCCTATCGGTTGATAACGCGCTGAAAGCTGGAACGCATATTGGTCCGGTGGTCGATCAGAGCCAGTTGGATCAGGATCTTTCCTATATCGCGCTCGGCCAGAAGGAAGGCGCAACGCTGACCTGGGGCGGCGAATTGCTTAACCGCGAAACCCCCGGCTTCTATCTCCAGCCTGCTTTGTTCACCGGTGTCGATAATTCGATGCGCATTGCGCGCGAAGAGATTTTTGGACCTGTGGGCGTGGTCATCAAGGCCAAGAGCTATGATGAAGCGCTGGCGATTTCAAACGATACGGAATTTGGACTGTCGGCAGGCATCTGCACCTCCAGCCTGAAATATGCCACGCATTTCAAGCGCAATTCGGAAGCGGGTATGGTGATGGTCAATCTGCCAACAGCGGGGGTTGATTATCACGTGCCATTTGGTGGCCGTAAGGGCTCAAGCTATGGCTCACGCGAGCAGGGTTCCTATGCCAAGGAATTCTTCACCACCGTTAAAACCGCTTATACATTTGCAGGCTGAACCATGGCGTCACATCTGCTAGTGATGGGCGAAACCCTGATCGACCTCGTGCCCGGACCAAACGGGCGCGAGGCGGTGTTGGGCGGCTCGCCTTATAATGTCGCGATCGGACTCGGTCGCTTAGGTGCGAGTGTGGGTATTGCCAGCTCGCTTTCAACCGATGCCGACGGGCAGCGCTTCAAGGCGGCGTTGACGGCCGATGGCGTCGATCTCAGCTATGTTGCCTTTTCCGACGCACAAAGCCCGACGGCATTGGTGGAAGTAGGCACCACCGAGAGCGGGCCGCGTTATGTCTTTACCCTTGCGGGAACGGCGTTTGATGTTCCACCCGCTCTGCCACCCCTCCTGCCGGATGGACTACGTCATATCCATGTCGGATCGTTCTCGACATTGGTGCCTCCAATGGCCGGCACAGTGTTTAACGCGCTGACCGAGGCCAAAGGGCATCGTACCACAAGCTATGATCCTAATATTCGTCCGATGATTACGCCCGATAAAGCCAAGGCGCGCGCGGATGTCGAAAAGCTCGTTGCGCTCGTTGATCTGGTAAAGGCCAGCGAAGAAGATATGGAATGGCTTTATCCAGAACTCGCGCCTCAAGATGCCATCAAGGCATGGTTGAAGCACGGACCAAAGCTGGCGATCCTCACCCGCGGTGCCAAGGGAGCCGACGCGTTTACTGAAACAGGTCATCTCAGCGTGCCCGCCCCGGCGATCAAGGTGCAGGATACGGTCGGTGCTGGCGATAGCCTGATGTCGTCGTTACTGTTCGCGATGGACCGTGACGGTGCACTCGGCGTAGGACACACAGCTTGGACACCAGCCTCCATTGAACGGTGGTTATCATTTGCTGTGCGGGCTTCGGCCTATACATGCACGCAAAAGGGATCAAACCCGCCAAGACTGTCCGATTTGAACTAGACCATAAGAAGCGGGCTTAACCGTCTATTTTTCGACGAAAGCCCGTTCCACAACGTAGGTTCCGGGTTGGCCACTGCTGCCTTCTACAAAACCGCGGGCCTTTAGTAGGGTTGCGAGGTCTGAGTTCAGCCCCTGATTGCCGCAGATCATGATACGATCATGTTCCGGATTGAGCGGGGCCAAGCCGATATCGGTTGTCAGGCCATTGTTTTCAATCAAATCGGTGATCCGGCCGCGGTTGCGAAACGGCTCGCGCGTTACCGTTGGATAATAGATCAATTTGTCACGGACGAATTCACCCAGAAATTCATCCTCAGGCAGTTCTTTCTCGATCATATCGGCATAAGCGAGTTCGGCCACTTCGCGGGTACCGTGGACCAGGACGACTTTCTCGTAATGTTCATAGGTCTCAGGATCGCGGATCAAGCTCAAAAATGGCGCTAAGCCAGTTCCCGTACCCAACATATACAGGTTCTTGCCCGGCAAGAGATTGTCAATCAACAGGGTGCCGGTCGCCTTCTGGCCGACAATGATTTTGTCGCCCGGCGCAATGTGCAAAAGGCGCGAGGTGAGAGGACCATCGGGCACTTTGATGGAGAAAAATTCAAGCTCATCGGAAAAATTCGGGCTGGCAATGGAATAGGCCCGCAACAGGGGTTTGCCATCAACCGACAGACCAATCATCGAAAACTGGCCATTGCGAAACCGGAATGAGCGGTTTCGAGTGGTGGTAAAACTGAACAGTGTATCGGTCCAATGGTGGACGCTGATTACGGTCTCTTCTTCAAATGCGCTCATGAGGGATCGCCCAACCTATCACAAAATCTAAATACCCACCAAGCCTCGGAGGGCGAGACATAGCGGTATAATAAACTTTTTACAATGTATTTTTATGTAATTTACATCAAAATTTGTTTATTTAAACTCCGATAGGATAGTTGAACCGTTTGATACGGTCTGCCCTTGATATCGATCAAATTACGATCCTGCTGATTCGCTTTGATGTGGATCCGTTGGGCGCGTTAAAGTTGCGCCTGCGCGAGAATTGGACAGAAAATGGGGCCGCCTTGAGCGACCTCCACGCGATAAGCAATTTCGATCGCCCGAGCTTCCTGAAAACCGGGCACGACGAATTGCATCGCGATGGGCAGGCCGGTTGCTGAGAGCGCTGTGGGTAACGAGATCGCGGCAAGATCAAAGTAATTCGCGAAGCGCGTGAACATCGCGGGGCTATCATGCTCGGGATGCTCGCCAAGCACAGGCGCAGGCATGGCGGTGGAGGGCATCAGGATGGCGTCCACCGTTTCATAAACCTTCGCGATAACGGCTTTCTCGCGCTCGCGGCGTTCAATATTTTTGGCATAACTAACCGCAGTGACACCCTTACCACTCAACATGCGAGCGCGGACAGGTGCTCCCAGACGATTGGGTTCTTCCTCGGCAAAAGCGCCGTAATGGCGATAAGAATCAACGGCCAAAAACATGCCGCAGGGTGCCGCATAATCGGCCAAGCTCATGGGAAAACGGACCGGCACCAAGGTTGCGCCACCGGCTTTAAGCTGCTCCTGCATCGTTTGATAGGCCCGCTCGGTATCCGGATGAAGCGTCACGCCCGTTTCAACGGGCACGCCGATGCGGAGGTTCTCGAAGGGTGCGGCTTGATCAACGGGACCGGGCTGATGGGTGCCGGGGGCATGGCCAAGCAGGACTTCAAACAAGATCGCCGCATCCGTCACCGTCCGTGTCATCGGGCCGATGGTGTCAAGAATATCGGAGAGCGGCAAGACGCCGGTTTTCGGGATCAGGCCCGCCGTTGTCTTTAACCCGACCAGCCCTGAAAAGGAGGATGGTAAGCGGATGGAACCTCCCGTATCAGACCCTAAAGCACCGGGCACAAGGCCAGCTGCAACCGCTACCGCCGAGCCGCTGGAAGAGCCGCCCGGCACGCGGGCTTTCGCCAAATCCCACGGGTTATGCGGCGTGCCTACCGTCTCATTAGAGCCCCAGCCACCAAAAGCGTATTCGACGGTAGCGACTTTGCCGACCACCACCGCGCCCGCATTGCGCAGACGGGTGACGATTTCAGCGTCAGCTGTCGCAGGGCCAGCATCGTTGCGGGTGAGCGAGCCGCCACCCGTGCGCAATCCCGCCACATCGATGATATCTTTGATCGCAAGCGGAATACCGAAAAGCGGACCTTTCGGCACGCCGAGTTTCGCCAGATGATCGAGATGGCGCGCATCCGCCAAAGCGCGATCCGGATCGACTTTGATAAAGGCTTTGAGTTTGCCGTTCAGCGCTTCAATCCGGTCAAGCGATGACGCAACAGCGGCTTCCGCTGTGAGCCTGCCGGCGTGAAGCTCCGATTGAAATTCGCTGATCAGCAGAGGGGCCTTGGACATTCTCGTTCCTTATTGCGCCAGAAAGCCGCCATCAATGGCGAGCGTGTGGCCCGTGACCATCGCGGCCGCGGGGCTTGCGAGATAGATAATGCCACCCACGACTTCGTCAATCTCCGCAATGCGCCCAAGCGGTGTCATCGCGTTCATGCGGGCGAGCAGATCGGGATTATCGGTCAGCGGCTTGATGAAATCCGTCCGCACCCAAGTGGGTGCCACCGCATTCACACGCACGCCGAAGGGTGCCCATTCAACGGCTAAAGCGCGGGTGAGGTTAACCACCGCGCCCTTGGTCGCCTGATAGGAAATATTCGGATAAAGCCCGCCGCCCGAAAGCCCCATAATGGAGGCGAGATTGACGATGGCCCCGCTTCTGTTCGCGATCATGTGACGCGCGGCGCTTCGGGCGCATAAAAACACGCCGGTTAAATTCACCTTCAACACCGCATCCCAATCCGCCACCGACAGATCAACCGATGGTTTCCGGATCGCGAGCCCTGCATTGTTGACCAGCACGTCGAGGCTGCCTTCCGCCGCGATGGCAGACATCGCCGCATCAATCGACGCCTCATCGCCGACATCGACGTGATGGGCTTTGGCCTTGTGCCCCTCGGCCTTCAGCATCGCCACCGCATCTTCGGCGGCCGCGAGATCACGGTCGAGCACATGGACCGCGGCACCCGAACGGGCGATGCCTAAGGCCACGCCGCGTCCGATGCCTTTGCCGCCGCCGGTGACAACGGCCACCTGACCTTTGAGCGAAAAGGCCCGTGTCGGATCAAAACCCGTCATGCGATCCGTCACGCGGTTGGGGTTGGAGCAGTAGGGTTTAACAAGCCCGCTGCTTTCAGATCCGACCATAGGCCAACCGGTATTTTGGCACCTGCGTCTGCGACATTGGAGAGCACTTCCTGAGGCTTCACGCCGCCCAGTACGACCGAGACAACGGCCGGATGCGACATCGAGAACCGCAAGGCCGCCTGACGGATCGAGACACCATGCGACTGGCACACGGCTTCGATTTTGCGAACCCGGTCCACGATTTCCGGCGAGGCGTTGTTATAATCGAATTTGGCATTCGGGATCGCGCCCGTTGCCAGAATGCCGGAATTGAAGACGCCTGCGAGCATGATGCCCATTTTCTTTTCCAGCGCCAAAGGCAGGAATTCATCGAGTGCGTTTTGCACGAGCAGCGAATAACGGCCTGCCAGCATGGTGACATCAAAATCGCCCGCGCGGATGAAGTTGGTGGCGGTTGCGGATTCATTGATGCCCACGCCGATGGCGCCAATCACCTTCTGGCTGCGCAAATCGTCGAGCGCTTTATAGGCACCGTCCATCGCCTCCTTGAAGCGGATCGGCGCATCGGTTTCGCCATGCGTCCAGATATCGCAATCATGGATTAAGACGATATCGAGATGGTCGAGCCCCATGCGCAGAAGCGACTGTTCGATAGAGCGCATCGTGCCATCGCGCGAATAATCAAAGCGTGCGGCGTGCGGGAAGCCCCCTGCAAAACCCGGCGAGATCACGTCATCACGCGCGGCGGCGGGCTTGGCCCATGGATCCATCACGCGGCCGATTTTGGTGGACACGATCACCTTGCTGCGATCGGCGTGGCGCAAGCCAGAGCCGACCCGCGCCTCGGATAGGCCATTGCCATAATGGGGCGAGGTATCGAACACCGTGACACCTGCTTGATAAGCTGTTTCTACCGTTTGGATGCAGGTTTTCTCATCAAGCTTGGTGAAAAGATCACCTAGCGGGGCAGTGCCAAAGCCCACGACCGAGAAAGGCAAAACCGTTCCATTGCGTGCTGTAAAGGTTCGAATATCCATCGTTACGCTTCCTGTATTCATTCTTTAATCGAGATGAAAGACTTCGCCAATCGGTTGGGTAATCGGGGCACCCGTCGCGTCTGTCGCCATGAGATCTTTCATATAATCCCACCAGCGCCGCATCACGGGGTCATGGGGTAGGCCATCCATGGTGTGGTTTTCGGGCCGCTCCAGATAGGCGAACAACACATTCGTCTCCTCATCGAGAAAGATCGAATAGTTACGAACGCCCGCCTGCTGCAGCAGAGCTGAAAGCTCGGGCCAGATCGCATCGTGCCGCTTTTTATACTCGTCCCGCTGGCCGGGATTGAGAAACATTTTGGAAGCATAGCGTTGCATCAGCGTTTTCCCGTTGCCATGCGGATTAAGATCGGTGCCGCAATCGAGATGATCAACAACAGGCCGAGCAGCACATTGATGACGATGCCCGGAACATTCATCAAAGCGAGGCCAAAGGTCGATAGCCCCAGCACGAACACGGCCAGCACAACACCACCAATCGTGCCGACGCCACCCGAAATCGCCACGCCGCCTAAGATCACCATGGTGATGATGTCAAGCTCCCAGCCAAGCCCGATATTGGGCCGCATTACGCCGATACGCGCGGTCAGCAAGACCGCGCCAAGCCCCGCCAAAAGGCCCGAAACGGTGAACAGCGCAAACCTTATCCGGTCCACCCTGATGCCAGAAAAACGCGCCGCAACCGGATTGGCACCGATGGCAAAGAGCTGCCGCCCGATGGCCGTTTTGTGAAGGAACACGCCGAACACACAAGCCAGCACGAGGAAGATGAAAAACGACAAAGGCACGGGTGGCCAATCGATAAAATAGGTCTGGCCCAAATCGAGATAGGATTGTGGAAATGTGGAGAGCGCCTGATCGCCCAACGACACCTGCGTGATGCCGCGATAAAGCGACATGGTGCCAATCGTAATCACAATCGACGGCACGCCCGAACGCGTCACCAAAAATCCGTTAAACGCGCCGCATAGCGTGCCAACGAAAAGTCCCGTCAGCACGAGGGCAAGGGTGCCATAGCCCGCATCCCCCATAAAGCCGATGGCGAGCGATGACACAGCCAAAATGGCTGCGACCGAAAGATCGATTTCGCGCACCAAAATCAACAGCGCCATGATCAGCGCCATGATGGCTTTTTCAGAGAAATTATAGGTCGCATCCGCAAGGTTGAACGGATCAAGGAAGTAAGGCGATTTCAGCGTGTTGCCGATGATGACAGTGGCCAGCATCATCACCAGAATGCTTTCCCAGCGCAGCAGGAAGCTCGACAGCTTGCGCGGGGCGCGGTCTTCTACCGTGTAGCGCGAGGGGGTGGGTGACGGATCGTGCATCATCGCGCCCTCACCGCTTCGCCTGTGCCGCAGCACGGCGTGCTTCAGGCAGGATGAGTTTAAGGCCACGGCCTTCGGCCCGGGCATTGATGATGACGGCGGCTAAAATCACCGCGCCCGAGATCAGCATCTGCCAGAAGGGCGAGACCTGCATCACCGGTAACGCGTTCACAATCACGCCGACAAATAGCGCACCGAGCAAGGTGCCCGCCACCGTGCCAACGCCGCCACCAATCGACACGCCGCCAATGACACAGGCAGCAATCACGGTGAGTTCATAGCCCGAGGCAATCTCGACATATGCGACGCCATAGCGTGCCACCCAGAGATAGCCACTCATTCCGGCTACAGCGCCGGAAATGGCGTAAGCCAGCACCTGCTGGAACGGCAGGCTGATGCCGCAATAGCGCGCGGCCACCGGATTGCCACCCACCGCATAAAGCCCGCGTCCCGCACGCGTCAGCGACAGGAAAAACCAAGCCAGCAAGGCCACAATAGCCGCAATCCAGAAGACGCTGGAAAGGCTTAAAAAGCTAAGCTTCGGGAAGCCTACAAAGCTCGCGCTCATATCCGATGTGTTGACCTGCGAACCGCCACCAATCACCACAATCATACCGCGGAAAATCGCCAACGTGCCGAGCGTGACCACAATTGGCGGGATGCGCAACAGAGCGATCAGCGTGCCATTGATCAGACCGAGGCCACAGCCAAGGGTGAGCGCCACCGCCACATAGACAAGGGCGGGAAGATCCGGAAAAACCTCGTTGAAAATACCGGTCAACATGCCGGTGAGCGCCAGATTGGCGGCGACCGACAAATCAATGCCGCGCGTTAAAATCACCACCATCTGCGCCAGCGACATCATGAAAAGAAAGGCGGTATCGTTTAACACGCCCGTGGCGTTATCGAGCGTGCCGAAGGCGGGCGCATAAAGGCTGATGCCCGTTACCATCAAACTGATGATCGCAGCCAGCACCCATTCGCGGTATTTGAGAAACACGCTCATGCTGCGCGCTCCTCGATTGGAGCGCCGGTGGCGGCTGCTACAATCGCTTCCGCGCTCCAGGCAAGCGCACCCGTTCCCACGCCGCGTTCAAAGCGCGCAGCGATGCGCCCCTCATGCATCACGATGACGCGATCGGACAGCCCCATAATCTCGGGCAATTCGGAACTGATCAAAATCACCGCCAAGCCGTCTTCCGCCAGTTCGCCGATGAAATCATGCACGGCGGCTTTTGAGCCGACATCAATGCCCTTGGTCGGCTCGTCCAAAATGATCAATTTCGGTTTCGTAGCCAGCCATTTGGCGATGACGACTTTTTGCTGGTTGCCGCCGGAAAGCTCGCCAAGCGACTGCTCCCAATGCGCAGCCTTTACCGATAGTCGGCCACCCAGCGCGCGGGCAGCCGATTGCTCCGAGCGGCGCGAGAGGAGAAAATTCCGGACATGGGTGGAAAGCGACGCCATGGTGATGTTTTCGCGGATACCGAGCGGCAAGAAGGCGCCCTGCTCCTGCCGGTCTTCCGGCACATAGGAAATGCCGGCGTGAATGGCATCAATCGGCTCGTGGATCGTGAGTTCCTGACCGTTCATTTTAACGCGGCCTGCGGTGGGTTTGCTCATCCCGAACACGGCCTGCATCGCTTCCGAGCGACCCGCGCCGACAAGGCCATAAAGCCCTAAAATTTCACCCTTACGGAGCTTTAATGAAACATCGGCAAACTCAGTGGCATTCGACAGCCCGTCAATTTCAAGCACGGTAGGCCCGAGCGGAATATCGCGCTTCGGAAACACCTGATCAACCGGGCGGCCGACCATCATGCGGACAAGGTCAGGCTCGGAGACATCGCTCGTCATCCCTTCGCCGACTTTTTCGCCGTCGCGCAGACAAACAAAGCGGTCCGAGAGGCGGAAAATTTCATCGAACTTATGCGAGATGAAAATGATCGCGCGGCCCTCGGCCTTTAATTGCGCGACGATGCGGAATAATTCGTCGATCTCATGGCGCGACAGCGAGGCCGTCGGCTCGTCCATGATAATGACATTGGCGTCATGGCTCAATGCACGCGTGATTTCAACCATGTGCTTTTGCGCGACCGAGAGCGTTTTGAGTTTCGCATCCGCATCAAAATCGGCCTCGATACTGGCGAGCAACGCGCGCGCTTTGGCTTTCGTGTCACGCCAATCGATCAAATGCCCGCCCGGCATATGACCCATGAAAATATTCTCAGCGACGCTCAGCTCGTCAAACATCACCGTTTCTTGATGGATGGCGGCAATGCCCGCTCCCCATGAATCGCGCGGCGAGGAAAAATGCTGCGTCGCGCCATTGACCCGTATCTCGCCCCCATCGGGGATATAAATGCCGGTCAGAATTTTCACGATGGTCGATTTGCCCGCGCCATTCTCACCAATCAGCGCCGTTACCTCGCCGGGATAGAGCGAGAACGAGACGTCATTCAGCGCTCGAACGCCAGGAAAGCTTTTCGAGACATTGGCAAGCGCGAGAATGGGAGAAATTTCGGTCACGGCAGCCCATCAGGTTAGGCACCATTCGGCGGAAAGCGGTTCCCGCCGAATGGCTTATCCATTGAACTGTTGCTCGAAAGCTTCAGAAGATTTTGGCGAATTCTTCAACATTCGATTTGTTGAATTCGAAGGGCTCGCCCATGGCCGCTTCGCCATCGGCTCCGATGGTGGTTTCGCCCTTCTTGCCCATCTTCACCGTCTTGCCGGGGGATGCATCCGCACCGTTCAAGATGTTGATCATGATCTCGGTCGAGGAATAGCCATATTCAACCGGATTCCAGATCGCGAAGCTGTCGCAAGCGCCTTTCAAAACGGCGTCCTTCATCTCGGAAGGAAGGCCGAGACCTGTGATGAAGACTTTACCAATCAGGCCGCCATCGATGATCGCCTTCGCGCCTGAGCGGATGCCGATGGTCGTTGGCGAAATTACACCCTTCAAGTTCGGATGCGCTTTCACCAGTGCCTGCATTTCGCGATAGGATTTGTCGTCTTGGTCGTCGCCATAAACGGTCGCAACCAGCGGCATTTTGGCGTATTCTGGCTTCTTCCACTCGTCCTTCATCGCGGCGATCCAGGAGTTCTGGTTCGTCATGGTGGAGGCTGCGGAGAGAATGGCGACTTCGCCTTCGCCCTTCAGCGTCTTGGCAATCATCTGCACCTGCTTGGCACCGATCAAAGGCGTCGACGAGGCGTTAAGATGCATGATGCGGCCGTCTTTGGCGATGGCCGAGTCGAACGAAATCACCTTGATGCCGCGTGAAGCCGCCTTTTTGCCGACGGGTACAAGCGCATTGGCATCATTTGCCGAAACGATAATGCCATCGACCTTTTGCGCGATCAGCGAGTCGATGATGGCGATCTGGTCTTCGGCGGTGGCTTTGGTCGGCGCGGTATAGATGATCTCAAAGCCACCAACTTCAGCGGCCGCTTGTTTGGCGCCATTGGCGCAGGCATCGAAATAGGAGTTACCGAGATTTTTAACAACCAGCGCAATGCGCTTATTATCGGCGCGCGCGCGGGTAATGAACGGCATAGGTAATGCAATACCGGCAGCGCCAACCGCCGCCAATTTCAACAGCTGGCGACGACTTGTCGAAGTGACATCGTTCATGGGACTTCCTCCGTTTTATGACCGGCTCATTCTGTGGAGCCGACGTCAATTAGGAGGCTACTCTTCGATCTTACGAATGGTCAATCCGTATTCTTTTTGAAGGCATCAATCGTCATCGCCAAAATGGCCCGTTGCTGCACCACGGTGGCATGCGGAGCAATTGGACGCGCTTTTGACCTTTGGGGCATCAAAGGCGTGGCGGGCCAATAGACGGCCGTGAATATGCGTCCAGAATGGCATTTCCGTGATGCGAGCGGGCGTTTGAGACGCTGCGACCTCGCGCATGATACGGGAATTAGGGTCGCTGGCATCCGCCGCATGTCCGTCCAGATAGGTTTTGATCGATACGAGCGATTTGGGGGGCAGGGTTGCATTTTCGCCGAAGTGCTTATCAAGCGAGCCGATAATGCGATCCCAAGAACGCTTCGGCAGGAATTGCGCCGGATAGGCAATGTGGCAGGCACTACATTCCTTTGCATAGACAGGATCCGGCGCAGGGTTCGCCGAGGCAACCGGACCCATAATGAGAAAGCCCATGCCAAAGACGCAGGCTATCATGCCGAGGGCTGCAAAAATTCGAGGCATCATGATGGGCTTCCCTGTCAAATCTGGTGTTAGAGGCTGGCCATAAAGGTAATAAAATCACCCTTTTCCTGCGCCGTGCAGGCTCTGCCGACCACGCTCTGGCAGTTGCGGGTGAACCATTTTTCAACCTTCTCGGCGTCGGTAAAGCGATCCTGTGTTTTGGAAACGGCCATCGGTGCCACATCCTTACCCGCGCGGGTTTGGCCCGGCTTGGTGGGATCATTCGTGTGGCAGGTGGTGCAGGAAGGCGTTTCTGCCGATGCATCATGCTTGGCGAGGAAGAACGCTTTGCCGCGCTCGACCGAGAACCCGGCAAAACCGGCTTGCTCGGCTTTGGCCTGCGCCGCATAGGCATCCAGCACCGGCTTTTGGGCCGCGCCCGCATAGGCAAGTGCCGGGATGATCACTGCCAGCACACAGGCTGCCGCAATACGCATGTTCATTTAAACGCTCCTTCGGGAATATCGATATTTTGCGGGGCAAACAAACCGGCCTTGGCATCAGAATGGCAGGCATTGCAGGCCCCCTTGAAGCCGACCGGCTTCGATTTGAAAACGCTTTCGGGGATCTCATGATGCATCCGCGTCCAGAACCGCGTCGCGGTAAACCTTAACGGATCATCCGGATTGGCTTTCGCCAAGACATGCGCGATGCGGGTGTCAAAATGCTCGGCGGAATTAGCCGCAAGATAGGTCGCAAGGGCAGCCCGCGTGGCCTCCGGCAGGCTGGCATCCTCGCCAAAATGCTGATCGAGATGGGCCAGAATACCCTCCCAAAGTTTCGCCGTGCCCATGCTGGGGTGATAGGCGACATGGCATGCGCCACATTCTTTGACATAGTGTGGATCTACAGTTGCCACGGGCACGCCAAGGCCCGGGCGGGCGGCAAAGCTTGCGATGACGAAAATGCTGGAAAGGCTGATCACCGCCAACAAAACCAGAGCAACAATGGGCCGCGCCAGAGCAGGCTTAGGCAAGGGCACATCGGAGACCGCAGGCTTATCGCCCGTGATCATCGCTTTCATCAGCTTTTCCTTGCCCAGGACGGTCTCATAGGCAACGCCGGCCAGATGCAGTCCAATCAGACCGACAAGGCCGATCGCCAAAGCCTGATGGATCTCTTTCACCAAGCCGCCGGTGGCGTAGCTGGTGATAAACGCCAATGGCCCCTGCTTCAGCGTACCGCCGAGAACCACCGTACCGGTCATTAATATCAGCGCTAACACGCCCAACAGCGCAAACACCATTAAGCCACCGAGCGGATTATGGCCGAGATAGCGGGTATGGCGTCCGGCGAGCATGTCTTTGGCACGCGCGATCAGCACCGATGGGCCGAAGATAAAGGTGCGAAAACGGGCAAAGGTAGAGCCGGAAAAGCCCCAAATGACGCGGAAAAGCAGCAGATAGGCAATGGCCACACCTGCAATCAAATGGATAGAGAAGGAATCAGGTGACCCGAAAAAGCCCGTCATTGCGGCAACGGATACCGCCAGCAGCAAGCTCCAATGGAAGACGCGCACGCCAATGTCCCAGACCCGCATCTGCGGTGAAGCTTTAGTCGAATCGATTGGCGGCATGAAGGCTCTCGGTCGTGATGGGCATAAAATGCTTATTACATAATTGAGATGTACATTTATAACTGCGGCAAGATAGTAGCCTAATTGCAAATATTGTCTTTCCCAATTGCTGTTTCGAGCAAATAATTCAAGCGCAGGTACTGGTAAGGCCTTAAAGTCAAGACTGGCGTCGGGTTTCAAGGTTTGGTGATGTTCATGCGTCATGCGTATCGGATTTTTTGTGGTGTCCTGCTCGCTAGCGGGCTCGCCTTTGCAACGCCGGTCTGGGCGGACGCATTAACGGATGGCCAGAACGCTTTAATGCAGGGTGATGATGGCGGGGCCATACGGTTGTGGACGCCACCGGCTCTGGAAGGGAACCCCGAGGCGCAATTCCGACTAGGACTGATGTATCTCGGCGGACGCGGGGTCGCTCCAGATCAAAAAATGGCGGTTCGCTGGTTTAAAATGGCCATCGAGAAGCACCATATCGGCGCGTCGCTGTCGCTTGCTCGGCTTTATATGGATAAAGCTGGCGCGACCTACGATCCCGAAACCGCGCTTGGGCTGCTGCGGGATGTGGCTGATCAGGGTATTATCGAGGCGCAACGTTACCTTGGCGAGCTCTATCGCAAAGGAGGTGGCGTTGCTCAAGATTTCGAAGAAGCGCGTCATTGGTATCAGCTTGCCGCTGCCAAAGGTGATATTCCGTCGCAAGCAGGGCTTGGCGAATTATACCGCTATGGCTATGGCGTCGAACAAAATTATCCGCGCGCTTATATGTGGTTCAGCCTCGCCGCGAGTGCCGTGACCGACAATATTCCGGAACGAACTGCTGCCGCACGCGACGCCATCAAAGCACGCGACGAGGTCGAGCGCATGATGTCACCAGAAGACCGCGCCGAGGCTGAAAAACTCGCCATCGCGTGCTGGCAAGCCAAATTGCAGAACTGCAACTAAGCGCGCTTAATAAGCGAGCGCTGTGCCATCTTTGCGGGGATCGGTGCCGACGTGATAACTACCATCAGGCGCAAACAGAATGCCTTGCCCGCCTCCTAACGGCATCACCGGACGCGTGACCGGGTGGCCCCGCATCGCCAAATCCAGCATCACGCTGTCGGGAATACCACGCTCGCCTTCAAAAGCATCGAGTCTGCGGAAACCGCGCGGCGCGTCAAACGCCTCTTGAATATTCATCTCAAAATCAAGGAGGTTTTGCAGCACATGCGCTTGGCCGACCGGTTGGTAGGCCCCGCCCATCACACCATAAGACAGCCAAGGCTTGCCACCCTTCATCGCCATTGCCGGAATGATGGTGTGCATCGGCCTCTTGCGCGGCGCCACCGTATTGGGATGACCCGGATCGATACGAAAGCACGCGCCACGGTTTTGCACCGAAATGCCCGTTTTCGGGCTCACCATGCCGGTACCAAACGAGAAATACAGCGAATTGATAAAGGAGCAGACATTGCCCCATTTATCCGCCACCGTCAGATAGATCGTATCGCGTTGAAAATTGGCAGGCACATGGGAGAGCTGAGCCGTGGCCTTTTTCGGATCGATTTTATCCCGCAAAGACGCGATGAACGCATCCGACAGCAGTTCATCGACCGGTATATGGGCAAAGGCCGGATCGGCGACAAACGCATCGCGCACCGAATAGGCCAATTGCGTTGCCTCAATCTGCATATGGAAGCGATTGGCACTGTTCGGATCAAGGCCCTTTAGCGAGAAACCATCGAGAATTTTGAGCAATACCAGGGCGGTGAGGCCCTGCCCGCTTGGCGGAATTTGGAACAGATCAACACCCCGATAATGCGCGCTGATGGGTTCAACATAGTGCGTCGAGAATTCTGAAAAATCGGCCAGCGTATGCGTACCGCCCTTTGACCTTAAAAAGCTGACAAGGTCTTCGGCAATCGCGCCTTGATAGAATACATCGCGGCCTTCGTTCGCGAGCAGCCGGAGAGTAGCAGCCAGCTTAGGGAAGCGCATCCGCTCGCCTGCTTTGGGGGCGCGCCCTTCGATCAATAATTGAGCGCGGGCCCCCTCGTCGGCGGAGAGTTTTTCAACTTCCTCATCCCAGTCAGCTGCTGCCCGTTCATGGACGTGAAAGCCATGTTCGGCGAGCTCAATAGCGGGAGCCAAAATATCGGCAAACGACCGCGTGCCGTGATCGGCCAACAGTTTCGACCACGCATCAACCGCACCCGGTATGGTTACCGCGTGGATGCTTTCCGGCTTAATCGAAGAGAGTCCTTGATCGAGCAAAAAACGATCCGATAGACCAGCGGGGGCCCAACCGGAACCATTCATGCCAAAGAGTTTCTTCTGGTCAGCACGCCAATAAAGCGCAAAACAATCGCCCCCGATGCCGGTATTGTGCGGCTCGATCACGCATTGTGCGGCGGACGCGGTGAGTGCCGCATCCATCGCATTGCCGCCATGGCGCAATACTTCCATTGCCAGCGTCGAGGAAAGCTGCTGCGAGGTCGCCACCCCACCATGGGAGCCATAGGCAACCGAGCGGCCCGGAAAATGAAGATCACGCATCCCTTGGGTCTCCGATACTCAGACCAGAAAACTACGAAGGATTCCGGCCAATGCAATGCCCATCAACAACAATAGGGTAATACGGCGAAACCCTTCCCGCGTTGCGCCTAGAAAATGGCGCGTACCGAGGATCATGCCGACAACCAAAACGGGAAAGGCCAACGCTGCGGTTGAAAAGGCTTCTGCACTGACGATCCCCGCTTGGGAGAAAACCAGCAGCCCGAGCAAATCGAGCAAGAAAAAATAGGCGGTTACCGAGGCGCGGATTTTAGCCGGACTGTCGCCATCAGCCGTCAGGAAAAGAGCCACGGGAAGCCCGCCCATGCCGATCGCGCCATTCACAATGCCCGACGCGACGCCCACCACAGCGGTGCCAAAATCATTCGCTCGTGCTTTCAGTTTCCAGCCGATGGAAAGCAGCGCAGCCGCGACGAGGACAAAGGCCGCAAGGCCCAGTTTCAGAATATCAACGGGAACCGACGTCAAGACCGTTACACCGACCAGCATGCCGGGCGTTGCCCCAGCCATCAATAAAAGAACACGTTTCCAGGGAATATCCTTCCAGACCGAAAAAGATTGAATGATGCTGGCCGTGATTTCCAGTACCACCGTGACGGCAATCGCCTTGCCCGGATCGGTTACCAGCGACCAGCTGGCCACAAGGACGGCTGAAAACCCAAAGCCGGAATAGCCCCGCGCCAGCGATGCCAGAATGAGGCCCGCGAGCATGATGCACAGGGCAAAGGGGGACAGCGTTGTCAAAAATTGGGGCAAAGGAAACACCTGTCACCTGACATGCGGAAGCGATGAACGACGTTAACCCGATATCGACCTAGGCGTTAGGACCAGAACAGGGTGACCTTAAGCGCAGTATACGCCTTATTTGCCGGCCATCATGATCAACTGGAGATAACAGATGCGGCGACGGAAGCGCCGGTTTTCATCATGCTCGAAAATAACCAGCCGCGGACGGTCTTTGCTTGGACGCTCGACTTTGATTTCGATTTCATCTGGCAACAAAATGCCGAGGTGCCGGAGCGTCCGATGCGCATCCCGCTCAATTTCGCCTAATAGGCCGCGATCAATCCAGCAGCGGGCCAGAACGGCGCCGAGATAATGAAGGATCTTTTCGCGGATTTCCTGCGGATTGATGACAATTTCAATGGGCGGCTCTTGAGCAAATTCGCCATTGCCCTCGCCTTCAAACGCACGGTCAAACCGCCCCTCATAGGGCTGGTCGTCCGAATGCGTGATACGTTGCTGATTAGCGCCATCAATGACAGCCGGCAGACTTGCTCGATACGACCCATCCGCCATTAAGAAGATCCCGATTGTACTTTCAACGCTGGTGACGCGTGAACTAAACACGGTTATACAGACAAAATCTTTACCAACTTTGTCTCAAAGTCGATACCGTATTAACTTTTTGCATACTTGCAATAATCTTTCAACCTCGTAACCGCCCCTGTGTGATCGATCTTCGGTGAAAATGAAGGGGTGATTGTTACGATTTGTGGCCTGATTGACCGATGACGCGTCCAACCGTTCCAAAGTTCCCCGCTTCTCCCATTCTGGCCCTGCTTGCCGGTTTGACCGCTGTCCGCCTGCTGGTGGCAGCCCTTTCGGGTCTTGTGTTCGATGAAGCCTATTACCGGCTTTGGGCGTTGGCTCCCTCCTTCGGCTATTATGATCATGCCCCGATGGTGGCTTGGTGGATTACTTTAGGTCGCGCTTTTATCGGCGATACGGCGTTGGGCGTTCGGTTGCTGGCGGTGTTATCGGTCTGGATCGGCTCGCTATTTTTGTGGCGAACGGCCATCTTGCTGTTCGATCAGAAGATTGCGGACCGCGCAGTTTTGTTTTTCAACGCGATGCTAATTGTAAGCGTTGGCGGCATTGTGATGACGCCCGATATTCCCTCGGTGTTTTTCTGGGGGCTGACGCTGTGGGCACTGGCGGAACTTTGGTATTCCGGCGATAGCAAATGGTGGCTGGCGGTTGGGCTTGCAGCCGGGCTTGGGCTTTTATCGAAATATTCCGGCGTGTTTCTGGGGTTAGGCATCCTGCTATGGCTGATCCTTGAGCCGCCACAGCGCCACTGGTTCAAACGCTGGGAAACCTGGGCAGGCGGCGCGCTCGCCGTGCTGCTTTTTACGCCGGTTATCGCGTGGAATGTGCAGCATGATTTTGTGTCCTTCGCCAAGCAACTCGGGCGGACGGCGGGCGATGAGTTTCGCCCCGATCACATTTTAGAGCTGATCGGGGTGCAATGGCTTTTGATGACGCCGATCATTGGAGGCTTCGCCCTTATCGGTCTATATCAAGGCACAATTCGCCTCCGGCACAGGACATCGTCGGGTGAAGCCTTGGTGATCGCGACCTCCCTGCCGTTTCTCGCCTATCTTCTCATCCATGCCTTGCATGATCGGGTGAATGGCAATTGGCCCGCACCTCTGATGCCTGCACTTGCCATGCTTGGCGCGCTTGCCGCGAGCCGGTTAACGGTTCCGCGTTTGGTGCGAGCGGCGGCGCCGGTGGGTTATGTCATTTCTGCCCTTCTTTTTGCAGAAATCCTGCATCCGTTCCTGCCGATTGATCCGTCCCGAAATCCTGCCATGTTGACGCAAGGTTGGACGGAATTGGGCGAGGCTTTGCGCGCTAAGCAGGCCGAAATCGGCGCGGGCTGGATCGCAACCGCCTCTTATGAACACACCGGCGCTTTGGGCTTTGCGCTCCAAGGCAAGGCGGAAACCATCCAAATCAATGAGCGCGTCCGTTACGGGTTTTTGCCTGCCCCGAACGAAGCGCTGATCCGGCAGCCTGCTTTGTTCATCGATTGGGCCGACAGTGGCGAAGCCTTTCTCGCCAATCACCAAAACTGTTACGGCACGGCGGAACGCCTCGGCACGGTGGCGCGGATGTACGGCACGGCCGTCATCGAGAGTTTTGTGCTGTATCGCCTGACCGATGTTAAAATCGGGCCCGCCCTCTATGATCGAAAGGCGGACCCGAGCAGCTGTCCTTTTTAGCGTTTAGAGCTGGCCGCTATAGGCCTTCTCGAACAGCATTCTGGCCGCGGCTTCCGTCACCGGAACGGGATTGCCGCCTGCGGTCGGATCTTCCGGTGCCATTTTCGACATAAGATCGAGGTTGGTGAGTTCGACGCCGAACTCCTTCAGCGTGTGCGGCACGTTGAGCTGTTTCCTGAGATCAAGCACCCAGTTCAAAAACGCGTCAAAGCTTGGCTCAAGCCCGATAAAGGCGGCAAGACGCTGGATTTTGGTTTCAATCGCTGCGCGGTTGAACACCAGAACGTAAGGCATAAACACCGCATTGGTCATGCCGTGATGGGTATCGTGCAACGCGCCAACCGGATGGGACAGCGCGTGGATGGCGCCTAACCCCTTCTGGAAAGCGGTGGCGCCCATGGCGGCAGCCGACATCATATGCGCGCGCGCTTCCAGATCGTGGCCGTCCTTGAACGCGCGGACGAGGTTTTCCTTCACGAGGCGAATACCCTCAACCGCAATGCCTTCGCCCATCGGATGGTAAAACGGCGAGCAATAGGCTTCCAGACAATGGGCCAGCGCATCCATACCCGTACCGACCGTGATTTTTGCGGGCATGCCGACCGTGAGTTCAGGATCGCATATCGTGACCTTCGGCATCATCAACGGATGGAAAATCACTTTTTTCGTATGCGTCGATTCCTGCGTGATGACGCCCGCACGACCGACTTCCGAGCCTGTGCCTGCCGTTGTTGGCACCGCAATAACGGGGAAAATGCCTGCAGGGTCGGCACGCGTCCACCAATCGCCAATGTCCTCGAAATCCCACATCGGGCGCGTCTGGCCCGCCATGAAGGCGATGACCTTGCCGGCATCGAGGCCCGAGCCGCCGCCAAATGCGATGACGCTGTCATGGCCGCCGGCCTTCAAGACTTTAAGACCCGCGTCGATATTGCTGTCGACCGGATTGGGCTTGATGTCGGAGAATATCGCCACGCCAAGGCCCGCCGCTTTAAGCGCTGCCACCGCGTCGAGCGTCATTTTCTGAGTGGCGAGGAAGGGATCAGTGACGAGCAGCGGCTTTTTGAAGCCGAGATCAGCGCAAATCTGCGCCAGCTCTTTAATGCGGCCAGCGCCGAATTTGATGGCGGTAGGATAGTTCCAATTGGCGGTCGGGGATTGGGTCATGGGGTACTCTTGAATGGAATTAGGGTGTAGGGCTTAGGGTGTAGGGTGTGTGATGTCAGCCTATTTTGGCTTCTGCATCAAATTTTCGGATCATTGTTGCCAGCATTCGCCCCAGTTGGTCGCATTGGTCAAGTAAGGGTTCTGATAGAAGGTTTGAATCGAACCCTAAGCGGTGGCTTAGCAGAAGCTGAGTTTCTAACTCTTTGAGAGAACCTTGTGCGATTTTTAAAAAATGCAAATAGGTTGGACGACTTCCGCGACCATATACTTCCGCGATGTTGGCAGGAATAGAAACAGCGGCGCGGCGCAATTGCGATGACAAGCCGTAAACCTCCTCTTTTGGAAACCCTTGGGTTAACCGATAGCAACCTTCCACAAGCGTCATAGAATTTTGCCAAACTTTTAAGTCGCGATAGGACTGAGCGCCGGGCATGGAATTGTTGAACTCCCTTTTGAACGAAGGTTTCTCTAACTCTCCTACCCCTCACGCCCTACGCCCTACACCCCAAACCACTAAATCGTCCGTAAATGATAGCTCTTTGCCCGCGTTAACATGTCGTAGCCGATCTCGGACAGGCTGACGCCGCGGCCGGTATCTTTCACGCCGGTCCAGGCGAGCGCCGGATCAAGGTAATCGCAGCGGTTCATGAACACGGTGCCGGTTTCGATCTCGCGGCCTAAGGATGCGGCGGCCGCCTCATCCTGCGTCCAGATCGCGGCGGTTAGCCCATAGGGGCTATCATTCATCAGTCTAACGGCTTCCGCATCATCCTTCACCTTCATGATACCGACGACGGGGCCGAAATTCTCTTCCACCATCAGGCTCATGGAGTGATCCACATGGGTGAGTACTTGCGGCATCAGATAGGTACCGGTGCCTTTATCTTGCGGGAAAAGGGCGGCGTCGATATGGGC
The DNA here is from genome assembly GCA_903900975.1 of uncultured Hyphomicrobiales bacterium. Classification (GTDB taxonomy): domain Bacteria; phylum Pseudomonadota; class Alphaproteobacteria; order Rhizobiales; family Beijerinckiaceae; genus CAIUPE01. Next base: position 44,925 of record CAIUPE010000051.1, on the reverse strand, counting down.
TTTTGCCCCCTTCGCAACAGCCTCTTTAACCTGCGCACGCACGACCTCCGCGCCCTTGGCGGTGGCCATTGGCCCGAGCGTGGTGGTCTCGTCCAACGGATTGCCGAGTTTGTAGGTTTTGGTCAGCGCTACAAAGCCTTCGACGAAACGGTCATAGAGGCTCTCATGCACATAGATGCGCTCAATGCCGCAGCAGCACTGCCCCGAATTGAAGAACACACCATCAACGAGATTTTCAATGGCGTGGTCGAGATTGGCATCCGCCCGCACATAGGCCGGATCTTTGCCGCCGAGCTCTAGACCCAGCGTGGTAAACGTACCTGCTGCCGCCTTCTCGATGGCGCGGCCACCGGCAACCGAGCCGGTGAAATTGCAATGATCGACGGAACCTGAGGATAAAATCTTCGCGGTATCGTCATGGGTCAGCACGAGATTGGTGAACAGCCCCTTTGGCAGATGGGCCGCTTCCATGGCTTTGGCAAAACGCTCACCCACCAGAATGGTCTGCGCTGCGGCTTTCAAGATCACGGCATTACCGGCCATCAGCGCGGGCACCACGGAATTGACCGCGGTAAGATAGGGATAATTCCACGGCGCTACAACGAGCACCACACCTACGGGTGTCTTTTCGATATAGCGTGTAAAGCCCGCTTTCAGTGCTGGCACGATGGGGGCCAAGGCTTCTGGTGCGATGCTGATCATGTGGCGGGCGCGTTCTTCAAACCCTCTGAACTCGCCGCCCCATTTCACCGGCCTGCCCATCTGCTGCGCGATTTCCGGCACCACTTCCTGGTTCATGGTGAGCATCGCATCGACAAAAGCGGTGAGCTTCGTCATACGCTCGGCAAGAGGAACCTTCGCCCAGATTTTTTGCGCCGCGCGCGCTTCTTTTAACGTTGTCTCAATGGCCGCTGGTGTCGCCGATACGCGGCGCGCTACTTCACTGCCGTCGATGGGGGAGATGCAGAGGATGTCGGTCATGGGTATGTTGGCCTGTTTGGAAGGTGACATTTTAGAGGCGAATGGTGAGTAGCGAATAGGGTAAAACGCTCAGGCGCAGTTTATGGCCGCTATTCGCCATTCGCTACTCCCTATTCGCCCTCTTCAAATAATCTCAAAGTAGCGCTGTAATTCCCAATCCGTAATCGCGCGGCGGAATTCGCGTTCTTCCCATTCGCGGCTGGCCGCAAAATGGTCGACAAAAGCATCACCGAACAAAGAGCGAGCCGGCTTTGAAGCCTTAAACTTTTGAGCAGCTTCCCACAGCGTGCGGGGTAAGGCGCGGTTTTTAGGGAGTTTTGCCTCATAGGCATTACCCGTCTGCGGCTCGCCCGGCTCGATCTTGTTCTCGATGCCCCAAAGGCCTGAGCCAATGGCGGCAGCGAGCGCGAGATAGGGGTTAATATCGGCGGCGGCGACGCGGTATTCAACGCGCTGCGATTTTTCCGAGCCCTCAATGACGCGCAATGCCGTGGTGCGGTTATCGACCGCCCAAGCCGAGTCGGTTGGAGCCCAAAAACTCGGAATGAGGCGCGAATAGGAATTGACGGTGGAGGCCACCATCGCCAGCACTTCCGGCATCAAAGCCTGCTGACCGCCGACAAACCAGCGCATCGTATCCGACATCGAATGGGCTTTGTCCTTTTCATAGAACACGCCTTTGCCCGTTTGGATATCTTGCAAGGAGAGATGCAGATGGCCCGATTGGCCCGGCCAATTTGGCGAGCTTTTCGCCATAAAGGACGCCATCCAGCCGCGCTTTTGCGCCAACACTTTGGTGTAGGTTTTAAACAAGGCGGCCTTATCTGCTGCGGCCAAGGAGCTATCGACCTTGATCGCGGCTTCCAATACGCCGGGGCCGGTTTCGGTATGAAGGCCCTCGATCTCGAAATTCATTTTCCGGCCAAGATCGAGCAAATCGCGGTAGAAATCGGCGTGCACGGAGCTTCTCAGCATCGAATAGCCGAAAAAGCCCGGCGTGATGTTTTTGAGGTCTTTGTAGTTCTTCTCACGCACGGAATGCGGCGTTTCCTCAAACAGAAAAAACTCGAATTCGGCGGCAGCACTGACATGGAAGCCCATATCAGCGGCGCGTTTGAGCACGCGGCGAAGTGTTCCGCGCGGGCAAACTTCTTCCCATTTGCCGTCAAATTCGCAGATGAACAGCGGCAGATCATCCTCGAACGGGATCAGCCGCATCGTGTCGGGCACCATGCGCACGGCGGCATCAGGATAGCCGGTGTGCCATCCGGTGACCTTCGCATTGTCATAAAGCTGGTCATTTGAATCCCAGCCCACCACCACATCGCAAAAGCCCAAGCCCTTCTCTAACGAGCTTTCGAATTTATCGCGGTTGACATATTTACCGCGGAAAATGCCGTCGATATCGAAAACGCCGAGGCGGACATAAGGCAGGTCGCGGCTACGCACATAAGCAAGCGCGTCGGCAGCGGTGAATTTGGCGGGCATGGAGGTCATGATGCTTGGTTTACCGATTCAAAAAGAGGTGGCCGCGAGCTATCAAACCCGCGACCACGTTATCTTGCAAGTATGAAATCGTTTAGTGCTCGCCGACAGCCGCTTCTGCCGCAGCAATCGCACTTTGACGCTTGGCAATCACATCGCCGATGGGCGGGCCCTTGAAGCGGCGGTTCTCAAAGACAAACCAGATAATCGCCGTCAGAACGAGGAAGCCCAAGGTGATGTTCAACGCCAGATCATTAGGCGGCTGAACGCCAATGTAGAAAATCAGCGCCATCGCCACAATCGACAGCACAGCGGTGAGCTTGAAGAGGCCCGCACCCATATCCCACGGCCCCATTTTGTCCCACTTCGCCGTGCCATGCGCAAACAATCCCAGCGCGATTGGAACGGTAAAAGAGAGGAACAAGAAGATCACGGTGCACGAAACCACCACGGTATAGATCGACGAGCCGCCAATCGAGATACCGGGGATTGAAGTTAAGCCAACAAACAGAACCGAGGCAATCGATGCCGTCCAGATCGCCGCCACCGGCGTGCGGTAGGTTTTGCTGACACTCGACAAGGCTGCGGAGCCCGGCAGGCCGCCATCACGCGAAAAAGCGAAAATCATGCGGGAAGCCGACGTAACGGTCGCCAGACCACACAACCATTGCGAGGCAAAGATCGCCAGATAGAGCACAGTGGCGAACGTTGGGTTCATGCGTGCGTCAATCGCCCAAAAAAACACGTTGAAGCCCTGCTTGGCCGCTTCATCCATATCAGGAATGACGAGAACGAAGGACACCAGCATTACCCAACCGACCAGCGATGACCAGATGATCGACGATACAATGCCGCGCGGCACCGAATGAGCGGCCCGCTTGGTTTCTTCCGAGGTGTGGGCGGAGGCATCATAACCGGTGATCGTATAGATCGGCAGCAAGAGGCCGAGCAGGAAGACGCGGAATAAGGAATCCGATTGAGGCCATACCGCACCATCACCTTCCGGGAGTCCGGAATAGTTTTTAAACGTCCAAAGCCGCGAGAAATCCCAGTGCTCGGCTGCGACGAAGCATCCAACGGTCAAGGCGAGCGCCGCCGCAAAGATAAGATAACCCGAGATATCGGTGAGTTTAGCCGTCAGCTTAATGCCGAAATGGTTCACGAGCGCCTGAAGGCCAGTGATAATCGCGACAAAGCCAATTTCGTTGATCAGGCCACCCGTGGTCGTCGAATCAACATTGATGCCGAGCGTCGCTCCAAAGGCCCCTGAGAAAAAGCCCCAAGTGCCGACATTGATGGCACCTAAAACGGTAATAAGGCCGAGCAGATTAAGCCAAGCGGTCAACCAGCCGGTGAAGCGGTTGCCCAAGATCGATCCCCAGTGATAAAGCCCGCCCGCCGTAGGATAGGCCGAGCCGATTTGCGCCATCGCCAAACCGAACACACCGGACACGAGGCAACCGATAATCCAGCCGATACCAATCGCACCGCCACCCGCGCCGGACGTCGCTTGTGCCAGCGAATTAATGCCGCCCGACAGAATACAAATGATTGAAAATGAGATCGCGAAATTCGAAAAGGCACTCATCGAGCGCTCAAGCTCCTGGGCGTAGCCCATGGAGTGAAGAGCCTTCAGGTCCTCCTTCTTGGCGTTGTCGTCATAAATTTTATCAACCATGGCGTATCGTTCCCCCTTTTTGGCCTAAAAGACCGCCCCCCCGTCAAAGCGACAAAATTAGCCTAACGTAAATTTACAATCAGAAAAGCACCAAATAAGTGCAAAAAGCCGTCGCTTCGTGAAAAGTGGCAAAATATGCAACTATAGCGCGTGATTCGGATTGGTACCGCCGCAGAGATAGGCGGCTCGCCCGGTTCGATTGTTGTGATATGTCGTGTGTTGAGTGCTGCGTAATGTCCGAAATATCGTTTGCCGACGCGCCAAGCGTCATGGGTCCCGATAGCGAAACGCTGACGCTTTCCAGCCTGCCTGCTTCCAATACGACGCGTTGGGTCACGAGCCGGAAGGCCAAAGTAGTGGCTGCCATTCGTGGCGGGCTATTGACGCTTGAAGAAGCTTCAAGCCGTTATCGCCTGACACTGGACGAGCTTGCGGAATGGCAAGCCTCGTTGGAACGCCACGGGTCGCGCGGACTACGCGCCACTTTTGTGCAGCAATATCGCCATATCCGCGGCCATTAGGCCGAAAGCGACGGAAAGGCTCGGGCGGCAAGGCTTGCCCGGCCCAGCGCGACAAAGGTGCCCGTTTTATACCCGGCTTTGCCATAGCGGAACGGTTGGCCGTCTCCGGCGACCATCACGCCGCCCGCTGCGCGTAAAATGGCATCACCTGCGGCCACGTCCCATTCCATCGTCGGCCCAAAACGCGGATAAATATCGGCCAGTCCTTCGGCAACCCGGCAAAATTTCAACGAAGATCCCGCCGAGACATGCTCTTCGATGACTAATCTGCTGATAAAATCAGCGGTTTGCTGATCCGGGTGCGAGCGGCTGGCCACAACGCGCAAGGCTCCTTCCGGCGGCGTACGAGTCGAAATCAAATGGCTATTGCGGGCTTTGGAAAGGTCTTCACCTGGCCTGATTGTGAGTTTGCGGGCGGTTGTGCCCCCCAGCCATAGCTGGTCGAGCGCTGGAGCATAGATCGCGCCCGCAATGGCAACGCCATTTTCGATCAACCCAATATTGACGCCAAATTCCTTCCGCCGATGAACAAATTCACGCGTACCGTCCAGTGGATCAACCAAAATGAAACGGCCATGAACTGCAGGTGTCAAACCGGCAGCAGCTTCCTCTTCCGACACAACCGGAATAGCTGGAAGCAGCGCCGCCAAGGCGGCCAAAATAATCCGCTCCGATGCCAGATCGGCTTCGGTCACAGGGCTACCATCGATTTTATGCTGGGCTTTCCCGTCGGACTGGAAAAATTCCATGATCGGCACTGCAGCCTGAACGGCAATCTGCCCGAAAAGATTCGCAATGTCGTCCCGATCGGTTACCATACTCGTCGTCTCCACTCTCTACGATCAACGATGGGGCTTGCACCGCATCCTAACCCGCCCATCAACACGGGCCTCGCTATTGCATCGCTCTCTCGCAGTTGCACAAAGGATAGGGTTCGCGCTACGGCTCCGAGATGTCGATAATGCAAAGGCAAGTCCATTGACAACAGGCCTAGAGAAAATGTCCGCGCCAATTGGCATCTTAACGGTGTCGGACCGCGCCAGCCGCGGCGAATACGAGGATAAAGGCGGGCCAGGCATCATTGCCGCCCTGACCGACTTGTTGTCGAGCCCTTGGCATCCCCTTGCCGTGATCGTGCCGGACGAGCAGACCCAAATCGAGGCGGCCCTGATCGACCTTGCCGATCAAAAGGGTTGCTCGCTCATCCTGACCACCGGCGGCACCGGGCCGGCTCTGCGCGATGTGACGCCGGAAGCCACCGAAGCGGTGTGTCAGAAAATGATGCCGGGATTTGGTGAATTGATGCGGATAGCGAGCCTGAAAGAAGTACCAACCGCGATCCTCTCCCGCCAAACGGCGGGTATTCGCGGCCAAAGCCTGATTATCAATCTACCTGGCAAACCGTCAGCGATCCGCACCTGTCTCGATGCGGTGTTTGCGGCGGTGCCCTACGGCATCGACCTGATCGGCGGTTACCGGCTGGAAACCAATCCGGCTTTTTGCCTGGCGTTTCGGCCAAAATCTTAAGCCTTCAGAATGCCTTAAACGCAATCAGGGTGCGCGTGTCGACTATGCCGGGAATAATCTGGACTTTTTCACCGACGAAATGTCCAATATCAATCCCGTCATCGACATGGAATTTAGCCAAAATATCGAACGAACCTGCGACCGAATGAATCTCGGAAGCGATTTCGGAGTCGGCCAACCGGCTGGCGACATCGTAGGTTTTGCCGAGCTGGCACTTGATCTCAACAAAGAAGGTCTGCATGGCCGAATACCTTTGCGGTCGAAAACGACTTCACCCATTAATGCCTATCACAGCCGCCCGATACTGATATAGCGAAACCCCTTGGCGCGGATATCGTCAGGACGGTAAATATTGCGCAAATCGACAATCAGAGGCTCTTTCAATGCGGCCTTGATCCGGTCCAGATCAAGCGCGCGGAACGCGTCCCATTCGGTCACGATCACCAGCGCGTCGGCACCTTCGGCGCAGGCATAGGCATCGGCGGCAAAATCCACATGACTCAGGTAGTGGGAGGCCTGCTCGATCCCTACAGGATCATAGGCCGTCACCTTTGCTCCTACATCTTGAAGTGCCGTAATAACGGAGAGCGCAGGAGCATCCCGCATATCATCCGTGTTCGGCTTAAAGGTCAGCCCCAAAATGGCAATCCGTTTGCCGCGCACATCGCCGCCGCAGGCCTGAATAATGCGGCGCGCCATGCCACGTTTCCGCTGCTCATTCACCGACACGACGGTCTCGACAATGCGCAGGGGTGTACCGTTATCCTGCGCGGTTTTGACCAGCGCTTGCGTATCTTTCGGGAAACAGGAACCGCCATAGCCGGGACCTGGATGCAAAAATTTAGGGCCGATGCGGTTATCAAGCCCGATGCCGCGGGCAACCTCCTGCACATTCGCCCCAACCTGCTCGCACAGATCGGCGATCTCGTTGATATAGGTGATTTTGACCGCCAAAAACGCGTTGGCGGCGTATTTGATAAGCTCGGATGTCCGGCGATCCGTGAACAGCAAGGGTGGTTCGTTGAGGTAGAGCGGACGATAAATTTCTGTCATCACCCGGCGGGCATTCTCATCATTGGTGCCGATAACGATGCGATCCGGCCGCTTGAAATCGCCAATGGCCGCACCTTCGCGCAGGAATTCGGGGTTGGATACCACGGCAATATCGAGCTCGGGCCTGACCTCCCGCATGATGCGCTCGACTTCATCACCCGTACCAACGGGGACTGTGGATTTGGTGACGATGATCGCCTTGCCATCGGTTCGGGCCGCGATGTCGCGGGCTGCCGCATAGACATAGGATAGGTCGGCATGGCCATCGCCGCGCCGTGACGGCGTCCCGACCGCAATGAAAATGGCGTCCGCGCCGTGGATGGCCTGATCGAGCTCGGAGGAGAACACAAGTCGGCCATCGCGGACATTTTTGGCGACCAGTTCATCAAGACCAGGCTCGTAAATGGGCAATTGCCCCAGATTCAAGGCATCGATCTTGTCAATATTCGAATCCATGCAGGTCACAAAATGCCCGAAATCGGCAAAACACGCCCCCGACACCAAGCCAACATAGCCCGCGCCTATCATCGTAATCCGCATCCGAAACTCTCCAGACAAGCCCTTTGCCCAAAACCGCCCTTCAGCGGCCCGAGCCCTACATGAACGTCAAATGTGACAGCTTTCCTTCACACGCATCTTCGCTTACAGGCAAGAGGATAAAAGGACGATTCCCCCTTTGGCCTGATCGGGCCGATGCTGCTGACAGGAGAAATTCCCGCATGGATAACCCCATTCTCGTTGAAGTGCTGCGTGGCAAAAGCGTCGAGTCGCGTCATCGCGGGTCGGTTGCGGTCGTGGATGCAGATGGCGGCATCGTCCTTTCGTTGGGTGATTGCGAAAGCCCTGTTTTTCCGCGCTCGGCGGTCAAAGCGTTTCAAGCCCTGCCTTTGCTTGAAAGCGGAGCAGCGGATCGGTTTGGCTTAACGCCAACGGAAATTGCGCTCGCAGTTTCCTCCCATTCGGGGGAAGAGCCTCATGTCGCGACCGCACTCGGGATGTTGAAAAAAGCCGGCCGCGACGCGTCCTGCCTAGAATGTGGGGCCCATTGGCCAAGTTCCCACGAAGCCGAACGCGCGCTGGCCGCTGCCGGCTTGAAGCCGAACGCGCTGCATAACAATTGTTCGGGTAAACATTCAGGCTTTGTTTGCCTAGCCTGCGGGTTGGATGAAGACCCCGCAGGGTATATTCGACCCGACCATCGCGTGCAGCGTGAAATCCGTGCTGCCGGCGAGGAAATCACCGGATTTACCTTTCTTGACGCGTATACCGGCACCGATGGCTGTTCGATCCCGACCTATGCCGTGCCTTTGAAAGCCATTGCCCTCGGCTTTGCGCGCTTGGGCACGGGTATTGGCCTGAAGCCTGAACGGGCTAAAGCCGCACGTCGTATTCGCGAGGCGGTTGCCGCCAACCCGTTTATGGTGGCGGGGACCGGCCGGCTGGATACGGTGGCGATGGAACTCTTTCGAGAGCGCGTTTTCATGAAAACCGGAGCGGAGGGTGTGTATTGCGCCGCCATTCCCGAGTTAGGCTTCGGCATTGCGCTGAAAGCGGATGATGGCGAAAGCCGCGCCGCGCAAGCGATGCTGGCGGGAATTTTACACCGATATGTGCCAATGGACGAGGCAACCCGCACGGCGTTTGATGCGAAGGCTTGGCCGACATTGAAAAACTGGAACGGCATGACGGTCGGCTCGGTTCGTGCCACGAGCCTGTTGCGCGAGCCTTAGAGGCTTGTCCCATTCTCGTCACGATTACCCGTTAAGGTAGGCGCTTACTCAATCCGATTTTTGGCAAGGAACCGATATCAAATGACCATGATTTCCCGCATCATTCGCCCACTTTTAGTTGCGGGGTTTGGTTTGCTTATATTGACGGCCTGCTCCAGCCCGGGCGACCAGTTCTCGAACCATGTCGCACCTTTGAATTCGGCGACCCCCTCATCGGGCGAAGTGGTGCCTATCTTTGTGGCCACCACACGTAAAATGAATGGCGATGGAGCGGTTTCGGCTGATTTGTCGCCGACGACCAATTATCTGATGAATTTGATTAGCATTCCAAAAGACCATCAGACGGGAATGATCGAACGCCCGTCATGGGGAAGCGAAAGCCGTAAATCGCATTTTGTGTTCGTCGGCCAACGCGTGCTCGACCATGATAGCTTCCGCAATGAAATTGCCGCCCAGCTTTCGGGCCGGGTCGGGGTCAGCCGCGACGTGCTGGTATATGTTCATGGCTTTAACACCGGCTACGACGAAGCACGCTTCCGCCTGGCCCAGATTGCGACCGATTCGGGCTTCACCGGCGTGCCTGTGCTGTTTACTTGGCCCTCGCAAAACAAGTTTTTGGCCTATGGAGCGGATAAGGACAACGCCACAGCATCCCGCGATAGCCTGCATCAGATGCTCACCGACCTCGGAACGATTCCCGGAATCGGGCGTATTCATGTGCTGGCCCATTCGATGGGAACCTGGCTGACGATGGAAGCGCTTCGCGAAGCAGCGCTTGCGGGGCAAGGCGATCTTAATGGCCATATTGGCGAAGTAATGTTGGCGGCACCCGATATTGATCTCGACGTCTTCAAGCAACAGCTCGGCCGGGTTGGCGCTTATGCCCGTGTCTCGATTTTCGCAGCCTCCGATGACAAAGCGCTATCGATTTCCAGCACACTGGCTGGGGACCGTAAACGGGTAGGCGCCCTTGATCCGTCCGACAAGGGGCAACGCAGCGAAATCATCAAACTCGGCGTCCGCGTTTATGATCTGAGCAACACAGATACCAGCGACTATTTCCGGCACGGCACCTTTGCCGAGGCTCCTGCCGCCGTCCGCGCCATCGGGGCGCAACTTTCAGCACCCGTTGACGATACACGACAGGCGCAATCCTTCGAGGGGCAGTGAGAGCCGATTTAACCGTCAGCCATATTGGTCATGATCGATAGCGTTCGTTCATGGTGAGCAAGGCAGCCTTTAATACAGGCAGATCATCGGTTGCTACCATCCACAAGCGACTGACGTCGATGCCATCATACCCGTGGCGAATGAATTTACCGATCGCCTGTAACGCATGGGTCAACCGATCCAAAGGCGTCGCACGCATGTTTAAAAAATCTCGGTTAGATCGTCTAAGATGCGCTGGTTAAAAGTGGGCTTGAGATCCGCCGCAATAACCGGATTAACCGCTAATCCGGTGCAATCGGAAGCCATAACAGCAAGGTCGGCAAGATCGAGAAGGGTGAAGCGAACGTTCTCATCAACAGCAATCAACACATCAAGGTCGCTGTTATCCCTATGATCGCCGCGAGCCCGTGAACCAAACATGCCCATCGACGTCACGCCGCAGGCCCGTAATGGCCGTTCCACTTTGCATGGCCTATAATACCACACCAGCGTTCAGCTTAAAATGTGGAATACTGAATTGGCCTCAACGGCTCGTCTGCCTAAACCCGCGCTTCTCGTTGAGCCGGTCGAGCACATCCATCGCCGCTTCCGCCACCACTGTGCCAGGTGGGAAAATCGCATCTGCTCCCGCCTGATGCAGCGCTTGAAAATCTTGTTCGGGGATCACGCCACCCACCACGATCATGATATCGCCGCGCCCTGCCTGATCAAGCGCCGCCTTGAGCGCTGGCACGAGGGTGAGATGACCAGCGGCAAGTGTTGAAACGCCAACGACATGAACATTTTTTGCAATCGCCTCTTTGGCGGCTTCCTCAGGCGTTGCGAAAAGATCGCCAACGTCGACATCAAAGCCCAAATCGGAAAACGCCGAGGCGATGACCTTCTGGCCGCGATCATGGCCATCCTGACCCATCTTGGCGACCAGAATGCGCGGCAGACGACCATCATTTTCTTTAAACGCTGAGACCATGTCGCGCGCGCGCCCGAAACCTTCATCGAGCGTGCCGATTTCTTTGCGGTAAACGCCGGAAATAACTTCCGCTTTGGCCTTATGGCGACCAAAGACGTTTTCAAGCGCAAGCGAGATTTCGCCAACGGTTGCCTTGGCCCTTGCGGCATCGACCGCGAGAGCCAGAAGATTACCCTTGCCGCGCGCGCCTTGCTCCAAAGCATGCAGCGCTGCTTGCACGGCTGCGGGATCGCGCTCGGCCCGAAGGCGCTTCAATTTATCGAGCTGTTGGGCGAGCACAGCCGAATTGTCGACCTTCAACACGTCGATGGCCTGTTCGCTTAAGGGACGATAGCGGTTGACGCCTATCACGGCCTGTTTGCCGCTATCGATCCGGGCTTGGGTGCGGGCGGCCGCTTCCTCGATGCGGCGCTTCGGGATGCCCGCCTCGATCGCCTTGGCCATGCCGCCCAAAGCCTCGACTTCCTTGATATGCGCCCAAGCTTTCTCAACAAGCTCCGCTGTTAAACGCTCGACATAATAGGAGCCACCCCAAGGATCGATGATACGGCTGGTGCCGCTTTCGGCTTGTAAGAAAAGCTGCGTATTGCGCGCGATGCGGGCCGAGAAATCGGTGGGCAGTGCCAGCGCTTCATCCAGCGAATTGGTATGCAGCGATTGCGTATGGCCTTGGGTCGCGGCCATCGCCTCGATCTCGGTGCGGATGACATTGTTGAACACGTCTTGCGCGGTCAGCGACCAGCCCGATGTCTGCGAATGGGTGCGCAATGGTAGAGATTTTTCGGACTTCGGATTGAACTGGCCAACCAGTTTTGTCCAGATCAATCGCGCGGCGCGAAGCTTGGCCACTTCCATGAAAAAATTCATACCAATGGCCCAGAAGAAGGAGAGCCGTGGCGCGAAGGCATCGATATTAATGCCGGCAGCAACGCCCGCGCGCAGATATTCCACACCATCGGCAATGGTGTAGGCGAGCTCGAGATCCTGCGAGGCACCTGCCTCTTGCATGTGATAGCCGGAAATCGAAATCGAGTTGAATTTCGGCATATTCTTCGACGTGAATTCGAAAATATCGGAGATGATCCGCATCGAAGGGGTAGGTGGGTAAATATAGGTATTGCGCACCATGAACTCTTTGAGAATATCGTTCTGGATGGTGCCGGAAAGTTTATCCGCACTAACGCCTTGCTCTTCTGCCGCCACAATATAGAGCGCGAGAATGGGCAGCACCGCGCCATTCATCGTCATGGACACACTCATCTCATCAAGCGGAATGCCGGAAAACAGCGTCCGCATATCGTAGATGGAATCAATCGCCACACCGGCCATGCCGACATCACCCGCCACGCGCGGATGATCGGAATCATAGCCGCGATGGGTCGCCAGATCGAAAGCGACCGATAGGCCTTTTTGTCCGGCGGCGAGGTTGCGCCGATAAAACGCATTTGAATCTTCCGCCGTCGAAAAACCCGCATATTGGCGGATTGTCCAAGGCTGGTTGACATACATGGTCGGGTAAGGCCCGCGCAAAAACGGGGCGACACCCGGAAGGGAATCGGCAACCTCAAGCCCTGCGCGATCGGTTTCCGTGTAGACGGATTTCACCGCAATACCCTCGGGCGTCATCCAAGGCTCGGACGTGCCTTCGCGGGCAGGAACGGTGGTGGCGCGATAGGCGCTCTTGGTAAAATCGGGGATACGGGTCATGAGGCCGCTCCTGCAAGAGGGGTTTCGGCCTCAAAGGGCTCGGATAGCCTGATGGGCACCAAAGGCGGAAACTGTGGCGTTGGGCCGACCGATTTCGGAGGCATGGGGGCCAAGACCTCAACCGATTTGGCCTGAGCATCTAGATAGGCGGTAACACCCACCATCACCGCTTTTTTCTCAACCAATGCCGCCTCACGCGCCGCGCGGACGGAGGCGATCCTCGGCTGTAAGGCGCCCGCGATCAGCGAGGCAACAATACCGCCCTCAGCCTCAATCGCTTGAAACTGTTTCCACGCCTCAGCGACAAGTTCATCGGTCAGCGTCTCATAGCCACCCGCGCCCGCTACGGGATCGCTGACGCTGGCGAGATGAGCTTCTTCCAGCAACACCAATTGCGTGTTGCGTGCGAGCCTTCTGGCAAAGGGCTCGGGCAGGCCAAGCACGCTGGTGAAGGGCAAGACGGTGATCGCATCCGCACCGCCAATCGCCGCCGCAAAACAACCCATGCCCGCCCGCAGCAAATTCACATGCGGATCACGACGGCTCATCATGCGAAACGCCGTTTCTGATGTCAGTAGGATCGGCTTGGGGGCCAATCCACATTGCTGCTCAATGCTCGCCCAAAGTTTGCGTAACGCGCGATGTTTCACGATGGAAAGAAATTGATCGGCATCAGACGCCAAGCGAAACTCGATCATGCCACGCGCGTCTTCAAGAGCTAAGCCCGATGCTTCCAGCGCGCGGAGATAGAAGAGCGCGTTGGCCAACACAAAAGCCAGCTCCTGCGCTTCCGATCCGCCTGCCTGATGTACAATCCGCCCATCGGCGGCAAGGAAGGGACCGGCAAAGCCTTGGGCCATTAAATCTCGGACGCTGGCAGCGACATTCGACGCCATTTTCTCAACAGAGGCCGGAAACACGCCATCGCGCGCGCCAAGACCAACCGGATTGAGCCCGAAGCGCACTTTTACCGTATTGGCCGGAAAATCGAGTGCCTGACAGGCTTCCGCAAACGCATGGGCCGCATCGCGACCGCGTGGGCCACAATCAAGAGCGATCTCAATACCGGCATCGAGATAAATGCCCTTCAAAACTTCAGCGACAAAATCAGCTTTAGCGGGCAGACCAAAGCCATAAGCGCCAATGGCATTTTCAAAGACGAGAGAGAGGCCGTTAGACCCGTTCTCCAAATCCTGCAAGGCTTGAGGGTTCGACTGTGGCGCATCGGGATTATCGACGCGGCTGATGATCGACCAAGCAGCCCCCGGCGCGCGCCCGATAACCGGCGTGTGCGCCGTAGCCTTGGCATAAAGCGGTGATATGCGGATACCGTCAGCGGTTTTCGACGTGAGAACGGTTTCGAAATCCGCACCCTTCAGCACCGCCTCAGCGCGTTTGCGCCATTGGGCCTCGTCCGTAACGATAGGATCATTCAACGCAAACGCCATGCAGCATCCCCCTCAATCGGGCGGAACAATGGCATAAAGGGAGGGTCTGAGGCCACCTGTCCGTTTGGATGAGGAGGGGCCGGTTAGTGCCCCAATTTCACGATAGCGAGAACAATACCGGAAAGAGCAATCATGATGCCACCCAGCCAAATCACCGTGCGGTTAGCGCTCTGCCATATTTCACTGCGAAGGGTGGCTTCAAGCGTTCTGATCTCGCCCCTTAGGCTTGTCTCGACGCGGTCGATTTTCTTATCAAGAAAGTCGAATTTGGTTTCAAATTTTTGGTCGAGGGCGTCAATTTTCGCCTCAAATTTAAAATCCAAAGTATCCATCTTCGTATCCATAAGCTCGAATCGATGGTCAATCGCCGCCATATCCTGCTTCGTTGCCAGCCCGTCCCGCATGGCGGCATCAAGGGCATTGGCGTGCGCACGCGCGGAAGTCTCGTCGACCCCCGCTTCTTTCAGCGTATCGATATAAGTGAGGCGATCAAAGCTGCGCGCGGCGTTGTTAATGCCTTAAAAATAGCAGAAATCGGACGTAGCGGAAACCTGTATTTTAGAACAGGTATTCCTACCCCTTCACCAAGCGTGGCCGACCCGTGGCCACCGCTGTAATCCGGCTTTCGACAAAAATTTCCTGACCGTCGGTGAAGGCGGACACATCTTTGCGGTCGATGACAATCTCGGCATTGTCGGCACCTGCAGCCTCGGCACGAATAATAATATCGGCGCGTAAGCCCGCTATAGCTGCTTCGGCTGCGGCCTCCAGCGCGTGGAAATCATGCTGGGCGGCGGGTCCGTGCACGCGATAGCGGCCGGAGCCCGGTGACAAGATCACGCTTTCGCCCGTGATTTTCACATGGCCGACCACCGCGCCAAGCGCATTCGCGACATCGGCATGTTCGGGCATAACGACAGCGCTTTCCAGCAGCTCGCCAATCATCGGATAATAGGTTGGAGCGGAGGCACCCACGCCGATAATCGGCAAATTAAAATCGAACCGGATCGCAGAGACCCCGCGCTTTTTATCCAGCGAGGCGATGATCAAAGGATGCAGGCTTGGCCGGTCGAGCTTATAGCCGTCTTCATCCAGCGCCACATCGATCAGGGCTTCCGCCGAACGACGAACCAGTTTTTTAATAATCGCGTGCGCTACCGCTTCGGGTGTTTCAAAGAGCACCTCGCCCTTGCCGCCACGACGACGGCTGGCGAGTTCGGCTGCAAGACGAGCGGCCTCGCTGTCCCATACATCATGGATGCCGAGCACATGGGCTGCGTCTGAGGGCGTCAAGGCCGACATCATCACCAAGCCATTCGTCACAAGGCGGGTCAATGCACCCAGTTCCGTGCGGGTTTCGGCGACCTGATCAACCGGCTTCGGTACATCCCCAATCTTGGCTAGCAGCGCTGCTTCGGCTGCGGATAGACCCGCCCGTGCGGCGTCGGTTACCGGCATCGGCACGATAAAGCGCGCGTCGGTGGCACGCGCCACTTCGGCGCGCAATTGACGATCGAGCGCCTGATGCACGATCGCGCGGTGATCCATCGCCAAAAGGCTCACCGGCATCGCGCGACGCGGGCCAAGCTCCATCGTGATGGTGAGGCCTTCCTCAACAAGGCGGACTTCACTGTCGCCGCCCAAGCCAATGGTTCGCATCGCCACCGCCTGCACCATGGTCTGGAACCCACCGACGCGAGCACCTAAGGGGTCCAGCCGCGGTGTGCCGTTTTTCATAACGGCAATATCGGTCGTCGTGCCGCCAATATCGGACACAAGCGCGTCTTGTGATCCGGTCAGGAAGGCCGCACCTACCAAGGTTGCGGCGGGGCCTGACAGGATTGTTTCAATGGGTCGTTCACGCGCTACATCAGCGGCGATCAGCGCGCCATCGCCGCGAACCACCATCACAGGCGCTTGAATACCGCGGGCATCGAGAAACCGTCCGGTGGCGGCGATCAAGCCATCGATCAGTGGCACGAGACGCGCGTTGAGGAGACAGGTCAGCGCGCGGCGGGGACCATCAAGCTGGCTGGTCAATTCATGGCTGCAGGTAACGGGTAGATGCGTGCGCGCACGAATGAACTCGCGCGCCGCAATTTCATGCTCGGGATTACGTGTGGAGAAATAACCGGCAATCGCGTAACCCGTTACCGTGCTGCCCTCAGCGGATAACCAGCGCTCAAGCGCTGCGGTATCGAGCGGCATTGCCGCGTCGCCGGTGACGCTATGGCCACCGCCAATCCGCGCCATCGGATCATTGCCGAGCGCTGTATCAAGCCCAGCGCGCTTCACATCCGCTTCGCCAAAACCGATCATCACAAGCCCGATGCGGCGCTGCTGGCCTTCCACCAACGCATTGGTTGCAAGCGTGGTGGAGAGTGAGACAAGTTCAATCGCCGATGGCTCGGTTTTGGACAGTGCAATCACGCTATCCACCGCACCGGAAATACCGATAGCGAGATCGTGCCGCGTGGTTAGTGATTTGGCTTTTGCCACCACCAATCCGGTTTGATCGTTAAACAGCACGGCATCCGTATAGGTGCCACCGGTATCAATGCCTAAAAGAAGCGCCATCAGATCTTATATCCAAACCCGTCAATGGTTACACATACGCTCAAAGGTCAGCGCCAGACCGTAAATTGCGGCTTGCCGTCGGTAATTTCGTACCAATCCGGCTTATCACCGACATAAATATGCTCGGCAATATGGAGCCCCGTCTCACCATCGAGCGATCCGGCTGTGATCGAGATCGTGTCGCTTTTGAATTCACGCCAGAAAAGATTGCTGCCGCATTGGTTGCAGAAGCCGCGCTCGGCCTTATCCGACGATTTGAACCAGGTCAGACCACTATCCGCAACAAAGGCTACGCGCTCGGCCGGTGCATTGGAAGCCGTGAAGAAATTACCGGTTGTCTTGCGGCATTGTCCGCAATGGCAGGCGACCACTTCGCGCATCGGCCCATCGACTGTGAACTTAACCGCTCCACACAGGCACCCGCCCGTCCTAAGTCTATATGCACTGGTCATAGCCCGCTCCCTTTCCCGAAAACATTCGCTCCCATCGTAACGGAAGGGCCGTTGAGGATTATCTCAATTCAGACCTTCGGTGGTGCCATCCGGACGGTCGAGGCCAGCAAAGACCAGCTTGGTTAAGCCGTAAACGCGTTCTTCGATGATATGGAAACCCTCGGGCAGAAGATCATTCTGATTGGCGCGCTCTTCAATAATAACAAGCGCATCTGGCGTCAGCCAGCCGCCTTTCAGCGCCGAGGCGAGCGCGAGCTTCGCCAAGCCTTTGCCATAGGGCGGATCGCAAAACACAAGCGAGAACGGTTCGGCTGGTGACACCGGCCCCATATAGGTCGCATCCCGCCGATAGACTTTGGTGATGCCTGCTACGCCAAACGCCTCGACATTGGCCTTAATCAGGCCTCGAGCGGCAGCGGCTTCTTCAACAAACTGCACAAAGGCCGCGCCGCGCGATAGCGCTTCTAGCCCCAACGCGCCGGTGCCGGCGAATAAATCCAGCACCCGCGCACCCGTGACCGGATCATCATAGCCATGCGCTAAAACGTTAAAGAGCGCTTCGCGCAACCGATCAGAAGTCGGGCGCGTCTCATCCCCTTGCGGGGGCGTGAGCGCCCTGCCTTTGAAACGTCCGGCGATAATCCGCATCCGCTTCTACCCGCCCGATCAACGCGACCGGGGCGGACGCGGCCCGCGCGCCGCACCACCCGATGGACGACCACCTGACGGCTTATCGCCAGATGGCTTGCCGCCCGAAAGCCTGCCGCCACGATAGGGCTTGCTATCGGCACGACCCGTGGTCGGACGCTCGCCCGAGGGCTTGGCAGCCGCGCGGGTCGCAACAGAGCGGCCACCCGGCGACCATTCGCGCTTGGGAGCCGCATCCCCTCTATCACCCTCTGGCCGAGGCTTTCTCGGCTTAAACGGTGAGGAAGGACGCGAGGCCTCGACATCGGCGCGTTCGCGCACCGGTGCGTCCCTACGGGAAGGCGCTAACTTTTCAACCAGCACGGACTTGCCGCCACGGGTTTTGATGCTGCCCGAACGGCGATGCTCGCGCTCGGCATTCTCCGTCCGAATTTCCTTCGGATCAGCGCCACGACGAGGCGCTTTTGGTGTTGTGCGCGTCGAGCTGACCTGCTCCGCATCCTCTGCGCGCCAAATGCTGCGCAATGGCTCAGTTGGGTGACGCCATTTTGGCCGAACGGGAGCGTCACCGCTTGCTTCGGCTGCGTCATCCCGCGGGCGCGATGAGCCTGGCCGTGAGGGCCTTGGGCCCGTGCGCGTCATGCGGTCCGGCTTGCCACGGCGGTTATCGGTTTCATCGGGCCGCCCGCGTACTGGGCGCTCCGCACGCTCTTCGCGTTCCGGCCGCTCGGGGCGATCAGAACGATCCGTGCGCTCTGGACGCTGATAGCGTTCCCGCACCGGCTCGGGCTCCGGCTCCGGCTCGTGGTTGAAGATTGGCGCTTCAAAATCGACGCCTGATTCAGCGGTCAATGCTGGCCCCAATTGGGCTTTAAGGAAGCTGGTCTTGACCTCTTCCACCGCACCATCCGACAAATCACCAAGTTGAAACGGACCGAAGGAAACGCGGATCAGCCGGTTCACTTGCAAGCCCAGATGCTCCAACACGCGTTTGACTTCGCGGTTTTTGCCTTCGCGCAGGCCGAGCGTTAGCCAGACATTGTCGCCTTTTTCGCGATCAAGCGTTGCTTCAATCGGGCCGTAATTCATGCCGTCAACGGTGATGCCGCTGCGCAAACTATCGAGCACAGGCTGGCTGATTTCGCCGTAGCAGCGCACCCGATACCGCCTGAGCCATCCGGTTTCAGGTAGCTCGATGATCCGGGCCAACCCCCCATCATTGGTGAGCAGCATCAGACCTTCGGTGTTGATATCGAGACGTCCGATGGTGATCAAGCGCGGCAGATTTTTGGGCAACCTAGAGAACACGGTTGGCCGACCTTCCGGATCGCGCGCGGTTGTCACCAGACCGCGTTCCTTATGGTAGAGGAACAGGCGGGTACGCTCGCGCGTCGGCAAAGGCGCGCCATCGACTTCCACGGTATCCGTAGGCAACACGTCACGCGCGGGGCTGGTGAGCACCTCGTCATTGATCGACACGCGACCAGCCAAAATCCATTCCTCGGCATCGCGACGCGAGCAGAGACCCACACGCGCCATCACTTTCGCGATGCGCTCGCCGGGGCTTTCTTTCGGCACGGAAGCCACGCGCGGCTTGCCTTTAAAGCCGGACGGCTTGCCGCCCCGCTCACTATAGGGACGATCACCTGTTGGCCGGCTGTCTCTCGGACGACTGTCTCTTGGGCGATCCCCATCAGGACGACCGCGAAACGGCCTATCCCCTGCTGGTCTCTCGCTTGCGCCTTCGCGCGGCGGACGGGCTGAGTAAGGCCTATCGCCTGCGGGCCGTTCACGGTTCGGGCGATCCCCGGTTGGCCGCTCGCCTCTCGGTGTAAACGGGCGTTTACCCTCGCTGGCACCTTCGCGCGGTGGGCGCGGCGAAAATGGCCGTTTAGTGCCGGCGCTCTCGCCGGAAGGGCGACCTTCTGCTGGACGGCGGGGACGAAAGGCTTTTTTACCCTCCTCGTCGCCCGATGGGCCGCGTGGCGCAGGGGTGCGGGCTTTGTGAAAGCCGCGTGGGGTTGAGGAGTCGCCACGGGCGCCTGGGCCGCGACTGCGACCTGCACCACCAGCACTCGGTGGCCGACCTTTGCCGCCACCACGATTTTTGCTTTTGTCATTCATGCGCCGCTGATAGCAGAGTATTTCAACGGTTGCGAGCATAGCTTGACGAGAAGATGGATCAAAAAACAATGACGCCGATGGAACAGGCCTTTAAGGCCGCAAAACAGGCTTCCGAGCGCGGCGAAGTTCCCGTTGGTGCTGTTATTACCCGCAATGGCGAGATTTTAAGCGTTGCGGGCAATCGCATCGTGATGGACCGGGACCCGACCGCCCACGCCGAAATCCTCGCTTTGCGCGAAGCCGCCCATAAAATCGGCTCGGAACGTCTGATCGGCTGCGATCTCCACGTGACGTTAGAGCCCTGCGCGATGTGCGCCGGTGCGATCTCACTCGCCCGAATTCGGCGGCTTTACTATGGCGCTGCCGATGTAAAAGGCGGAGCTGTCGATCACGGCACGCGCTTTTTCGCGCAACCCACCTGCCACCACGCGCCGGACGTCTATGGCGGGATCGGGGAAACCGAAGCGGCCGAATTGTTGCGCGTGTTTTTTGCTGATCGGCGAGGGTGAGGGAGCCTTCCGCCCTTACAACCCTTGGTTAGTTTTATGTGTCAGGTTTTTGCAGGAAGCTTGGCGTCGATCGTCCAGACCGGAGGTGGCAATGATAAAGCACCGTACCTTTTTCTGGAGTGAATTGAACACCGGCGATGTGGAGAAAAGGCTCGAAGCGCTGATCACAGCAGGCGGCGTTATTCTCCGCGCACCGTTCGACGTACCCGATGTTGGCCGCATCGCGATTGTGCAAGACCCAACAGGGGCACCGATGGGATGGATGACGCCGGTGGAGCGGGGGTGAGGTGGATTTGGATCAAATCAAGCTGGAACTTGAAGCCAAAATAGAAAGTGTAAAGGCGGATATTCTGAAATGGATGTTTTGCCAGACGCTTATTATTTTTGGTGCTGTGTTTGCGATGGTTCGGATGATTCATCCGTGAGGCGATTGCTGTAAAGGCTGAAATAGCCTTGGACCGCGAGCCTCCCGGCGCGCAGAAAAGAGGCGAGCCGGGAGGCTCGCGTTCCGTGCGAGCTTAACCACCGGCCCGTCGCTAGGGGGCGGGCTGACGATATGTTTCTGCTAGTCTTGGCTTTTGCTGCCAAGCATCCCTTTTTGAGGATCATACCCGCGCGCGGCCATCAAAAACGCCAAAATACCGGCCAATAGCGTTATTGCCGTGGGTTGCCATGCCATTTGGCCGTAAAGAGCAAACCGGATCATTTCAACGACCGAGGTGAACGGGTTGATCTGGGCGACATGGACAATCCAGACCGCACCGCTCTCGCTGATCTTCCACAGCGGATAAAGGGCGGTGGAAAAGAAAAACGAAGGAAAAATAACGAAATTCATGGCACCGGCATAATTTTCCAGTCGTTTAACATAAACCGACAGCAAGAGGCCGAGCGACGCCAAGGTAAAGCCGCCGATCACCAGCGCCGGAACAACCGTTAAGAAGGCGCTGTCTGGCAGATCAACCCCTGCCAATCGCGCAATGGCAAGAAAAACAAGCGCCTGCACAACGCCAAGAATCGTGCCGGCCACCAGTTTCACAAACAGCAAATAGGCACGCGGAAAAGGGGACGTCAGAAGCAACCGCAGAAGGCCCACTTCCCGATCAAACACCAGGGATAACGAGGATTGCATACCCTGAAACAACAACACCATGCCCAGAAGGCCCGGTGTCATATACACATCATAGGGAATATAAGTTTCGTAAGGCGGCGTTATGGAAACGCCCAACACATTTTGAAAACCAGCCGCGAAAACCAGCAACCACAAGGCCGGGCGCACCACCGCCGACACAAGCCGACTGGTCTGCTTGAAAAACCGCAAAATGTCCCGCCGGACCACGGCTTCGAGGGCTCTCAGCCAGCGGATCATGCGAGGTTTCCTCCCTCAATCGGCGCGGTCAAAGCGAGAAAAGCATCTTCAAGCGTCGCTGTTCCGGTTTGCGCGAGCAGATGAGGTGCCGTTCCTTGGCCGACAATCGTGCCATGATCGAGCACAATGACCACATCCGCATCGACAACCTCACCGACGAGATGGGTGGCCCATAGCACAGAGAGGCCGCGGCCACGGGCCAGGCTGAAGACGGTTTCAACGAGTTCCTTGCGGCTTTTGGGATCGAGCCCCTGCGTCGGCTCATCGAGCAAGATCAACGCCGGATCGGTCATCAGGGCACGGGCGAGTTCAACCCGGCGTTTCATTCCACCCGAGAGCTGTCGGCAGGGCTTTGACGCGCCATCGGCTAAGCCAAATTCACGGAGCCAAGCGTCAGCGCGCGCGGCTGCATCCCCCCGCGAAAGGCCATGCAGTCCGCCGTGGAAGATGAGATTTTGCCGGGCCGTCAAATCAGGATCGAGCGCCGACTGTTGGAAGACGATGCCGAGCTGGCGCAGAGCCGCCACGGGATCGCGGGCCACATCGACACCCAAAAGGGAAACATGGCCACTATCGGCGACAAATAGTCCGGTGAGGATTTGAAACAATGTGGTTTTGCCTGCGCCATTCGGCCCCAGCAGAGCGGCCACCTGACCGGGTTCGACCGAAAAGCTGATCGCATCCAACGCCACAAGCGGACCATAGCGCTTGACGAGGCGGTCAATCGACAAAGCAGGAGGCATGCGCAAAAACTCTCCTTAATCGTGTTCGTGATAGAATTAGACTGGATTGCCTTATGGCGAAAGTCGGAAGATGATGAGCTTGGCCAATAGTGGCCTACCGGAATGACAAGAGAGGATTTCGAACGATGCAGATCAAGCATGCGGGCATCATAGCCCTTTTGATTGGGGCAACCCTTCCAGCCTTTGCCGGCGAAAAGGCGACCCGGTTTTGGAACCTTACATCAGAAACGATTTCCGAGCTGTATCTTGCGCCCGCCGGCACCCAAAATTGGGGTCCCAATCAGTGCCTTAACGATAAAGACGGAACGGTTGAAACCGACGAAATGCTCACCGTCAAAGACGTGCAGCCTGGCAAATATGACCTTAAGCTCAAAGATGTTTCAGGCCGCACCTGCCTCATCAAATCCGTCGCCGTTAAAGCGCATGCCGAATTTTCCGTTGGCGAGAAACAATTGAACGACTGCACGAAATAGGGCGCTTGCCCTATTTCGCCTTGCAATTCGTATCGCGGTCGGAAAGTCCCAGCGTATCGAGCACGGAATTTTCGTGCAAAAAGCCTTCAATCGGTGCCATCGCGATGACAGCATCTGCGGTGTGCAACATGATGGGTTGACGCAGCTGGTGGTCCCAAGCGCGAAAGGATCCCGGAATACCTTTCGTCATCTCAATTTCAATTGTGCCGGAAAGGAGCGCCGCGCTGACCGCAGCGCCTGTCATCGCTTTATTGCGGGCGACGGCCTCGGCGGCAGCCTTCACAGCGACCCAAGCGCTCCAATCCATATCGCTCATCGCGCGTCCGGCATCCCGCTCAAACCGATGATTGACTTGGGGAGCCCCATAGCGCTCGGCCGCCCGGTGCCACGCCGATGCCTCAAGCCCCTCGCTGCCAATGACCGGACGGGGTTTGACCTGACGAAATTCCACAAACCGACCGAAATCGCCCGTCGAATCAGCGACATAGATGACATCGTACTCGCTTTCACCCGTCATCAAGGCCGTCGAGTTTTCTTCCCGCTTGCGCGGGTCATTGCCCGCGATAAAGGGTTTTGTATCGACAATTTTGGCGCCAAATTTTTTCGCCGAAGCCGCAAAAAGTTTCGCCAGTTCCTGATCTTCGGGTTCCGGCCCGATCAGGGTTAACACCCGTTTCCAGTTTTTGCGAACTATCATCTGCGCCAGCGCATCGCTATAGGCGCTTTGACTGGGAATCGTATGGAACAAAGCGGTGCCGCATAGGTTGCGCCGTAGATCGTCGCTCGTATCGCGGATATTGACCAGTGCCAACGAGCCGGATGGCACGGCTTTGACCGCGCTAACAATGTCGTCATGCGGCAGATCAAGCAAAACGAGCGCGGGCGAGGTTGCCATGACGGCGGTAATATCGGCCGCCACATCGCCATCCGCCGCAACGGTATGATGTTCAAGGACAAAATGGACCTGAGCCGCACGACCCAAGGCAGCGACATCTTTCAAGCCAAGCTCGGCGCCAGCGATTGGCGGTCTATTTTCAACCCGAATGACACCATCGGTTTGGGCAGGCGGGTCATAAAACGGATCTTCGGCACGATCGATATAGACCATACGCATATCGCGCGGCGGCTCGGACTGCGCCAGAGCAGAGCTCGCGCTAATGCCGCAGACGAGCAGGGCAAGCCAGAATTTATTCATCGATCAAAATTCCATACGGCACGATACCCACGGGAACCGATTTGAGAACCTTGCCGCTGGCAGTATCGATGATCGACAGATCATCCGATAGACCGTTCGCAACATAGAGCTTTTTCTCATCTTTAGTCAGCCTTAGGCCCCATGGACGCTTGCCAACCAGAATGTAATCCAGCACCGTCCGCTTAGCGACATCGACCACCGCCACATGGTTGGCGCGGCCGAGCGCAGCATAGAGCGTTTTGCCACTCGCCGTCATCGTGATGTCGACAGGGGTAACCTCTTCCTTCCGCATGCCTTTGGGTTGGAAATCCACACGGCCCGTTTCGGTCAGCGTCGCGGTATCAATAATTTCAACCAGACCCGACATTTCACACGATACCCACAGTTCTTTACCGTCGGGCGTTAGAGCAAAGCGGCGCGGTCGCGTGGCGGTAATGATATCTTTGATCACTTTTTGGGTTTCGACATCAATGACGTGAACAAGATTGGCGGCCTCGGAGGCAACAAAGACGGTTTTGCCGTCAGGGGTGACGAGCACGCCTTCCGGTTCCGGTCCTGTCGGAAAATGGCCTTTGACCTGACCCGTTTCGAGGTCAAGCAAGGTGGCTTCCGAATCATCCTCATTCGAGACGTAGAGGTCTTTGCCATTCGGATGGAGGTCAAACGTTTCCGGATCAGGAATATCGCGAAACCGTTTGACCAGTTTTTGCGTGGCCACATCATAGAGCGCAATCGTGTTATCGCTGCCGCAGGCCACCACGATTTTTGAGTGATCGGGGGTAAACCGCATACCGCGTGGACGCGCGCAGGTTTTGATTTGCTTGATCACGGTGTCGCTTTGATCGAGCACGGTTAATTGGCTCGAGCGTTCGTTGCTGACGAAAACAAGGCCCGACCCCGCCTGCGCAGGCGCTTCGGTCAACAGACCGACGAGCAGGCACGATAGGCCATAGACAAAATGCTTTGAGATAATGTTCATCGGATACTCACGGAATTTCTGCCTTGCGAGTTGACCATTCATTGATCAGATTTTCAACCTCTTTGGCCACCATTTCGGGTGCATCAAGCGCCAATTGATGACCACTTTGTTCAATTGGAATGGGTTTTGGGGCACCAATCGCACGGGCCAAATCGGAATGCATGTCCAACCACGCCTTTTCCATCCGGCCATCCGGATAAGCATCATCCCATTCGCGATTGCCATGCAGCAATATGCGGGACAGGAGAAAGGGATATCCTGCGGCTCTAACTTCCGCAGCGTCAAGAACCATCCACCGCATTTCTTTGACCATGAAAATGCGGGCCGTATCGCTGCCGGCCAACGCCATCGCCAGCGGATGCAAAGCTTCCGGCAGCGCATAGGTGGCGGCAAAGCTCGCGGTGCGGCCTAAGATTAAATTGGGATCCGTTGGCACCTCAACCCCGGCTTGTGCAAATCGATCAAACTGCTCGGGATGCATCGGATCGAGCAACACCAAACCAGCCACATCAGCGGGAAAGCGCGCGGCATAATGCAAGGCCATCATCCCACCAAACGAATGGCCAACGAGGATGATCGGCCGATGAAGATGAGCTGTGTTGAGCAATTCGTGCAGATCATCGGTGATGTTGGCCGCCGTCCGGCTGCGGGCCGTCGGTTGGCTAAACCCGGCACCGGCTCGATCATATGCACACGCCCGATGGTGGCGGGCCAAGACAGGTTGCATCAAGGTCCAATCGAGATAATTGCCGCCAAGACCTGCTTCCAAGACGATGGTTGGCTCCCCCTCGCCCTGACAAACCAGATGCAGAACCGTATCAAAGACGGGATAGAGGGTTCCTGGCGGATCCATCGGCGTACCGGCATAGACAGTGGATGCCAACGCAATAAGGACACCGGCAAACACCAAGCGTGCCCCCTTTGCAAAGGGGCTTGAGAAAAGACCATCAAGACGCTTGGCAGCAGCCAAAGGGTGCGCAATCATGCAAAGGATGCTAACGTATCTTTGTGAAATTGGATAAAGAAAATGCAGTTCATCGCCGCACATAATTCCGATCGGATATTTTGCTGGTCCCTACCGACCGGAGTAGCCCTAGTCGTCGCAACTGGCTTGATCGCAAGCGGGCCTGCGCGGGCCGATGCGTCGGCGTGCCCGGATATCGGCCACCGCTACGAGATGACCAAATCCTATATCAGTTCGATCGAACTGAACGGCATTTTATTCAATGCCAGCGAAAATGGGTGCGATGATTTAGCCAAAACGCTTTTGGCCGATGGCGCCTCTTTGCAGGCGCGCGACCGCGAAGCCAACACGCCGTTATCGCGAGCAGCACGCGCCGGTCATGCCTCCTTGGTGGAGCTCTTCGCATCGAAAGGTGCAACGTTGGACGAGCGCAATCTGAAAGGCTCCACGCCGCTGTTTCTGGCGGTCGAGAACAACCGGACAGCGATTGTGGAGCTTTTGCTTCGCCTCGGCGCAAAGCCCGATATTCCCGGCCGGTCCGAATTGACCCCCTTGGCGGCGGCGGCCTTCAATGGCAACGGAAAAATGGTCGATATTCTGGTGAGCAAGGGTGCGGATCCCGATGCGGCTGACTCAACCGGTAAGACGCCGATTTTGTATGCTGCTGCCCGCGGCTTTCAGCCGATTGTCGAACGGTTGCTGGCCACTGGCCTAAATATTAATAAGCGTTATGGCAACAATCTCACCGTCCTGATGTGGGCGGCAGGCCATGCTAATGATGTGCCGGAGGATGATGGGGTAGCCCTCGTCGCCTATTTGATCGCTCACGGTGCCCATGTTAGCGACACAGACGACCGTGGCCATGATGCGTTGATGATCGCCTCCGAACTTGGCCACGCCGGAATTGTTCGCCTGCTGCTGGCAAAGGGGGCATCAGCCAAACTCACCGATGTAACCGGCAAGACAGCGATCGACTTTGCGCCCGATGACCAAACGCGGGCCGCCTTCTCGGGCGGCTGATCGAATAGGCTTAGAGACCGGCGATATATTTCGATAAAGCCGCAATATCGCTATCGGAATAGGACTTCAGAAGCGTCACCATCCACGCATTGTTCGCGCGTGCGCCGGAGCGGAATTCTGACATTGTTTTCAGCAGATACGTTTCCGACTGGCCAGCAAGGCGGGGAATCGTGCTGTCGCCCAAATAGCCGGACAAGTGGCAGCCCTCGCATTGGGCCGACGATGCGACTTGCTGCGCTTGGGAAGCGGTTGGCGCATCAGCCGATTTCTGCTGCAGATTGATCCAAGGCTTTTCCGAGAAATATTTGGCGAGCTCTTGCATGTCGGTCTTTTCAAGACCTGCCGCGATGCCCGACATAATTTCGTGTTTACGATCGCCGCGTTTAAGGTCGCGCAATTGCAGATAAATATAGCCTTCCTTCTGCCCCCAAAGAACAGGAATTTCAGGCGACACCGGTTTACCATTTTCGCCATGACAGCCTGCGCAAACGGCGGCCTTTTCTTCAATGGATTGCGCCACGGCCACATGGCTAATAGAGCTGGCCACCATCGCAACAAAAGCGATCAATACTAAGCGCATTCCAACGGCTCCTAAATCGAAAAAAGATATCAGATTTCAGGTACTGAAAAGGCGGAACCATCGAGGTTCCGCCTTTCCTTAAGCGAGGTCGTTTAACGGACCAACGGAGATCAATCGGCAGTGAAGGCGATGATCGAGTTGCCGCGCTTGGAGTCGACCTGGGCGTTACCGCCGGCGGCCACCACGACATATTGCTTGCCATCCACCGAATAGGAGGAAGGAGGCGCATTCACACCAGCGCCTGCCTGGAACTTCCAGAGCGCTGCACCGGTTTCAGCATCGAACGCCTCGAACTGGCCGTTGCTTTCACCCGTGAACACCAGGCCGCCAGCGGTAGCCAGAATGCCACCGATCATCGGCTGTTGCGTCTTAACCTGCCACTTGATCTTGCCGGTGTTATAATCGACCGCGGTCACATTGCCCCACTGTTCTTCGGTAGGGATGATCTTGAACGCGCCGCCGAGCCAGAGTTTACCGGCTGGATAGGCCGAACTTTCAACATGGTAGGTCATTGGCTGATGCAGGTTGATCGCATAAGCAAGGCCCAAGCTTGGGTTGGTTGCAAGTGGCGACCACTCGACACCACCATTGGCCCCTGGAAGCATGCGAGCGCCGTCCTTGGTTGGAAGGACCCACATGTTTTCCTGCGGCACCATGGCTTCCGAGAAGCGGATCAGGCTGCAGTCCTTGGCGTCATGAACGTAGATATGGCCGGTCTTGCCGCCATGAATCACGCCCTTGATCATTTTGCCGTCTTTGTCCGCAACCTTCACGATGGCTGGCGGGCTAACGGCATCCATATCCCAAACGTCATGGGCGATGTACTGGAAGTGGCAGACATATTTACCGGTATCCAGATCAACCGAGACAAGCGAGTCGGTATAGAGGTTGTCGCCGGGGCGCAGCGATCCGTCGAGATCGGGCGAAGGATTGCCAACGACGAAATAAATCCGGTTGGTATCCAGATCGACGGCAGGGTTCTGCCAAACGCCGCCACCTAAGGTTTTGTAGGGGTCGCCATTTTTCGCGAGTGCTGCCTTTTCTGCAGCGATGTCGCGGTGCATGTCGCGGCCCGTTGCGTCATTGGTAGCCCATACGCCGACTGAGCTTTCTGGAACGGTGTTAAACGTCCAAAGATTCTTGCCAGTCTTGGCATCAAAGGCCTTCACGAAGCCGCGGATACCGTATTCGCCACCATTGGTGCCGACAAGGATTTTGCCCTTAACAGCGGTTGGCGCCATTGTTTCGCTGTAGCCGAGTTCAGGATCGGCGACTTGGGTTTCCCAAACCTGCTTGCCGGTCTTGGCATCGAGCGCCACGAGCTTGGCATCGAGGGTGGCGAGATACACCATGTCCTCATAAACCGCGACACCGCGGTTATTTGGGCCGCAGCAATAGGTCGTGATTGGACCAAGCTTCTGCTTATAATGCCAGAGCTCTTCACCCGTGCGTGCATCAAGCGCGTAAACATGGTCAAAGGAGGTCGTGACATACATGATGCCATTGACCACAATCGGCGACGTTTCCATCGAGTCCTTCACTTCCGTCTGGAAGACCCAGGCCGGGCGAAGTTTGGAAACATTGCTGACATTGATCTGCTTGTTCGGGAAATAGCGCGACTGCGTGTAGTCGCCATTGGTCAGCAAGAAATTATTGCCGTCACCACCTGCGCGGTTCAGCAAATCTTGCGTCACCGAATTCATATTGCCGAATTTTGTCGCATTTTTAATTTCATCGCCCGCCTTGGTGGCGATCGATGCACCCAGCACACCTGCCAATAAAGCAGCGGCGCCGATCGAAAGTGTGCCGAATTTAAATGAGGTCATTTTCCGTCCCCTTTAGCTGTATCGGAATTTTTAGCCAACATCCGATTTTGAAGCAGGCCGGATCGTAATTAAATCCGGTAAGCTGTCAACTGACTCCGAAGCGATAAACGAAGTTCAGCTCCACATGAAGCATTATAATGACGGCAATTTGACGCAGCTATCGCGTGCCATTCATAAATGACTTGACTTATGGCGCTTAAAATTTACATTTTTTTCAGTAAAATTCCGATTTTAATCGCGTATCATTAAATATAAAAATAAATTGGGGGAATTCGCGTGACAGACACTAATGTCGCAGGCACTGGCCTGCTTGATCGCACACGTACCATCGCTCAGCCGGGATTTAACCGTTGGCTTGTCCCGCCAGCGGCGCTCGCTATCCATCTCTGCATTGGTATGGCGTACGGGTTTTCCGTTTTCTGGCTGCCGTTATCGCAAGCCATCGGCATCACAAAACCGCTAGCCTGCCCCGATGGATCGGGGATTTGGAATGCGCTGTTTACCACCGCCTGCGACTGGAAAGTCGCCGAGTTGGGATGGATGTATACCCTCTTCTTCGTGCTTCTTGGCTCTTCCGCCGCCATCTGGGGTGGCTGGCTGGAACGTGAAGGACCAAGAAAAGCAGGCGTGGTATCGGCTCTGTGCTGGTGCGGCGGCCTTATTTTTTCGGCCTTTGGCGTTTACACCCATCAATTGTGGATGATGTGGTTAGGTTCGGGCGTGATTGGCGGCATCGGCTTGGGCCTCGGCTATATCTCGCCGGTATCGACGCTGGTGAAATGGTTCCCTGATCGGCGCGGCATGGCCACCGGTATGGCGATCATGGGCTTCGGCGGCGGCGCGATGATCGGTTCGCCTTTGGCCAATCTGTTGATGAATGGTGGCAACATCATTGAATGGAAGGGAGCTTTTGCCTTCTTCCACGTCAACGGTTTCAAATCGGCGACGTCGGTTGGCGTTTGGGAAACCTTTACTGTTATGGCGTTGGTTTATTTTGCTTTCATGATTGCGGGCTCCTTCGGCTATCGCGTTCCACCAGCAGGGTGGAAACCCGATGGTTGGACGCCTCCGCCATCCAACGGCAATTCGATGATCACCCCCGGCCATGTGCACTTGAAAGATGCGCATAAAACGTCGCAATTCTGGCTGATCTGGGCCGTGCTCTGCCTAAACGTTTCGGCCGGTATCGGCGTGATCGGTATGGCCTCGCCAATGTTGCAAGAAATCTTCGGCGGCGCTTTGTTGGGCCATCCGGAAATTGGCTTTGCTGCACTTGATGCAGGCCAGAAGACGGCGATTGCGGGCATTGCGGCAGGTTTTGCTGGCCTAATCTCGCTTTTCAACATCGGTGGACGCTTTTTCTGGGCTTCGCTCTCCGATAAAATCGGTCGCAAAATGACCTATTTCGTCTTCTTCGGACTTGGCATTTTGCTCTATGCCTCCGCGCCGACCTTCGCGCATATGGGTTCGAAAGCACTCTTTGTTGGCGCTTTCTGCATCATCTTGTCGATGTATGGCGGCGGCTTTGCCACGGTACCGGCCTATCTGGCCGACATGTTCGGTACCCAATTTGTCGGCGCCATTCATGGCCGCTTACTGACCGCCTGGTCAACGGCGGGCATTATTGGGCCCGTGGTCGTCAATTATATTCGTGAGATCAACAAGGCCGCAGGCGTGCCGGCCGACAAGCTGTATGATTTCACGATGTATGTTTTGGCAGGCATGCTGATTTTGGGCTTCCTTGCCAATACGATGATCAAGCCTGTCGCAGCCAAATGGTTCATGCGCGAGGATGAGGTGAAGGCCTTGCAGGCCAAGACCGCATCGTCGGTCTCGGCCTCTGGCTCGTTCGGGATTGGCCGTGGCGGATTGGACCGTGACGCCGCACTGGCTTGGCTGGCCGTCGGTATTCCGATTGTGTGGGGCGTTTGGATTACGCTGCAAAGCGCCATCCGAATCTTCAGCTGATGACACGTTAACGCTGTGATCCTATTGAAAAAGGGAGCCCTTCGGCTCCCTTTTTTACTCCTTGCTTAAAGCGCGTTGGCAGGAAGTCTTCGATAGATATAATCCACCGGCTGGCCGCTCGAATCGGCATCGGCGATTTCGGTCATCCGCGCATGATACGGCGATTTATAACAGGCTGGATCGGTAGCCGACGCATCGCCCGTAAGGGCAAAGGCCTGACACCGGCAGCCCCCGAAATCAATCTCCCGACGCTCGCAAGACCGGCATGGCTCGGCCATCCAATCCGTACCGCGATAGATCGAAAAAGCGGGCGACCCGTGCCAAATGTCATCCAGACCATGGTCTTTGACATTCCAGAATTCGAGGCCAGGAATCGTCTCCGACGCATGGCAGGGCAAAACCTTTCCCGAGGGCGTCACATTGATGAATTGCTTGGCCCATCCCCCCATGCACGCTTTGGGATAGTTGGCATGATAATCGGGAATGACGAGATCGATGACGATGTCCCCCGCATATCGCTTCCGCAACCCTTCGACATCGGCCACAGCGGCCTCGGTTTCAGCCCGAGTCGGCATCAAAGCCGCCCGGTTTGGCAAGGCCCAGCCATAATATTGGGTATGAGCGATTTCAACACGGCTCGCACCAAGGGCAACGGCCAATTCCACCATCGCCGCCGACCGCGCAATATTGGCTCGGTGCATCACCGCATTGACCGTCAGTGGAAAGTCGGCGGCCTTAATCCAACCCGCTACCGCCTGCTTTTTGGCGAAAGCCCCTTTGTAACCGGCAATCTTATCGGCTGATCCTGGCTCGGAATCCTGAATCGAAAGCTGCACATGATCCAAACCGGCATCGGCCAGCTGATTAATCAGTTTCTCCGTGACGCCAATACCCGATGTGATCAGATTGGTATAAAGCCCAACCGAGGCGCAATGGGCGACCAGTTCAACGAGATCGCGCCGCGCCGCAGGCTCGCCGCCCGACAGATGCACTTGTAAAATACCGAGCTTGGCCGCTTCCGTGAAGACCCGCTTCCACGCCGACGTATCGAGCTCACCCTCGCGCCCTTCAAGGGCCAAAGGATTGGAACAATAAGGACACGCCAGCGGGCATCGATGGGTCAGCTCGGCGAGCAACCCAATCGGATGGCCTACCGATGGCGAAGGGGCGACCGAAGCGCTCAAAGCTGCACCATTTTCTTTTCTTTCAAGCCATTCAATAACGCCAAAACGTCCCGGCCGATGACGCCCGGATCAGCCTTATACTGTTCGGCCAAAGCCGTAATGATATCGCTCAGACTGCGTTTACCATCGCATAATTGTAACACGGCGGCGGCGATCGGGTCGCATTTGATCAAACGCTCGGGGGCAAGCAAAACCCACTCTTGTCGCGCCTCGTCGTGCTTTAACCGCACGCCGCGCGGAAATTTAGGAACGAACGTCAGCGTCTCGGCATCCATTTCCGTCATGAGTCGGGTGTCCATGCACCGGGCGGGATACGCCCCGGCTCAACATAAGCCGAGGAGAGCGCATCAAGTTGCGCCCATAAAACATCGCATTTGAACGTGAGGGCACCCATCACCGCGCGTTGTTCCTTTGGCGTCTGAGCGTGCTCTTTTACATAAGCGAGGGCGAAATTGGCATCCCTTGGGGCCTGTTCCAGACGACGCTGGAAATAGGTCATCACGTCCGGATTGATGAAATCATAATGCTCCAGCATGCCGGAAATTCGCTGTTCGTGCAGACCGGGCGCAAACAACTCGGTCAGGGAGGAAGCGATCGCTTCGAGCGGCGTTTTAACACCGACAAAATTGACATAGGCATCCACCGCAAACCGCGTGGCGGGAAGAACCCCCTCGCAGGATTCAACATAGCTGCGTTCAAAACCCAACCCATCGGTAAGTTTTAGCCACCGTTCAATGCCGCCCTCGGAGCCTAAATGACCATCATGGTCCTCGATCCGGTGGCGCCATTCCAAGCGGATGTCCCGTTCGCGAAAACGGGATAAGACAACGGCATCTTTGATCGGGATCGAACTTTGATAATAATAGCGGTTCAAGGCCCAAGCCTTCACCTGCGTTTTGGTGCATTGCCCGCCATGCAACCTTTTGTGAAACGGATGCAGGCTGTGATACCGCGTCGCGCCGATCTGGCGAAGGGCGGCCTCAAATTCGTCGGGCGTCATCAGGTGAGTCATAGCGAAAACACCATTCCATCGCGGGTTATGGTCCAGCCGGCAGCTTGGACCGCTTGGCACTCGTCAGAGCCATCAATCAAGACAGGATTGGTATTGTTGATGTGAATATAGGCTTTTTGGCCAATGGAGAGGCCATCAAAAGCGCTCAGCGATCCGCCGATGCCGGTCATCGGCGTATGGCCCATTCGATGAGCGGTTTTTTCCGAAAGGCCGAGTTTGGGCATTTCATCATCGGTATAGGTCGTTCCGTCATAAAGCAGCAAATCGGCGCCACTCGCTTCCTTCCGGACGCTCGCGTCGACGGTGGCGCACCCCGGAATATAGACAAGTCTTTTGCCGTGCGCGGCTATTTCCAAACCAATTGTCGTCTCGGTTACATCGCCAATCCGCACTGCGTCGCTTTGCTCCATAAAAAGCGCTACCTTTCCCGGCACGGCAAACGGACGAATCACCAATCCAAACCCGGTATCGATGGCCTCGTTCAGGCGCATGACCGAGCGCTTCACTACGTCACGGGATAGCACGTCAAAAACGGGATTGTCGGACAAAATGTCGTGCGTTTGTCCAGTCGCAAAAACGGTGAGCGGCTGCCTCTCGCGCAAGACAAGTAGTCCTGCCAGATGATCAACATCGGCATTTGTCAGCGCCACGGCCTCAATCGGACTGTGCCGAGCCCCTTTGCTGGGGTGGAGTAACGGTGTCGCAAGAATTTGTTGCCGCAAATCGGGCGAGGCATTGATCAAGAGCCACCGCTCGCCATCAGCCGAAACCGCTATGGACGATTGAGTGCGGGCTTCAACGCGCGCATCTCCCGCCCAAACCAATGTGCACACCGGACAGCGGCAATTCCATTGCGGAACGCCGCCGCCGGCTGCAGACCCTAAAACCGCGACGTTCAGGCCACGCATGATACATGCTTCATGGTAACCCAGTCGGATCGCAGGAGATCAGATTTCAGCAGAAGAATAGCTCGTCACTTCCATGCCGACGCAAACTTCCGAAACTACTGGTGTTGTCCATGCCATCGTAAGTTCCTCCAAAAGCGCCCCAGTTAAATCATTAACACACGATCGTCGGGGCTACGGTAATAATATAGCATTTTTAAAGACGCTGTCACGAAAATAATAACGCCTCAGGATAACCCCTGAACCCCTTTCAGTCGTCGAGGATAAATATGAAATGCCGCGAGTTGACGTGATCTCATCCCAGCCAAACCTGCGGCATAACGAACAGCCTGATTCGATCAGGCGGCACCCGTGACCCGCCAAATGACATCACCAACATCGTCCGCAACCAGAAGCGATTTCCGGTCATGTCCGATCGTCACGCCGACAGGACGCCCATAAGATACCCGTTCGTCGGGCGCCAAAAAGCCCGACAGAATATCGCGCGGGACGCCTGAAGGCTTGCCGTTCTCGAACGGGATGAACACAACCCGGTAACCGCTAAGTTTGCTCCGATTCCATGAGCCGTGCTGGCCGATGACCATGCCATCCGGGAAGCCCGGAAGCGTGCCGGCCGGCATCCAGCAAAGTCCCAGCGATGCGGTATGACCGCCCAGCGCATAATCGGGCTGGAGAGCGGTTGCGACCAAAGCCTCGTCTTGCGGCACGCGATCATCGACCGTCTTGCCCCAATAGCTATAAGGCCAGCCGTAAAAGCCGCCATCGCGAACGGAAGTCAAATAATCCGGCGGTGTTTCGTCGCCAAGTCCGTCGCGCTCGTTGACCACCGTCCATAAATCGGCGGAATGCGGCTCCCATGCCATGCCCACCGCGTTGCGCAATCCGGAGGCGAAGATTCGGCTCTGCTCGGTTGCCACGTCAAATTCATAGATCGCGGCACGACCCTCTTCGGCTTCCATGCCATGTTCGCCGATATTGGACAGTGAACCTACGCCGATATAGATTTTTTTGCCGTCAACACTCGGCAACAGGCTGCGTGTCCAATGGCCGCCGGGCTTGAACGTAGCCAGTTTTCGGCCAGCTCCATCAATCTTGTCGGCACCGTCGACATACGGAAAGACAACGAGGCCGTCGGTATTACCGACATAAAAATGCCCGTTCAATAGAGCCATTCCGAAAGGCTGGTTGAGCCCTTCCATGAAAGTGGATTGACGTTCTGCTACGCCATCGCCATCCGTGTCGCGGAGCAAGGTGATCCGGTTAGGGCTTTCGCCAACGGCTGCCGCGCGCTTCATGGTGCTGATCATGGCAAGGTCAAACAGACTTTGCGGCGTGCCCATGACGCTAAGCGCCTCGGCCACCAAGACATCGCCATTCGGCAACACTTCGATCCAGCGGGGGTGTTTTAAACCGGTGGCAAAAGCATTGACCTTCAAGCCGGGCGCCGCCATCGGCGTCTGATCTTTCGCCCAGCCCTGCGCCGTTGGCATTTTTAGGGTCGGCAGCCCTTGCGGCTTAGCCTGCGGAATCAAGGGCGACTGACCAACGGCCTGTCCCGCTATTTTATCGTTCTGATGGCGGATGAAAACCAGCACATTTCCAATTAGCGCCACAATCCGGGCAACGATGCCATACATCCGAAGGTCCAATCTGTTATAAAGCGTCAAAATAACGGGCGAATATGACGCACTCATAAAGCGGCCACACCCCGTCGCACAAGGCCGAATAGAAAAATCGCCTAAGGGGCGGGCATGACGCCGCAGCTTAGGCTTCACCGATGCAAGCTGAGCCTTCCGGCCCTTCGCTTGGGCTCAGGGCGTTCGGCGTTCGAAAAGGTCCACCGGACCTTTTCGTCGCGCGCATGATCGAGCTTCCGGCCTTCCGGCCCTTCGCTTGGGCTCAGGGCGTTCGGCGTTCGAAAAGGTCCACCGGACCTTTTCGTCGCGCGCAAAGCGCGCGACCACGCCTCACCCACCCACATTAAAGGCGGCGAGCGCTGCCATGTTGACGATATCGGAATCCTTGGCTCCTAGCGGCATAATTTGCACCGACCGATCAAGACCCACCAATAACGGACCGATCACCGTGGAGCCGCCGATCGATTGCAACATCTTGGTTGAAATGGAGGCCGCATGAAACGCGGGCATCACCAGCACATTGGCCGTGTCGGTTAACCGACAAAATGGATATTGTGCCATGATGTCCTTGTTTAATGCCACATCGGCGGCCATTTCACCGTCATATTCGAAATCAACCCGGCGCTTGTCGAGCAATTTGACCGCCTCGATCACCTTGGCTGAACGCTCGCCTGGTGGATGGCCGAAGGTCGAGTACGCCAGCATCGCAACGCGGGGTTCATATCCCAACCGACGCGACACGCCTGCCGCCTCCACCGCGATATCGGCGATTTCCTCGGCTGTCGGCAATTCCGTAATCGCCGTATCGGCCACGACTACCGTCCGGCCGCGGGCGAGAACCAGCGAGGCCCCCATTAGCTTGTGCCCGGGTTTGGTATCAATGACGTTGAGCACGTCATTAAGCGCAACGGAATAATTCCGCGTCGCGCCCGTCACCATGGCATCGGCATCGCCAAGCGCTACCATGGCCGCGGCGAAATAGTTGCGGTCCTGATTGATCAAACGCTGACAATCCCGAAGCAGGTAGCCTTTCCGCTGCAACCGTTCATAGAGATATTGCGCGTAAGCTGGGTTGCGCTTTGAAAGCTTCGCGTTGTGGATTTCGATGCCGTCGCGGCCATCAAAATCAATGCCTGCGGCCCGCGCGCGCTCTCGCACGCGCTCCTCACGACCCACCAGAATAGCCGTGCCAAGCCCCTGCGACACAAACGAAACGGCGGCGCGGATCACTTGCTCTTCTTCGCCTTCCGCAAACACGACGCGCTTCGGATAACGACGCACGCGTTCGAAAATGCGTTGCAACGCGCCGGCGACCGGATCGCGACGGGCCGAGAGTTGCGCCTTATAGGCCTCCATATCCTCGATCGGCTTACGGGCTACGCCGGTTTCCATCGCGGCTTTGGCAACCGCTGGCGGAATGACATGGATCAGGCGCGGGTCGAACGGCACGGGAATGATATATTCGCGGCCAAAGCGCGGGCGCGCGCCTTGATAGGCGGCGGCGACATCATCAGGCACATCTTCTTGCGCGAGTTCGGCCAGCGCATAAGCCGCCGCGATTTTCATTTCCATATTAATGGTCGAGGCCCGCACATCGAGCGCGCCCCGGAAAATATAGGGAAAGCCCAAGACATTGTTGACCTGGTTCGGGTAATCGGAGCGTCCCGTGGCGATAATCACATCGTCGCGCACGGCATGGGCCTCTTCTGGCGTAATTTCCGGATCGGGATTGGCCATGGCGAAAATGATCGGATTAGGTGCCATAGATTTAACCATCTCGGCTGAAAGTGCGCCTTTGGCCGAGAGGCCGAAAAACACGTCCGCCCCGCGCATCGCGTCGTCCAGCGTGCGGGCAGAGGTCTCCACGGCGTGAGAGGATTTCCACTGGTTCATCCCTTCGGTCCGGCCACGATAGACCACGCCCTTCGTGTCGCATAAAACAACGTTTTCGGCGGCAAAACCCATCGCTTTGATCAATTCCAGACAGGCAATACCGGCCGCACCCGCGCCATTGCAGACAAGCTTGGTGGTTTTAAGTTCGCGCCCGGTCAATTTCATCGCGTTCATGATGCCTGCGGCCGCGATAATGGCCGTGCCGTGCTGATCGTCATGAAAGACCGGAATATCCATCAATTCGCGGAGCTTTTCCTCGATGATAAAGCATTCTGGCGCCTTGATATCCTCAAGATTAATGCCTCCGAAAGAAGGGCCAAGATAACGAACCGCATTGATGAATTGCTCGGGGTCTTCGGTGTCGACTTCGAGATCGATGGAATCAACATCAGCGAAGCGCTTGAATAAGACCGCCTTGCCTTCCATCACGGGCTTTGAGGCAAGAGCGCCGAGATTTCCAAGACCCAGAATGGCGGTGCCATTGGAGATGACCGCGACAAGATTGCCTTTAGCCGTATACTCATACGCTAGCGCGGGATTTTCAGCGATGGCTTTAACGGGAACGGCCACGCCGGGCGAATAGGCCAACGATAAATCGCGCTGCGTCGCCATAGGCTTGGTGGGAACAATCTCGATCTTGCCGGGCCGGCCCATCGCGTGAAAATCGAGCGCTTCCTTGTCGGAAATCGTCGGACGCGTCCGCTTGGTTGGTTTGCCGTCCGCCATGTCGATATCTCCCGCCTTGAATGTTGTCGGCTGCAACCTTAGGGCGGGAAGGCGAGAAGCTCAACAATGCTTATGGTGTAGGGGAGAAAATGTACCCCTGTTCAGCTAGCCAGTTCCAAAGTGAACACAGCGTCCGCATCCCAACCCTCTGCCACCGATCAGGGCATTCTCACCATATCCGCGTGAAAATCCGATAGATGCGCCCCAGCCCATTTTCCCATCGCTTCCAAGATGGGGCGGAGGGCTGCGCCGCTTTCGGTCAAATGGTAAGCATTATTGCGCGATGGTGCATCCGGGTTAACCCGTTCGATTAGTTTGAGGCAGGTGAGAAGTTCGAGCCGGGACGCCAATATATTCGTCGAAATATGCTCGGGCGCCTCGAGAAACTGTGAATAGGTGCGCGGCCCGTGGATGATCAAATCACGAATAAGGAGCAGCGACCACTTGTCGCCGAGCACATCGAGCGCCGAACTCACCGGACACGGCGACCGCCACTCCAAATTCCCGTTATTTTGCGTCATATTATTCTGTAGTGCTCGAACCTATTAAACGACTGAAAATCAGTCCATTATATTCCCTCGATTAGCAAAATCTGTCCACCCTCAGTCAGCTCATTAATCCTTAGATCTCTAAGCGGCTGATATTCGGGCGAATTATACCAATTTTGCGCCATTTCAAGATTCGGAAACCGCAAGATTGCCGCCCAGTTTCCGTCCCATTTGCCCTCTAACACAAGAGGCGTAGGTGTGCCTGCGATCATTTGACCACCCATTTTCATCAAACTAGCTATTGCTGCTTGAGCATAGCGCACCGAAAGTTCTTCTAAACTTTTGGCTTTAACTTGAACCATAAAATAGGCTGGCTTTTCCTGCGGCAGGTCGGTCATTTTTTAATCCTTCAATTGATGGGATAAGCATTTTTTTATCGAAAAAGAAAAGCTAAGCTTTACCGCGAAAGGGTTGCTGCCATTTCTTTGAAGGCGTTGGCCATGGGCGAAGGTTGCCAGTTCAGTATTTTGATCGTCGCACTGTTATCCAGCGCCGCCTTTTTTCCAATAAAGGGCAGCATGCCCTTGGCTTCACGGTCAACAAGGCCCATCAATTTCAAAACGAAGGTCGGCGCTTTCATGGTTGGGACCTTTTTGTAGCCGGCATCCCGCAAGGTTTTGGCAACCGTTGCCATTTCGACCGGCTCCGAGGTGCACGCGATAAAGCGCTTTCCGGCGGCGCCACTGGCGGTCATTGCTGCAACATGCAGCTTCGCTACATCGCGCACATCGACCATGCCCATCGCCATATCGGGGATCATCGGGATTTTGCCCGTGATCATTTTTGTGATCAGGGACACGCTTTGGCCGTCGATCTTGGCCCCCAAAGAAGGCCCAAATACAGCTCCGGGATTGATAACGCTCATTTCCATCGTGCCGCCCTCAACCGCTTTCCAAGCGGCGCGTTCAGCGAGCGTTTTGCTCTTGGCGTAAGCGCCAATATTGGCGTCGGTATCGGACCAATCTTCGGGGCCATAATGGCCGGTTTCTTTTCCGGCGATGATCGAAAAAGTCGATGAGGTTAAGACGAGCCTTTTGACGTCGGCGCGTTGGGCGGCGGCAATAACCCGCTGAGTGCCTTGGACGGCAGGCGCGATCATTTCATTTTCATCTTTCGGCTCTTCCAACACGAAAGGCGAAGCGACGTGAAGCACATAGGTGCAACCTTTCATCGCCTCGTCCCATCCTTTATCGGAGAGAAGCTCGGCCTCCACAAAGCTCAGATGGTCAACGGACGCGACCTTAGCAATTCCCTCTTGGGTGGAAACAGCCTTGACGCGCGAGCGGATGGTCCCAACCACTTCATAACCTTGCCGCAACAGTTCGGCAGCGCAATGCTGGCCGATATAGCCGGTGATGCCCGTAACCAATACTTTTTCCATCGAACCATCTCCTATGATGTATTTATAACTTGTTTTTCGCAAGCTAACCACGTTACTTGCGAAATGCAAGTTAAAAAGTTTAGGGCTTTCGGTGCTCATTATCCGCGCCGCGTCGAATTGTTTCGGATAAGTCCGCTTTAAGGCGTGAGTTCGTAGGCTGCCTTTGCTAGCGTAGCCGATATGAGCCGCACCACAGACACCACATCCGACGACCGCCCCACGCCCATGATGGCGCAATATATCGAGATTAAGGGGGCGAACCCGGATTCGCTCTTGTTTTACCGCATGGGCGATTTTTACGAGTTGTTTTTCGAGGATGCGGAAATTGCCTCGCGCACGCTTGGCATTGTGCTCACCAAGCGCGGCAAGCATCAGGGTGCCGATATCCCGATGTGCGGTGTGCCGGTGGAACGGGCCGATGAATATCTCCAGCGCCTGATTGCGGGCGGCCATCGCGTCGCCGTGTGCGAGCAGATGGAAGATCCGGCAGAGGCCAAAAAGCGCGGGCCTAAATCGGTCGTGCGCCGAGATGTTACGAGGCTGGTTACACCCGGCACAATTACCGAAGAGCGGTTGCTTGATCCCGCGCGGGCCAATTTGCTGGTGGCGGTTGCCCGCGCAAGGCAAGAGGATGGCGCGTGGCGCTATGGTTTGGCCTCTGCCGATATTTCCACCGGACGGTTTCGCGTAACGGAAACCGAAGAGGCTTCGCTTCTGGCGGAAATCGCCCGCCTTGAGCCGCGCGAAATTTTGCTGCCCGATAGCCTGATCGATGAACCGGGGCCGTTAAAAACCCTCTATCGCGATATGCCGGGTACCGTAACGCCAATGGCTCGCGACGGGTTTGATGCCACCTCCGCCGAGCGTCGCTTGCAGGAGTTTTTCGGCGTGGCCTCGCTTTCCGGCTTTGGTGCGTTTTCAAAGACCGAGCTTTCGGCGGCGGCCGCGATTGCGGCCTATGTCGTTCGCACCCAATTGGGCGTGCGCCCGCCTTTATCGCCGCCCGTGCGTGAAGTGGCGCAGGGTGCCATGCAGATCGATGCCGCAACCCGCGCCAATCTCGAACTCACGCGAACCCTTGCGGGTGAGCGACGCGGCAGTCTTTTGGCCGCCATCGACACCACGGTAACCCCGCCGGGCGCACGCCTTCTGGCCGAACGGATCGCCGGACCCTTGACCGATCCCGATGCGATCCGCGCACGACACGATTCCGTGGCCTTTTTTCTTGACCGCCGCAGCTTACGCGCCGAGCTGCGTTCGGTACTGAAAGCGGCACCCGACATGGCACGCGCTTTGTCCCGTCTCGCGATGGAGCGGGGCGGCCCACGTGACCTTGCAGCCCTTCGGGATGCCTTTCATCTGGCAAAGACCATCGCCAAACGTCTCATTGGCATTGAGGAGCTATCGCCCGAAATTCGCGTGGCGTGCCTAGCCCTTGACGTGCTCGATCCGGAAACAGCCCCCTTGTTGGCCCAGGCCCTCGCGGACGATCTACCGCTCAACAAACGCGACGGCGGATTTATCCGCGCACGTTTTTTGCCAGAACTGGACGAGGTGAGGGGTCTGCGCGACGAAAGCCGCCGCATTGTCGCCTCGCTTCAGGCCAACTATATCGAGCAGACGGGTGCCCGCACCTTACGCATCAAGCACAACAATTTCCTCGGTTATTATCTCGAAGTACCGCAAGCGGCAGGTGAGCTGCTAATCCAACCGCCTCACTCCGCCACTTTTATCCATCGCCAAACGATGCAAGGTGCCATGCGGTTTTCAACCGTCGAATTGGCCGATCTAGATAGCCGGATTGCATCGGCCGGAGACAAGGCATTGGGCCTTGAATTCGAATTATTTGTCGACCTTGCGAAACGCCTCACCGACCAAATGGAGGCGATCAAACAAGCCGCCGATGCCTTGGCTGTCATTGATGTTTCGGCCGCACTTGCCGAGCTGGCCGATGATCTGGGCTATGTGCGACCCGACATCAGCACAGGGTTAGAGTTTGATATTGAAGGTGGCCGCCACCCCGTTGTCGAGGCGGCTTTAAAACGCAATGGCGAAGCCTTTGTCGCCAATAATGCCCAACTTTCACCGCCCGATGGTGCCCGATCTGGTCGAATTCAAATCATCACCGGCCCCAATATGGCGGGTAAATCGACCTATTTACGGCAAAACGCGCTGATCGCCGTGCTGGCCCAAGCGGGGGCTTATGTGCCCGCCAAACGAGCCACAATCGGCATTGTCGACCGCCTTTTCTCGCGGGTCGGCGCTGCGGATGATCTGGCACGCGGTCGCTCGACCTTCATGGTGGAGATGATCGAAACTGCCGCCATCCTTAATCAGGCCTCCGAACATTCTCTGGTGATTCTGGACGAAATCGGCCGCGGAACCGCTACTTTTGACGGTTTATCAATCGCGTGGGCAACGATTGAACATCTCCACGAAGGCAATCGTTGCCGGGCGCTTTTTGCCACCCATTTTCACGAATTGACCGCGCTGACCAAGCGCCTGAACCGCTTGGCCAATGCGACGATGCGGGTCACGGATCACCATGGCGAAGTGATCTTTTTACACGAAGTCGTACCCGGCACTGCCGACCGTTCTTATGGTATTCAGGTCGCCCGCCTTGCAGGCCTGCCGCGTTCTGTGATCGAACGTGCAACAATCATTTTGGCCGAACTCGAAGCCTCTGATCGACAAGCCCCCGTGGCACGGATGATCGATGATTTGCCGTTGTTCTCAGCCCTGATGAAGCCGGTGCCGATAGCCCTTGCACCTGAACAAAAACCTGATCGCTTGCGCGAAGCCTTGGCGGCTTTGCATCCGGATGAGATGACACCTCGGGAAGCGCTGGATGCCTTGTACCGATTGAAGACCGTTTCGATCGATTGACACCTGTCACTTGTGACAGGTGTTTCGGTGGCTTTTTGTGTCTATTCTCTTTCGCGTCATGACCATAAAAACGCCTGCCTCCAACCAACGGCTTGTGACCGCGCGGGCTTACCTGACATGGTAGCCCGCGTTTCAACCGTGGCATTTGAAGGCATCGAGGCCAAACCCGTTGATGTGCAGGCGCAGATTATGCCGGGTAAGGTGCTGTTCAATCTTGTCGGCCTGCCCGATAAAGCGGTGGGCGAATCCCGCGAGCGGGTGCGAGCGGCCTTGGTGGCCTCTGGTCTCGCTCTGCCTGCCAAACGCATTACAGTTAACCTCGCGCCCGCCGATATGCCGAAAGAGGGAAGTCACTTCGATTTACCCATTGCGCTGGCGCTCATGGCGGCCATTGGTGCTATCCCTCCTGATGCGCTTGACGGGTTTACCGTGCTTGGCGAGTTGGGGCTTGATGGGACGATATCGCCTGTTGCTGGCGTTCTGCCCGCCGCTATCGCCGCCAATGTCCGCGGGCATGGCCTGATTTGCCCTTATGCTTCAGGACCCGAAGCGGCATGGGCATCCCGCGAGATCGAGATCATCGCGCCGCGCTCACTCATTCAGCTTGCCAATCATTTCAAAGGCACGCAGGTGCTTAGCCGTCCCGAACCCGCCATCCGAGGGGAACCGGTCTCGCTGCCTGATCTAAAGGATATCAAAGGGCAGGAGTCGGCCCGTCGGGTGCTCGAAATCGCCGCTGCCGGCGGACATAATATGCTGATGTTGTAACTAATTAAATTAAATGCTATAACCTCATTAAATTATGAATATAAAATAGGTTTTTAACTCATGGCGAAAGCTTATTCTTATATTCGGATGTCAACACCTGAGCAGCTCAAAGGTGATTCCGTAAGACGTCAACAAAAAGCTACAAATGATTATGTCGCCGAAATGGGACTTGAGCTGACAGAC
Source organism: uncultured Hyphomicrobiales bacterium (assembly GCA_903900975.1). Taxonomy (GTDB): domain Bacteria; phylum Pseudomonadota; class Alphaproteobacteria; order Rhizobiales; family Beijerinckiaceae; genus CAIUPE01. The sequence continues at coordinate 108 of CAIUPE010000051.1, read as the reverse complement.
ATTATCCGTGACCACGGTATGTCAGCGTTCAAAGGTAAAAATGCAGAGTTTGGAGAACTATCGGAATTCCTTCATTTAGCTAGTCTAGGAATGATTGAAATCGGTAGT